>JAJDZH010000260.1 GCA_022824725.1 Thermoanaerobaculia bacterium | reverse complement strand
GCGGGTTCCGCGTGATCCAGGGAGTGGAACGTGGCGCCGGCCCGCAGCGAGTCAGCCGCTTCGTCGCGAGTGTGCCGGCGGACAGCCTCGAACAGCGGATGGCCGGGGGTGACCCACTCGAGATTGTGGCTTTGAGCGGTATCGCGGTCGGTGGTGCAGCGGGGATACCGTGTGGCGAGATCGGCCAGTCGCCAGTCCTGGTCGCGCTGGTAGCCCCGCAGGCTGGCGGGAGTTCGCCCGGGCTCGAACGCGTGTCGCAGCTTGACGCCGCGCAGGAAGCGAAGGTCGAGGCCCGTTCGCGGCGCGGCTTCACGAAGGAAGCGGGCGATCGTCTCCGGGACCACGCGGCGCTCGCGGGCGCGAGCACGGCGCTCGACGAGCATTTCCAGGTTCAGCTTCTTCGAGGCGAGGCCTTCCAGAGCGTTTCGGCAGATGTCGCGGAAGCGCGACTCTTCCATGGGGCGCAGGATGCGTTCTTCCAGGTCTTCCTGGCCGAGACGACCCGCGTAGTAGTCGCGCATGAGCCGGTCCATCCGGGACGCCGGAAGCACCTGGCCGACCACGTTGAATACGGCGTCGTCGTCGAGCGCGTGGCGAATCTCCTTCAGCTTCTCGAGCAGGCGCTCCAGGACGTGGCCCTCGACGGTGTTGGTGGCCACGAAGTTGAAGATGAGGCAGTCCTTCTGCTGTCCGTAGCGGTGGATGCGCCCCATCCGCTGTTCCAGACGGTTCGGGTTCCACGGAATGTCGTAGTTGAAGAGCACATTGCAGACCTGGAGGTTGATGCCTTCGCCGGCCGCCTCCGTTGCCGCGAGCACCTGCACGGCGCCTTCGCGGAACTGCTGCTCGGCGTGCAGCCTGGTGCCCGGCTCGTCGCGGCTGCCTGGCTTCATGCCGCCGTGAATCGTGGCGACCCGGAAGCCCCAGGCCCGGAGCCTCTCGACCAGGTAGTCCAGCGTGTCCTTGAACTCGGTGAACAGCACCAGGCGCTGGTCCGGGCGATCGAAGAACCCGTCCCTTCGGAGGAGCCGCTCAAGTCTGGTCAGCTTCGCCTCGACTCCCTGCCGTTCGACGGCCTCCGCGCGGACGGCGAGCGCGCGCAGCTCGGCGATCTCCTCGCGAATCGCGTCCGCGTTGTCCGTGAGCGAGATGGCCTCGATGAGTTCCAGCACCCGCTCGCGTTCCTGTTCCTCCATCTCATCGAGCTCTTCGAGGTCGTCGATGCTCGGCAGATCGGGGGGTGCGGCGCTGGCCAGATCGTGCGCCCTCGCAAGCGCCTGTTCGAGTCTGTCCGCTCGGTTGCCCAGGCTGCGGAAGAGGGCGCGCGTGCTGGACGCCAGGCGGCGTTGGTAGAGGGCCATCAGGAAGCCCATGGCGCGACCCCGTGGGTCGTCGCGTTCGGCTGCCAGCCGGCTCTGCCGCTTCACGAACTCGGTGACCTCCCGGTACAGCTCGTGTTCGGCGCCTTCGATGGAGAAGCCCGCGGTGCTAGGGATTCGCCGCGTGAAGATCGGCCGCACGACCCACTCGCCGTTTGCGTCGCGCTGCGGGAAGTGAACCATCGCCTCCTTCGTGCGGCGGAGGTAGAACGGTGCTCGTCCCTGGTGCAACGCGTGGCGGATGGACGTGACGTTGGCGTAGGCGTCGCGGTCGAGAAGCTGGAGGAAGAGGGAGAAGTTCTCCGGGTCGCCGTTGTGCGGCGTCGCGGTCAGCAACAACAGGTGGTCGGACGTGTCGCGCAGCAACTCCCCCAGCTTGTAGCGCAGGCTCTTGTGGGACTCGTCGCGGGCCGACATCCGGTGTGCCTCGTCGACGATGACCAGGTCCCAGCGCGCCTGCTTCAGGCCGGGGAGGATCTCGTCGCGCTTCGCCAGGTCGAGCGATGTGATGATCCGGTCGCGCTCCATCCACTGGTTGACTCCGTACTGGGCCCGCAGCTCGGCGCCCTTCAGCACGACGAAGCTCTGGTCGAACTTCTCGCGCAGTTCCCGTTGCCACTGGAACGTCAGGTTGGATGGGGCGACGATCAGGATGCGCTCGGCGAGACCGCGCAACTGGAGCTCGCGAAGGAGCAGGCCGGACATGATCGTCTTGCCGGCACCAGCATCGTCCGCGAGCAGGAAGCGCACCCGCGCCGGTTTGAGCAGGTGGTCGTACACGGCTTCGAGCTGGTGGGGCAGCGGGTCGACCCGGGACACTGACAGCCCGAAGTACGGGTCGAACTCCCAGGCGATGCCGAGCGCGTGGGCGTCGAGGCCGAGCCGAAGCAGCTCGCCGTCGCCGTCGTAGCGGAATGCGCTGTCGGTCGCAGACAGCTCGGAGAGTTGCGTGGCGTCGAGCGTCACCTGCCGGAAGAGCTGGGTCCGCGTGCCGACGAGGCCGAGCTTCCAGCCGCCCAGACCGTTGCCCGCCACGGTCACCACGCGCATGGGTTCGCTGAACTGAGGGCCGGTCAGGACCTGGCCTTCTTCGGGCGGCGGGGGCGGGTTCATCGGAAGCGGCACATTGTACGCCCGTCGCCGGGCGAGCGCGGTGCGGCGGCTACACTCGCGCGATGCCTGATCGACGCACGCGCATCGTCTCTCTCGCCGTTCTCGCCATACTGCTCGCCGCGCCCGCGGCCGCCGAAGATCTCTCCTACTACCTGCCGGACGCCGGGAGTTCTTCAGCCTACGACCCGGACGTGCCCCGGCCGTCCGCCGTACTCGGCTACGAGGTGGGCGAGTGGCACGTTCGCCCCGATCAGCTCAACGCCTACATGCAGGCCGTGGCCGCGTCTTCGCCGCGGGTGACCATCTCGGTGCAGGGGCACACGCATGAACAGCGTCCCCAGCCCCTGCTGACGATCACGTCGCCGCGCAACCATGCCCGGCTCGACGAGATCCGCCAACAGCGACGCGGCCTGGTCGATCCCCGGGAACCCCTGGCGGAACTCGACGGCCTGCCGGTCGTCATCTGGCTCGGCTACAGCATCCACGGCAACGAGCCGAGCGGCGCGAACGCTTCGATGCTTGTCGCCTACCACCTGGCCGCGTCGCTCTCCGACGTGGTCGCCGAGCAATTGGAGCAGGCCGTCATCCTGCTCGACCCGAGCCTGAATCCGGACGGGATCGGCCGCTTCGCGCACTGGGCGAACACGAACCGGGGCATGGTGCTGAACGCCGACCCCGCCCACCGGGAACACCGCGAACCATGGCCGGGCGGCCGCACGAACCACTACTGGTTCGACCTGAACCGGGACTGGCTGCTGCTGCAGCACCCCGAGTCGCGGAACCGGGTGGCGACCTGGAAGGCCTGGCAGCCGAACCTGGTCGGTGACTTCCACGAGATGGGTTCCGACGCCACGTTCTTCTTTCAGCCGGGCGTCCCGAGCCGGCGCAATCCGCTGATTCCCGAGCGCAACGTGGAGCTGACGGAAGCGATCGCGGCCCATCACGCCGGCGTGTTCGACGGCGCGGGCCGGCTCTACTACACCCAGGAGGGTTTCGACGACTTCTACCTCGGCAAGGGCTCGACCTACCCGGACGCTCACGGCGCGGTCGGTTTCCTGTTCGAGCAGGCGAGGGCGGCGGGGCACCGGCTCGAGACGGCGAACGGTGAACTGGCGTTCGTATACGGGATCAAGAACCAGTTGCTGGCCTCGCTGTCGATGGTCGAAGGCGGCGTGGCGAAGCGCCTGGAACTCCTCGAGCAGCAGCGGGATTTCTTCCGTGGCGCCATGGCCGCGGCGGAGGCGTCCGGTCCGGCCGCCTGGGTGTTCCACGTGGACGGCGACCGCGGACGGGCTCACCGGATGCTCGACCTGCTGCTGAGGCACGAAGTCGAGGTCTACGGGACGACCGGGGAGATCACGGTCTCGGGCCGCGTCTACGGGCCTGGTACGTCGTGGCTGGTGCCGCTGGCGCAGCCCCAGTCGACGCTCGTCCGGTCCCTTTTCGAGACAGTGACCGAGTTCAACGACTCCGTGTTCTACGACGTTTCGTCCTGGACCCTGCCGCTCGCCTTCGGCGCCGAGTACGACCTCCTGGAGGGCGGCGCCTACCGGCCCGAGTTGCTGGGGGCGGCGGTCACCGACGCCGCGATAGAGCCGGGCGCGTTCGACGTCCCTCCCCGAGGTACGTCGACCTACGCCTACGCCTTCTCCTGGGACGGCTACTTTTCAGCCCGCACGCTCAACCGCCTGCAGCGCGCGGGAGTGCGTGCCCGGGCCGCGACGGCTTCGTTCATCGCCGAGACAGCCGACGGCCCTCAGACTTTCGAACCGGGAGCGATCGTCGTGCCGGTCGGCCGCGACGGCGAGCCTGGCGCCAATGCCCGGGTCGCGCTGGAGGCGCTGTTCGCGGAGGCAGCGGCCGCGGACGGCGTCGACGTCCATCGTCTGATCAGCGGCCAGGCCGCCGCCGGCATCGACATCGGCAGTCCGAGTCTGCGGCCTCTGGTCGCGCCGCGTCCTCTGCTCGTGACCGGCCGGGGCGTTCCTGGGTACCGGGTCGGCGAGGCCTGGCACGTGCTCGACGAGCGCTTCGGCGTGGAGGCCTCCCTGGTCGATCTCGGAGCGCTCGGCAGCGTGGACCTGGACCGCTACACCCACGTCGTGCTGACCCTGGGCGGCTTCGGCGGCGGGGCGCCGCGGGACGACGTCCGGGACCGCCTCCGGAACTGGGTGCGGAGCGGCGGCGCGGTCGTGGCCATCGGCGCGGCGAGCCGCTGGGCAGGCGTCGAACTCCTGGGCCGCGAAGCGGAAGCCGACGAGGGTGAGGACGCGGCTGCGTCCGAAGCGTCGGAGCGCCACCGCTACGCCGACTACCGCAACCAGCGAGCCGAGCAGCTCATGGCCGGCACGATCGTCGGCGCCGAACTCGATCTGACGCATCCGCTGGCCTACGGCTACAAGCGGTCGGCCCTCGCCGTGATCCGCACCGGTGAGTGGATCCTGCCGCCCAGCTCCGATCCCTTCGAGAACGTCGCCGTGTACCAGGACCCGCCGCGCCTCTCCGGCTGGATTTCGCCGGAGAACCAGCGTCGCCTGGCCGGGAAGCCGGCCGTCATGGCCAGCCGCATGGGCCGCGGCGTCGTGATTCAGCTTCTCGACAACCCGAACTTTCGGGCCTACTTCTACGGTTCCAACCGGTTGTTCCTGAACTCGATCTTCCTCTCCGGCCTGATCGACTCGACTTCGGCGCCGGATACCTGGTAGGCCGGCAGTCCGAGGTCAGTTCGCGACCTGGCCGGGAATCTTGCGCTCCCTTGCGGGGTTGTGCTGAGATCCTGCGTCGAAAACCGGTGTCCATTGTTCACGGAGAACGTCGAGAGTGACCGAAACCGACCACCCCGACTCCGTCCCGCCCGCTGTAGCGGCGGAGACCGAGGCCGCAGCGCCCGAGGCCCCACCTTCCGAGGCCACACCTCCCGAGACCGATGGGCCTGGCGAGGTCCTGATCTCCGTCGCCGACCTGACCAAGCACTATGGTGCGATCCGCGCCGTCGACGGCATCAGCTTCCAGGTGCGCCGCGGCGACGTGCTCGGCTTCCTGGGGCCGAACGGCGCCGGCAAGACGACGGCGATGAAGATGATCACCGGTTTCCTGGAGCCGGACCTGGGTTCGATCGCGGTCGCCGGCATCGATGTCGCCGCCGACCGCCTGGCTGTGAGCCGGCGGATCGGCTACCTGCCGGAGGACGCTCCCGCCTACGGCGAGATGACCGTCGAGGCTTTCCTGCGGTTCATCGCCGAGGCGCGCGAACTCGAGGCGGCGGACGAGGCGATCGACAGGGTGCTCGAGACGGCCCACCTGCGGAGCGTGCGCGGCCAGACGATCGAGACCCTGTCCAAGGGCTACAAGCGCCGCGTCGGTCTGGCGCAGGCGCTGATCCACGATCCGGACGTGCTGATCCTCGACGAACCGACGGATGGCCTCGACCCGAACCAGAAGGCGGTCGTCCAGGACCTGATCTCCAGCCTTTCCGCGAATCGCTGCATCGTCCTCTCGACCCACATCCTCGACGAGGCCGAGCGGGTGTGCAACCGCGCGGTCATCCTCTCGGAAGGGCGCATCCTGGTGGATTCGACGCCGGACGCCCTGGTCGCCCAGGCGCCGGGCCACAACGCCGTCCGCTTCCGGGTTACCGAGGGCGACGCCGCCGAGGTGGCGGCGGCCCTGTCCGCCGCCGACTGGTGCGCCGGCGCCCGCGTGTTGCCGGGCGGCGAGGTCGAGGCGGAGCCCAGGGACGGCCAGAACCGCCTGAACGACGTGCTGGCGGCGGTCGGCGAGCACCGGGTCGCCGATGTCAGGGTGCGGGAAGGCCGGCTCGACGAGCTCTTCCGCGACGTGACCAGGGGAGTGGCGGCATGAGCGGTCTGGCACGCCGGTTCACCGGCATGAGAGCGGTGCTGCGCCGGGAGTTCCACGGCTACTTCGCCTCGCCGCTGGGGTACATCTTCATCGTCATCTTCCTGATTGCCAGCGGCTACCTCATGGTGTCGCGGGACTTCGGCCGCTTCCTGGAGCTGCGCGAGGCGAATCTGGACGCGCTGTTCAGCTACCTTCCGTGGATCTTCGTCGTGCTGGTGCCGGCGGTGGCGATGCGGCTCTGGGCGGAGGAGCGCCGGTCCGGCACGGTCGAGCTGCTGCTCACCCTGCCGATCACGCTCGAGGGTTCCTACCTCGGGAAGTTCCTGGCCGGCTGGGCCTTCCTCGCCGTCTCCGTGCTCCTGACGTGGCCGGCGGTGTTCCAGGTGGCCCGCCTCGGCGATCCGGACTGGGGCGCGATCTTCGCGAGCTACGTCGCGACGCTGCTGGCGGCGGCGGTGCTTCTGGCGATCGGTCTCCTGTTCTCGGCGCTGTCGAAGAACCAGGTGGTGGCGTTCATCCTGGCCGTCGCGGCGTCGGTCGGCTTCCTGCTGATCGGCGTGCCGCAGACCCAGGAGTTCGTGGGCAAGTGGTTCGGCGGCTACGTCGAGCGGGTCGTCTCGTCGCTGAGCCTGCTCGATCACTTCGAGACGCTGACCCGGGGTCTGTTGCAGTTGAACTCGTTGCTGTTCTTCGTGTTGTTCACCGTCGGCTGGCTGGTCTGCGGCATGTTGGTGCTCGGCCAGACGAAGACGAACTGAGGGTTGGCAGATGACTGACGAACCGAGGCTGAGTCCGGATGCCGGCGGGGGCGCCGGCGCACCCAGTGGTACGGGCGCCGGCGCATCCGGTGGCCGGCGAGGAATGACGGTTGCGCAGAGCCGCGTGCTGACGCTGGCGCTGATCGGCCTGATGACCGTGCTCTCGATCCACGTCGCGAACGAGTGGTTCGAGGGCCTCCGCGTCGACCTGACCGGCGACGACCTCTACTCCCTGACGGACGGCAGCCACGCCATCCTCGACCGAATGCAGGAGGAGGGGGTCAAGCCCCTCGATATCCGTCTCTACTTCTCCGAGACGACGGGCAAGACGCTGCCGAAGTTCGTCAAGGACTTCATCGGATACGAGCGTTATCTCCGCAGCCTGCTCGGCGAGTACGAGCGGGCAGCGGCGGGGAAGATCCAGATCGAATGGATCGACCCGATCCCGGACAGCGACGCCGCCGACCGCGCCGCCGAGGACGGCCTCGACGGCAAGCTGATCAACCAGAACGGCGACCTCTTCTACTTCGGCCTCGCCTTCGAGACCCAGACCGGCAGCCGGGAGACGATCGAGTTCCTGTGGCCTCAGGAGCAGGAGAACATCGAGTACGAGATCTCGAAGAAGATCCACGGCCTGCTCTGGCCGACGCGCCAGCGGGTGGGGGTCCTTTCGAGCCTCGAGGTGTTCGGCGGCGCCCAGGATCCGATGATGGCCCAGATGCTGGCCGCCCAGGGACGGACGCCCGCGCAGAAGTGGATTCTCGTCCAGGTTCTGGAGGATCTCTACGACGTCTCCCAGGTCGCGGCCGACGTCGACGAGATATCGCGCGAGGACTACGACCTCCTGGTGGTGATCCACCCCAAGGCGCTGCCGGACAAGACCGTCTTCGCGATCGACCAGTGGGTGGCCGGGGGCGGCAACACGCTGGTCTTCATCGATCCCTACGCGCTCGGCGACACGCCTCCGCAGAATCCGCAGCAGCCGTGGGCGGCGCTCCAGTACCAGCCCGCATCGAACCTGGCGCCGTTGCTCGACGCCTGGGGCCTGGAGCTGCTGGACAACGAGTTCGCGGCCGACTTCGAACTGGCGGCCCGGCGGCCGATGAGCCAGTTCGGCGCGTCGGAGTCGGTGATCATCGACCTGGTCGTCGACTCGATGCAGCATGACGACGTGCTGGATGGAGAGAGCCCGATGCTGAGGGGCCTGTCCGAGCTGCGGTTCTTCCTGTCCGGAGTGCTGCGCGAGAGCGAGAGTCGCGAGGAGGCGGTCGCGGACGCCGGCGCCGCCGAAGAAGAGGGCGCTGCGGAGGTCGCCGGACAGGCCGGAGACGTCGAGCGCCGTCCCCTGATCTCGACGACCGCCGCCGGCAACACCCTCGAGGTGCTGCCCGGTTTCGGCGGCGGCGATGCCCTCGCCTACACCGACCTGAACGACGGGGCCAGGCTGCGCGACGCCTTCACGCCGGGCGAGGAGCCCCTGGTCCTCGCCTACGTGGTGCGCGGCAAGCTGCCGACGGCCTTCCCGGACGGCGTGGACTACCCCGACAGGGAGGCGGTGCGGCCGCCGAACCTGCCGCCGGAGATCGAGGTGCCGCCGCCCGACGACGTCGAGATCATCCACCGCGATCCGCTGCCGGAAGAGGAGCGGGGAGAGGCGGCGGTCGTCGTGTTCGCGGATGTCGACTTCGTCTACGACCAGATCGCCTTCCTGCAGAACCCGTTCGGCATCGTCCAGGCCCAGAACGACAACCACAAGGTCGTCCTGAACAGCATCGACTACCTGCTGGGCTCCCAGGACCTGATGACGGTTCGCGCGAAGAGCGGCATGAGCCGGCCCTTCCTCCGGTTCGACGAGATCGAGGCTCAGGCGGAACTCGACACGCTCGACCGCGAGCGCCAGATCCGCGAGGAGATCGAGAGCTTCCAGGAGGAGCTTCGGGAGAAGCAGGGCGAGATCACGCAACGGAACGCGGCCCTGTTCGAGCGGAAGCTGCAGGACGAGGTCGACGAGCTGAACGAGCGGATCCTGGAGGCGAACCGGGAACTGCGGGACATCCGCAAGGGCCGCCGCGAGGCCCTGGAGCGCGAAGAGTCGGCGGTGCGCTTCGCCGTCATCGGCTGGATGCCGATCGTCGTGCTGCTGGTCGGCCTCTACCGCGCCCGCCGCCGCTGAGGATCGAGGGAGTCATACCGGCATGAACCAGATGAACCAGCGACTTGCGATCGCGGCGGCCGTGCTGCTCGCGCTTTCCGCCTTCAGCTACTGGAACAGCGTGTCGCGCGCGGAGCGCTTCGAGAGCGGGCAGAAGTTCCTGCCCAACCTGAACCCGGACGAGATCGTCGCGGTCGAGATCCTCCAGGGCGACGAACAGGTCACCCTGAGCCGGCAGGGCGATGTCTACGTGGTGGAGGAAGCTCACGACTACCGTGCGCGGAACGAGGGAGTGAACCGCCTGGTGCGCAGCCTGCTCGACATCGAGCTGGCCAAGGAGGTCGGCTCCGGCGAGAGTCTGGCGGCCGAACTCGGGATCGAGCCGCCGGGAGAGGACACCGTCGAGGTGGCGCTCAGGAACGCGGCCGGCAGCGACATGGTGCGGCTGCGGGTCGGCGACCGGTTCGCCGATGGCAGCGGAAACTACGTGCGGCGGCTCGACGGCGAGGACAACCCGATCTACCTGACCGACGCGACCGTGCTGATCGACAGCACCGCCGACCAGTTCCTGCAGAAGGAGATCGTCGACGTCGCCTCGGGGGACGTGGTGCGCATCGAGGGTCCCGACTTCACGTTCAGCAAGGACGGCGAAGAGGGGGCTGACCTCGGGCTCGAGCGGGTGCCGTCCGGGCGGCGCGAGAAGACGAGCGAGGTCGGCCGCGTCAAGAACTTCCTGTCCCGGCTGCGGTTCTCCGAGGTCCACCTCGCCGACGACGAGGAAGTCGCCGATCTCACCTTCGACGGCGAGTTCCGGTACGAACTGGAAGACGGTTCCGGCTACGTCGTCGCGGTCGCCGCGCGCGAGGACGACCGCTACATTCGCATCGGCGGCTACCACACGGTGCAGCAGGTGGAGATCGAGCGCGACACGCCCGAGGAGGAACTCCAGGAGAAAGCGGACATCCTGAACCGGGCGGAAGAGATGCAGGAGTTCAACGACTACCACGGATCCTGGGTCTACAAGCTGGACAGCTTCACCGGCGAGAAGCTCGACTTGCGCCGTGCCGACCTGATCGAGGACATCGGAGGCGCCGAGGAGGGCGAAGCGGACGCCTGAGCCGGCAGGACAGCGCGGGCGCGGCGGCCCAGGGAGCGCGGGCCCGCCTTCTGCTGCTATCTTCCGGCCCGCCCGTCGCGGCTGGTCGCGACGGCGCCAACCCGAAACAGGAGAGACATCGAATGCTGGGCTATTGCACGATCGGCGTGAATGACATGGAGCGGGCAAAGGCGTTCTACGACGCACTGCTCGGTGAACTGGGCGCTTCCCGGATGTTCGGTATGGACCGGATCCAGTTCTACGGGACGGCGCCGACGGGAGGGATGCTCGCCATCTGCATCCCCTACGACGAGCAGGCGCCGGCGCCGGGCAACGGCACGATGGTCGCGATTCCCGCCGGCTCCCAGGAGAACGTGGACAAGCTCCACGCCAAGGCGCTCGAACTGGGCGGCACGGACGAGGGCGCGCCCGGAGCGAGGCTGCCCACCTTCTACGGCGCCTATGTTCGCGATCTCGACGGCAACAAGCTCTGCTTCTTCCAGATGTCGGCCGGGTAGGAATCAGCTTTGTAGACGGCCTCGGAAGCCGATTGGCGCGCTGGCGCTAGCGGGGGTCGAACGGATTCAGTACTGGCACGCCCGCCGGCTTGAAGTGCCGCACGTTGCGGGTGACCACTGTCAGCCCGCGTTCGAGCGCAGTGGCCGCGATCAGGAGTTGGTGTCGAGGAGGTACATCAGAAGTCGACATCGCGCGGCTTTACCTTGAGTCGTTCGAACTCTCCGTCGTCTTGGGGCATTGCGAGGAGGTGTTCGACGAAGGTAGGCGCCTTCGCCTGCTCCAGGTGGCGGAGGCGTTCGTATTCCTTGTCTGCAAGCACGACTACGGCTGGCTTGCCTCGTCGCGTAACGCGTTGGGGTTCGCCTTCCATCGCGGCGGCTACTACGGCGCTGAACCGGTTCTTCGCGTCCTGCAGGGGCCATACGGGCATGGTGTTGTTCTTTTCTTGCTGGCTAGATGATCTGTCCAGATTGTTCTTCCGGCCGAGGTTGCTGTCAAGTGCGGGCTGCTACGCTGACTGCCCGTGTCCGGGCCAGCCGCCAAACCCGTCGCAGGCTCCGTGCCCGGCCTCGGCCGCGCGTCGATCCTGCGGTGCGGCCTCGTGGCCGCCCTCCTGGTGGGCGCCGCCATGCCGGTCGCACCTGGATGGACCGTTCCTGGTGAGGGTGAATCGGCAGCGAGCGATCCGGTCGAGTCACTGGCGCAGGCCCGTGCGGCGGTCGAGCGCGCGCCCTCGGAGTTCGGGCCGGCCCTGGCGCTGGCTCGGGCCTTGCTGACGCTTGGCCGCGCGGACGATGCTCTGGCGGCGTTCTCCCGGGCGCGAGAGCTTGAGCCGGATGGTCCGGCAGCCGCCGGCAGCGGGGCTGCCCGCGACGTCGCGTCGGCCTACCTGGCGCCGGCGTTGCTGCTTCGCGACCTGGACCGTACCGGCGAAGCGATCCGGCTGCTGGAGCAGGGTGCGGCACGGCGGCTTGGCGGCGCCGATGTCTACGAGCAACTGGCCCTCCTGCGGCTGGCCGACGGTCAGGCGGGGGAGGCGCTGGCGGCACTATCGGCGGCCGCGGCCGGGAACGTCACGAGTCCCGGCCTGGACCTCGCCCGGGGTCTGGCGCTGGCGCGCGATCCGAGCCGCCGCGTGGAGGCCCTGGGCTACCTGCAGCGAGCGCTCGACGTTGGTGTGGGCGACGCGGTCGTCGTGCGTCTGGAAGCGGCGGACCTTCTCGTGGCCGAAGCCCGCTACCCGGAAGCGCTCGAACACCTGCGGGTCGCCGGGGAACTGGCGCCGGAGGAACCGGAAGTGGCCTACCGGCTCGGGCGGACGCTTGCCGCCGCCGGAGACCGGCAAGCCGCACGGGCGGCGCTCGACCGCTACCGGTCGCTCGAGGAGGCCCGGGAACGCGCGGCGGAGAGCGAGCGCCTGGCCTCCGCGGGGACGGTGTCGGCTCTGTCGGAGGCGCAACGGCTGGCGGCGGCGGGCGACCTCGAAGCCGCTCTCGAACGCCTGGCGGGCCTGCCGGGACGCCTGGACGATCCGCGTGCCGCGGACGTTCACTCCCTGCGGGCCAAGGTGCTGTTCTCCCTGGGTCGGGCCGCCGATGCGGCGGCCAGTGCTCGCGAGGCGCGCCTGCTTGAACCGAACCGGGTCGAGCACCACTACCTGGAGGGAATGTTCCTGCACACGAGCGGGCGTGCCGAAGACGCCGCGCCCGCGCTCGAACGGGCCGCGGCCCTCGATCCCGATCTCGGCGAGGCTCAGGCCCTCCTCGGCATGATCGCCGCGGAGGCCGGCCGACACACCGAGGCCGCCGAGCGAATGGAGCGGGCGCTCGACCTCGGGCTCGACGGCAACGCGCCGCTCCGTTTCAACTATGCCCGGGTGCTCGCGGCTCTGGGGCGCAGCGACGAGGCGAAGGTCCAGATGGAAGCGTACGAGCGCTTGCGAGCAGAGGGGCCGCCGTAGCGGTTCGCGGCTCTACTCGCAGGCGAACGCCTGGTTGTTGGCGACCGGCTGGAACAGCTCGCCCAGCGGATTCGTGATGACGCGTCGCCGCTGGGTCACCGGGTCGGCGACTTCGAGCTCTACCTCGACGTCGGTGAGGCCGGTGGCGTAGAGCCAGTATCTGTCGTTCAGTGCGCAGGCGTCGAGGACCTTCAGAACGATCTCGATGTTCGCCGGGTCGAAGAAGGTGAAGTAGCCGGTGTCCCCGGTCAGGTGGGTGCCGGTTGCCGGGGCGCTGTCCTCGCCGGCGGCTGTGGCGAAGCGGGCGCGGACCCGGAAGCGGCCGTCGTTGAGGCAGAGGGTCGTCGTGTCCGGAACGCATTCCGCGATCGGTCCGGTCGGAGCGTCCGCCTCCTCGACCGTGACCACCATGCGGCGCTCGCCGAGGGCCGCTCCCCCCAGCGCATCGTGGAGTTCGAGTTCGATCGTCTCCGGTCCCTCGCGGGCGCCGTCCTCGAGCAGCCGCAGCGTGAACGTCCGGCTGGCCGAATCGCCGTGAGCCCAGGCGAGTGTGCGGGCGACCGGCTTGTAGTCGGTTCCCGCCGTGGCGGTGCCTCCGGCGGTCCGCACGGAGACGGCGACCGCGCCGTCGCTGCCGCCGGCGCGGACGACGCTCAGTGTGATCTCGCCGTCCGTCTCCCGGGCGGTCACGGACGGCAGGGAGAAGCCCAGGGCGCCGGGATGCTGCTCCGGCAGGTCCGAGGCCAGGGAAAGCGCGACGAGTTCGGCGTCGAAGGACCCGGCGCCGACCGCGACGACGACGTACTGGCGACCGTCCACGGTGTAACTCATCGGAGCGCCGGAGGCTGCCGCGGGCAGCGGGATCGTGCGGAGCACGTCGCCGTTCGCCGGGTCGAGGACGGTCAGCACGGGTCGGGAGCGGTTGGCGTAGAAGAGCAGATCCTGGGTGGCGAGCAGGGACGAGGTGCCGGCGTAGCCGTTCGCACCGTCGTTGGCCCGCTGCCAGAGGATCTCGCCGCGGTCGAGGTCGTAGGCCGCGACGTGCCCCCAGGGCGGCTTCAGCAGGTAGCGGTTGCCGGACGCCCACAGGATGGCGGATTCGTACAGGTAGTAGCCGGAAATGGCCGTCTGGTAGAGGCGAATCCAGAACGGAACGACCCCCTGGACCGGGACGTACAGCCTCGAGCGGGTCGGATCGACCGCGGCGCCGCCCCAGTTCGCGCCGCCGCCGAGACCCGGGTAGATCACGGCGCCGCGGGTGGACAGGGGCGTGTAGATCGGCCCCCAGTCGAGGTCGGCGAGCACCTCCTCGGCGCCGTCGCCGAGATCCTCCCGCGTGATGCCCAGCCGTTCGAAGGGCGGCGGTTTCGTCGGCCGCGGCTGGGTCAGCGCGGTTCGCTCGCCGGGCACGGTCGATTGCGGGACCGGCACCTCGTGGATCGGCCACACCGGCCTGCCGTTCCGCCGGTCGAACACGAACACCCAGCCCTGCTTCGTGACCTGCGCGACGGCGGGGATCTCGCGGCCTCCGACCGTGATGTCGACCAGGTTGGGCGGCGCCGGGAGGTCGAAATCCCAGATGTCGTGGTGGACGATCTGGTAGTGCCAGACGCGGCGGCCGGTCCTGGCGTCGAGGCAGACGATGCTGTTGGCGAACAGGTTGTCGCCCTTGCGGTGGCCGCCGTAGAAGTGGTTCGACGGGGCGCTCACCGGCAGGTAGACGTAGCCGAGTTCCAGGTCGGCGGTCATCGGCGCCCAGACGTTGGCCCCGCCGACCCGTTCGGCGGAGCCGTTCTCCCAGGTCGAGTAGCCGAACTGGCCGGGGCGCGGCACGGTATGGAAGGTCCACAGGAGCCGGCCGGTGCGGGCGTCGTAGCCGCGGACGTCGCCGGGCGGCCACTCCGGCTGCGGCGCCCAGTCCATGACCGAGGAGCCGACGACGACCACGTCGCCAACGACGGTCGGCGGCGAGGTGTGGCCGTACTGGTCGGACCTGCCGCTCAGGGAGCGGATGCCGGCTGTGAGATCCACGGTGCCGCGGTTGCCGAACTCCCGCCGGGGCGTGCCGGTCGCCGGATCGAGCGCGATCAGGCGAGCGTCGCCGGTTGCCAGGTACACCGTCTCCGTCTCGCCGTCCGTCCACCAGGCGAGCCCGCGGTGGAGGAAGCCGTTGTTTGGAGGGCGTCCCGACTTGTAGCTTCTCGGGTCGTGGACCCAGAGCTGCCGGCCGGTCGCGGCGTCGATGGCGGCGGCCTGGCTGAAGGAGGTGCTGGTGTAGACGACGCCGCCTCTCATCAGCGGGGTCGCCTCGAAGGCGACGTTGTCGAGACCGGCGTCGGGGTCCGCGATCGCGTTGTCGGGCGACTCCCAGCGCCAGCGGATCGCCAGGTCGCCGACGTTGCCGCGGTGGATCTGGCCGAGCGGTGCGTACTTCGTGCCGCCGGCGTCGCCGCCGTACTCGTGCCACTCGCCGCCGATCGCGCCGTGCTGTCCGGCCGCCGGCGCCACCACCGCCGCGGCGAGCAGGACCATCCACTGGGTGCGCCGGCGTCCCCGCCGGTTTCCGAGGATCACGGCGCGCAGCTCGCGGATCACGGCGGCTGGAGTACGTACCTGATCAGGTCCCGCACCTCGGCCGGCCGGAGGGTGCTGAGCAGGCCGCTCGGCATGGGCGAGAGGGCCGACTCGTCGAGACTCTCGATCTCCTCGCGAGGAATCGTCTCGATGTGGTTCGGGTCGAGTGGATTCGAGCGGATGCGCAAGGCTTCGTCTTTCGATTCGACCAGCAGACCGGAGTAGAAGCGGCCGTCGCGGGTCTCGACCAGGCTCGTGCGGTAGTCCTCGGCTACCTCGTCGGAGGGCTCCAGGATGT
>JAJDZH010000065.1 GCA_022824725.1 Thermoanaerobaculia bacterium | reverse complement strand
CTCGTACATCGACTCGAACAGGCCGTAGAAGTGGGTCATCCCGACCAGTCCCAACCGCGCGGAGTCGATCGCGTTCATGTTGCCGACTCCCATCTGGTCGAGGTGGGCGGTCGACCCCATTCCCAGGCTGCCGGCCTCGTCGAGCAGCGCCGCCATGATCTTCGGCGGGAAGGCGCCGAGCTTGAGGCCGTCAACGCCCTTTTCGTGGGCGTACCGCACCCACTCGCGGGCGTCCGCGGGAGTGCGAATGTCCCGGTCCTTCCACTCCTTGCCGCTGCCCGGACGCTGAAAGGAAACGAAGCGCGGCGCGGTGATCTCGTTCCTGCGGCTGCGTTCCTTCTCGCTCAGGTCCCACTCGAGTGGCCCGGTGGGTACGCCGCGCGCCGTCGTGATGCCGTGCGCCAGCCACAGCTTGTACACGTAGTCCGCACGGGGCGCCTTGGGTACGCCGCCGGTGTGAACGTGGAGGTCGACCAGTCCCGGCAGCACCCAGGAACCGGAGAGATCGAGCTCGTGGTCGGCGTCCTTCGGCCGCCTGCTTTCGTCGATCTCGGTGTTGGCCATGCCGAGGCTCTTGATCTCCTCGATCCGGTTGCCCTCGATGACGATGTCGACCGGGCCCATCGGCGGCGCGCCGGTGCCGTCCACCACCATCACGCCGCGCAGGATCAGGCGGTCGAACGGCCCTTCGCCCTCGCCGTCCGGCCTCGCCGGCGCCGGCTCGACCAGCTTCGGCTCGTCGTCGTCCGCCGCGGCTACGGGTACCGCCGCCAGCCACGTCAGAGACAGGCAGGCCAGGCTCAGAAGAAGAACGTGCCGTGGCGCACGCTGCCCGAGAACGACGAGTGACGGTCGCATGAATCTGCTCCTTGCTGCCGGAATCCAGCCGGGAGGGTACCAGTCCGCCGGCCCTCGCGGCAGTTCCACCTCTGGGCATGGAGCCGCCCGCCTACTGGGTGCGCCGCCGTCCTCGATGGAGCCGCCCGCCTACTGGGTGCGCCGGCGCCCTCGCCGGCTTCCGAAGAACAACACGCCGCGGAGCGGCGACCACTCTCCGGTTCAGGTTCGCGACAGCGACGGTCGTTCGCCCGCCCCCGTGACGGCGCTCAGGTAGAGCAACGCCTGGCCGGGCTGCGGCGCGCGCACCAGCAGGCCGTGGGTGGCGGCGAGCACGTCGCGTCGGCTGATCTGGCCAACCAGCCGGCGGCCACGCAGCACAGGCAGGCGGCGGTACGGCGTGCTCTTGAAGATGCGCGCGATGGTCAGCAGGTCCGTGTCCTCGGAGATCGTCCGCGCCTTGCGGTCCATGAAGGCCGAGGCGTCCGTGGAGTCGAGCTCGAAGTCGGCCGGATCCCCTTCTTCGTCCGGCGCGGCCAGATCCTCCAGGCCCAGCTCGCTGCTGCGCTCCCGCAGGATGGAACGCCGGCCGTCGAGAGCCGAGGTCAGATGGTGCTCCGCCGCGAGCACGTCCCGGCGGCTGACCTGCCCCACGAGCGCCCCGTCCCGGACCACGGGCAGGCGGCGGTACGGCGTGTCGAGAAAACGCTGCGCGATCTCGAGCAAGGGTTCGGAGCCCTCGATCACCCGTCCGAAGTCCGTGTTCATGAACGCATCCACGGGCGCCGCCGGCAACTGGTCGTAGGCGAGGCCGAGCAGCACGTCCATCGAGAACTTCTCGGAAAAGACCCCCAGGAAGCGGCCGGCCGGGTCCACCACCGGCGCGCCCGAGATCCGGTTCTTCAGCAGGAGGGCAATCGCGTCGAGCGCCGGCATACCGGCCCGGAGCGTGACCAGGCGCTTCGTCATGAAGTCCTGCGACCGCGAACGGCGGCTCGTTGCCAGCCCGCGCTCGTCCGCCGCGCGCGCCGTCACGGTGAGGACGGTCAGGCAGCTCTTCTCCGACAGCATGCCGAGATAGCTGTGGCGTTCGCCGATCACCGGAGCGCCGGTGATCCGGTGGCGGAGCAGCGCCGCGATGCCATCGAACACATGAGTGCGCGGATGCACCGTGACCAGCCTGGTCACCATGATGTCCCGGGCGAGCTTCGGCCTGTCGATCGTCTTCTCCATCGGGAAGTCACTGATCGTAACAGCGACGCCCCGTCCACGCGCGGCTTCCGGCACGCTGAAGGGAAAGCCCCGACGCCCCTTCGGGGCTGCTAGTCTTGCCGTTTCTCCAAGTCCCGTTTCACCGTCCGTCAAGGGAGAGTTTCATGACTCGTTCCGCCCAACTGTTCCGCTTGGTGGCCGCGCTCCTCGCCGTCGCCTTCCTGAGCCTCGGTCTGGTCGCCTGCGGCCAGTCCCGCGCCGACGTTCCGATGCAGGGCCCCCGCGACCTGGCCAGGGTGGCGCCCGAAGAAGTCGGCATGTCGAGCGAGCGCCTCGAGCGTCTGAACGATGCGATGCAGGGCCTCGTCGACGACGGTCTGCTCTCCGGCATCACGACGATGATCTCGCGTCAGGGCAAGATCGCTCACTTCGGCACCTTCGGCCACCGCGACATCGAGGCCGGCTCCGAGATGAGCGAGGACGTCATCTTCCGCATCTACTCGATGACCAAGCCGATCACCGGCGTCGCGCTGATGATGCTCTACGAGGAGGGCAAGTTCCGGCTCTCCGACCCGGTCCACCGCTACATCCCCGAGTTCGAGGGACTGGTCGTCGCGAAGGAAGACGGGCCGAACGGCCAGCCGATCACCGAGCCGGCCGACCACCCGATGACGATCCGCGAACTGATGGCGCACACCGCCGGCCTCAGCTACGGCATCTTCTCCCAGTCCCAGGTCGACACGCTGTACCAGGAAGCGAACGTCCTCGACAACGACTCCACCCTCAAGGACATGATCGACAAGCTGTCGAAGATCCCGCTCCGCCAGCAGCCCGGCTCGATGTGGCACTACAGCGTCGCGGTCGACGTCCAGGGCTATCTGGTCGAGGTGCTCTCGGGACAGCGCTTCGACGAGTTCCTCAACGAGCGCCTGTTCGGCCCCTTGGGGATGAACGACACCGCCTTCCACGTGGCCGCGGACAAGGCGGACCGCTTCGCCCAGGTCTACACCCACGACGCGGACGGGAACCTGATGCCGCAGGAGGGTTTCGGCGGCTCGCGCAGCTACTTCGACCCGCCGAACTTCCTCTCGGGCGGCGGCGGCCTCGTGTCGACCACGATGGACTACATGCGGTTCAGCCAGATGCTGCTCAACGGCGGCGAGCTGGACGGCGTGCGCATCCTCGCGCCCTCGACCGTCGAACTGATGCACCTGAACCACCTGCCCCGCGAGCTCAAGGAAATGTCCCCGGGCACCGGCTTCGGCCTCGACTTCGCCGTCGTCCTCGACCCGGTCGCCGCCGACGGCATCTCGAAGGGCGAGTACTACTGGGGCGGCGCCGCCGGCACCTGGTTCTGGATCGACCCGAAGGAAGACCTCGTCTTCGTCGGCATGATCCAGCACTTCGGACCGCGGCGTCCGGACGTCCGGTCGCTCTCCCGACGTCTCACCTACCAGGCGATTCTGGAGCCGGCGTCTTAGCGCCGGGCTTCGCCTATCGCTTCGCCTTCTTGCCGAACATGATCCCCGCCACGCGGCGGATCTGGATCTCCTCCGAGCCTTCGGTGATCCGGTACCGCCGGTGGTGGCGGTAGATGTGCTCGAACGGCATGTGCCGGGTGTAGCCGATGCCGCCGTGGGTCTGGATGGCCCGGTCGGCCGCGTTGCAGACGAGGCGGTTCGCGCGGTAGTTGCACATGGACACCTTGTCCGTGACCTCCATGTGGTGCTGCTGGTCGAGTTCCCAGGCGGTCTTGTAGACCAGGTTGCGGACCATCTCGCACTCGGTCTGGAGTTCGGCGAGCGGAAACTGGATCGCCTGGTTGAGCCAGAGCGGCTTGCCGAAGACGATCCGGTCGCGGGCGTACCTGATGCTCTCGTTGATGCAGAACTGGGCGGCGCCGACACCTGACGCCGCCTGGCGGATGCGGTTCTCGTGGACGAAGGTCTGGGCCAGGGCGAGGCCGCGGCCCTCCTCGCCGAAGATGGCGTCATTCGGCACGCGCACGTCCGTCAGCGACACCTCGGCGTGGTCCGTCGGCATGTTGAAGGTCCACCACATGAAGGGGACCTCGAAGCCGGGCGAGTTCGTCGGCACGATGAAGCAGGTCACTCCGTCCGCCTTCCCCTGATCGCCCGAAGTCCGCGCGAAGATCAGGTCGTGGGTGGCAGCGTGGAGGCCCGAGTTGAAGCGCTTGGCGCCGTTGATCACCCAGTCGTCGCCGTCGCGGACCCCGGAGGTCTCGAGCCAGGTCGCGTCCGAGCCGTGGTCCGGCTCGGTCAGGCCAAAGCCCATCCGCACCGCTCCGGTCATCATCCCCTCCATGAACCGCTCTTTCTGGGAGGGCGTCCCGAAGCGGTGCATCATGATCACGGTCGGGAAGTTGCCGACGATCGAGGATTCGTTCTGCAGGTCGTTGTGCAGGCCCAGCCCCTTGGCGGCCAGGTGCTCCCGGATCACCGCCATCGCCAGATTCGAGCCGTCCTGACCGCCGAGTTCCTTCGGCAGGCCGAACCGGAGGTGGCCGGCGGCGTCGGCGCGTCGTTTCATCTCGCGCAGCAGCGCCTCCCACTCGGG
>JAJDZH010000121.1 GCA_022824725.1 Thermoanaerobaculia bacterium | reverse complement strand
GAGCTTGGTGAGGAGCTGGCTTTCGACTTCTTCGATCGTGGTGCTGCGGGCGTGGCGCATCTTCTGGCCAGCGGTGAAGTCCTCGAAGTAGGTGGAGGAGGAGGTGAGGGCGGTCATGGCGTGGGCTCGCGGCGCTTGGCGACCAGGTTGGTGCGCTGGTAGGTGAGGACCGTCTCGCCTTTCTGGTTCGTGGCCTCCGTCTTCCAGGTGACGATGCCGAAGCCGGGCCGCGAACCGGACTCGCGGCGGTTCACCACGGTGCTGCGGCCGGTGATCGTGTCGCCCGGGTAGACCGGCCGGTGGAACTTCACGTCGTTCACGCCGAGGAACGGCCCGCCGCCCTCGGAGAGGTCCTCGACCGACATGCCGACCACGGTGCAGAGCACGAGCAGCGGGTCGACGACGACCGTGTCGTGGCCGTGGGCGCGGGCGTACTCGGCGTTGAAGTAGAGCGGCGTGAACCGGAGGGTCGTCGTGGCGAAGAGCGCGTTGTCCGCCTCGGTGAGGGTGCGGCCCCAGTGGTGCTCGAACACCTGGCCGTCCTCGAAGTCCTGGTAGCGGTTGCCCTTCTTCTTGAGGGGGAAGGTGGAGAAGTCAGGGTCAGGCATTGCGGCGAAGTTTCTACCACGCGGAGAGTGGTCGCCGTTTAGCCGCGCAGTTCCCCACTGGGTGCGCCGGCGCCCTCGCCGGCTGCCGCCGAAGGCGGCCAGGGAGCCGCGCCGCGAAGCGGCAACCGCTCTCCCAGTACGATTCGCCCCCCTCGAACGGAACCCAGAGGAGGATCGGTCTTGGAAGAGATGAAGCCCGCACCGGTGAAGCCCGCCATCGACATCGGTGTCGTCAATCAGGTGGACGCCCGCGTCGGCACGATCGAGAGCGTCTGCGAAGTCGAAGGATCGACCAGGCTCGTACGACTCGAGGTCGACTTCGGCGACCACAAGCGGACGATCCTCGCGGGGATGAAACAGGAGCGCGAGGACCCGACGGAGATCGAAGGTCGGCAGGCGCTGTTCATCGTCAACCTGGAGCCGAGGAAGATGATGGGGATCACTTCGCAGGGCATGCTGTTCGATGTGGGCTATGAGGACGGCCTTCTTCCGGCGTTGCTGACTCCCGAGCGCCCGGTCCCGAACGGCGCTCGCGCCGGCTGAGAAGACCCGCACCCCCGGCGGAGAGCGGTCGCCGCTTCGCGGCGCGGTTCCCTGGCCGCCTTCGGCGGCAGCCGGCGAGGGCGCCGGCGCACCCAGTGTGAGGCGGGCGCAGCCAGTTGGAGCGTTCCGAGTGGTCGCCGCGCTACGATTCTCGGATGATTCCCTGGAACAACCTGAAATCGACCCTGGAGCAGGATCCCGAGTTCCGGTACACCATCCGGCACTGGACGGCGAGCCTGCGGCTGAGCGTGGGCGACCGGCATCACGCGATTCGCTTCGAGGACGGGGCCATCGCCGCGCTCGAGCCTTGCGAGGCGGAAACGCCGTCCGACGTCTTCCTGGCCGGGCCGGAGGCGGAGTGGCGAGAGCTCCTGCGCGAGGTGCCGCGGCCCTTCTACCAGGACCCGTTCTTCGCCAGCGTGCACCACGGCATCGAGATGAACCGTGACCAGCTCGAATACGCCGCGTACTACCCGGCGCTACGCCGCCTGGTCCAGGTGATGCGCGACGTGGCCAACGAAACCGAAGGAGATTCCGCATGAACGCTTTCCGCCTGCTGCTCGGCGCCATCTTCGGCGTGATCGTCGTCTACACGGTGTTCGTCGCGATGGAACACGGCCTGGGCCTGTTCGGTGTCTTCTTCGGCGACATCGCCGCGATGACCTGGAACGGCCAGTTCAACCTCGACTTCATGGGGTTCCTCACCCTGTCGGGGCTGTGGGTCGCGTGGCGTAACGGCTTCTCCCCGGGCGGCCTCCTGCTCGCCGTCGTCGCCCTGTTCTTCGGCGTGCCGTTCCTGACGCTCTACCTCTTCATCCTGAGCCAGCGGACGGACGGCGACGTGAAGCGGATGCTGCTCGGCGACCAGCGGGCGGCGGCCTGATGGCGGTGTTCGCGCTTGCGCGCCGCCGGGCGTACGCCGCCGCGACAGCCGGGAGACGCGCCTGATGCCCACGTTCGCGAAGCGCGTCGGCCGCTACCTGGACCTCGAAGTCCAGGGCGTCGGCTACGAGGTCTACTTCGAGTCGGCCGGCAACCCGGACGGCATTCCGCTGGTCCTGCAGCACACCGCCGGTTCCGACGGCCGCCAGTGGCGCCACCAGTTGGAGGACGAGCGGATCGGCCGGCACTACCACCTGCTGGCCTACGACCTGCCCTACCACGCCAAGTCCGTGCCGCCCACGGGCGTCGAGTGGTGGAAGCAGGAGTACAGGCTGACGAAGAGCTTCCTGCTCGACTTCGTGACGGCCTTCGTCGGCGAGCTCCAGCTCGATGACCCGGTCTACATGGGCAGCTCGATCGGTGGCCACCTGGCCCTCGACCTCGCGCTGCACCGCCCGGGCCTGTTCCAGGCCGTCATCGGCCTGGAGGCGGCGATCAAGTCGGACCCCGGCAACATCGACCTGCTCGACCACCCCGAGATCAACAACGGCTACAAGAGCGACCTGATGATCGGGATCACGTCGCCGTCGGCGCCCGAGGCATTCCGCCGCGAGGTCGGCTGGTGCTACAGCCAGGGCGCCCCACGCGTGTTCCGGGGCGACCTCTTCTACTGGGGCACCGACCACGACCTGGGCGACAAGGCGTCCGAAATCGACACGACGCAGACGCGCGTCTTCCTGCTGACCGGCGAGTACGACGCCGCCACGCCCCCCGCCCTGTCCGAAGCCGTCGCCGCAGAGATCCCGGGCGCGACGTACCGGACGATGGAGGGCCTGGGCCACTTCCCGATGTCGGAGGACCCGGAGCGGTTCTACGGGTACATCGAGCCGGTGCTGGCGGAGATTGTGGGTGATGAGACGCGGCTGGGGTCGCCGGCGTTCTCGCCGGCTGCCGCAGCGGGCCGCTAGCGAGCGCTTCAGACTGGGTGCGCCGGCGCCCCCGCCGGCTGCCGCCGAAGGCGGCCAGAGAGACGCTCCGGCCTGAAGCCCGATCCAACCACCGCTGGAGCGCCAAGTCCTCATCGAGTAGCGGCTGGTCTACGGTTTCTTCTGTCCCTCGGTCTTCGGCACACCACGAACCGGGTTCACCCGTTCTACGGTCTCGATTGGGTCAAACTCCTTGTCGGCTGACAACAGCCGCTTGATGCCGTAGGCCTCCATCGTCGCGACGTGCAGCGCGTCACGTGCCGGCAGGCCTGGGTGTTCGACGAGCACTTCAAGTGCTCGGGCGGTTTGGCCTTCGCTGATCGGCAGGACCTCATGGCAGATGTCCGTCGCAGCCTCGTACACGGTGCGCGCGCTCTCGGGCCTTCCTCGGGCACCGTAGTAGTGGAGGATCTCCTGCAGCACCTCGGCGCTGGTCGTCAGCATGACTCCTCGCTCGATTGCAGCGCGGATAGCCCGTCTGCAGGACTCTCGGTAGGTCGCGTCTCTCCCCGCCAGGTACATGAATACGTTGGCGTCGACGAACAGTCGGTCGGCCACGGCCGTCAACCGTCTTCGTCGTCGAGAGGCGGGGCGCCTGCTGCTTCACCGACCTTGAGCCGGCTGTACTCCCGATTCCACTCGGAGAGAGACTCCGGCGCTGGAAGGGGCTCCATCGCGGCGAGCCTGTCGACCGCGTCTAGTTGGCGCTGGCGTGTCTCCGGTTCCACGTAGTACTGCTCTACGGCTTCACGCACGACAGCGGCGAGCTTCCTCCCTTCGCGGCGGGCGATTCGCGACACCGTCGCGTAGCTTCTCGCATCCAGAGTCACCTGCACCCTGCGTGGCTCGGTCATGGGCTCGGATGCTAGAGGTACACTCTCCGTGTGTCAAGCCAGAAGCGTCAAACTAGATGTGTCGGCCACGTCCCTGCGTCTTCACGCGAGGAACCGTCCTCGACGTAGTCGGGCGACGTGAAGTCGATCGGCTCGTCCACTTCGCGTGCCGGCAGCGCGAGATGCTCCGCCGGATCGCGCGGGACTTGAGCTCAGGTGCGCGACCATTCAGAGGATAGTCGCGGAATGGTCTTGACTATTCCACGATAGTGAGAAGAATGGTCGCGTGGACTTGGAATCGCCGCGCATCTATGACCCGATCCTGAGGGAGCACCTCGGCCGGAATCGGCAGATGGCCTTCGTCAGCGGGCCGCGGCAAGTCGGCAAGACGACCACCTGTGGCGCCAGGGCCGATGCAACCCTCAACTGGGACGATCTCGACCATCGGGAACTCGTGCTTGCCGGTCCCCGGCGAGTTGTCGAGGCGTTGGAGCTGGACCGCTTGTCCGAGACTCCGCCCGTCGTGCTGTTTGACGAGTTGCACAAGTTCGCGCGCTGGAAGTCCTTCCTCAAGGGGCTCTTCGACAGCTACGGGGACCGGATGAAGATTCTGGTCACTGGCAGCAGTCGGCTGGATGTCTACCGGCGCGGTGGCGACAGCCTGATGGGGCGCTACTTCCTCTACCGGATGCACCCCTTTTCGATGGCTGAGGTTGCGCCGCGTGATCTGGCCGAGCCGCCTGGCCTCCTCGGTCCGCCCCGGGAGATTGACGACGGCGACTTTGAGGCGCTCTGGAAGCACGGCGGCTTTCCCGAGCCGTACCTGAGGCGCGACATCCGCTTCACCCGTCGCTGGCGGACTCTCCGGTTCGCGCAACTGGTCCGCGAGGAGGTGCGGGACCTGACCCGAATCCAGCAACTGGACCAGTTGGAGGTCCTGGTGCGTCTGCTCTCCGACCGCTCTGGACAGCAGATCGTCTACGACAATCTCGCAAGGCAGGTCCGGGTGGCGGCCGACACCGTACGCCGCTGGGTTGCCACTCTGGTTGACCTTCACCTGGGTTTCCTGGTGCGCCCCTGGTTTCGCAACCTCTCGCGGTCGCTGCGCAAGGAGCCCAAGTGGTACCTGCGGGACTGGTCGGGCGTCGAGGACACTGGCCAGCGCTCCGAGACCTTCGTTGCCTGTCACCTCGCCAAGGCCGTCGACGGCTGGAACGATCTCGGCCTGGGCGACTTCGAACTCGCCTACGTGCGGGACAAGGAGAAGCGCGAGGTCGATCTGCTCGTCGTGCGGGATGGCGAGCCCTGGATCCTTGTCGAAGTCAAACACGGCGGCGACTCGCTGAGTCCTCACCTCCGCTACTACCAGGACCGGCTGCGGGCGCCCTTCGCCTTCCAGGTCTCAGTCGCGGCTGACTACGTCGACCGGAGCTGCTTCGAGGATCCCGGAAGGCCCTTGATCGTTCCGGTGCGAACGTTGCTGTCGCAGCTCTTGTGATGGGGCAGTTCCACCGTGAACTCGTCGGTGACCTACACTTCGGAGGCGTGGCGCCGGTTCTCGCCGGCATCCGGAGGCTGTGGAGAGGCCGGAAAGAGGAGGAAAGACGATGAGACTTGCCAACCATCTCTGGGACCGCTTCGGCGGCCTGACCCTGGACGACATTCCCGAGTCGGCCCGTACCGTGGCGGGCCAGTGCGTGCTCGACTGGTTCGGTTGCGCGCTGGTTGGGAGCCGCGAGCCGCTGTCCGGGATCCTGCGCGATGAGCTGGGCGGGCTGGCCGGGGCGTGCTCGATCGTCGGTACGGACCTGCACTGCGCGCCCGGCGTCGCCGCGCTGGTGAACGGTGCTGCCGGTCACGCGCTCGACTTCGACGACACGCACAGCATGATGGGTGGGCATCCCACTGTTCCGGTGTTCCCGGCCGTGCTGGCGCAGGCCCAGGAGATGGGTGCGAGCGGCGAGCGGTTGCTCGTCGCGTTCGTCGTCGGCATCGAGGTGGAGTCGCGGGTCGGTGCGCTGGTCGGGCCGTCGGCTTACAAGAAGGGCTGGCACTCGACGTCGACGATCGGCGTCCACGGCGCCGCGGCCGCCGCCTGTCACCTGCTGGGCGCGAGCAACGAGCAGTTTGGGCACGCGCTTGGGCTCGCGGCGTCGCAGGCGAGCGGCCTCAAGGCGAACTTCGGCACGATGACGAAGCCGTTCCATGCCGGTCACGCCGCCGAGCGCGGTCTGCTGTCGGCGCGGCTGGCGATGCGGGGCTTCACCTCGAACCCCGAGGCGGTCGACGGCCGGCAGGGCTACGCCGACGCGGCGGCTTCAGGCCATGAGGAGGTCAACTGGGAGCGGCTCGAGGAGCAGGATGGCCGCTTCCTGATCGAGGACACGCTGTTCAAGTACCACGCTGCCTGCTACCTGACGCATGCGGCCATCGAGTCGGTGGGGCGGCTGCGGCCGCGGTTGGCGGCCGTGGGCGTCGCGGCGGGGGACGTGGAGAAGGCGGTCGTCACGGTGCATCCGGGCTTGCTCGACGTCTGCGGCATTCCGGAGCCGAAGACGGGCCTGGAGGCGAAGTTCAGTCTGGTGGCTGCGACGTCGCTGGCGATGCTGGGGATCGACACGACGGATACCGGGACGTTTGTCGACGAGACGCTCGACGATCCGGATGTCGCGCGGATGATCGACAGGGTCGAGGTGCGGACGGACCGCGGCATGGGCCACACGCAGGCGCGCGTCGAGCTGCGGGCGAACGGGCACAGCCTGGAGGAGTTCCATGACACGGGGATTCCGGCCACGGACCTCGAAGCGCAGGGAGCGAAGCTGGCCGCGAAGATGACGGGGCTGACGTCGCCGTTGCTGGGAGCGGAGGCTAGTGAGCGGTTGCGGGAGGTGTCGTTGCGGTTGGACGTGGTGGAGGATGTGCGTGACTTGGCGGGGCTCGTGAGCGGTTCGCTCGAAGCGGCTTGAGGGTCGGCGGATAAAGCGGAGCCGGCCTTCGGCCGGCGCGTTTCAACGGCCGCCTTCGGCGGCAGCCGGCGAGGGCGCCGGCGCACCCAGTGTGTTACCCCTCGATCCCCCCGATACACATGTACTTGATCTCCAAGTAGTCGTCGAGCCCGTACTTCGACCCTTCGCGGCCGTGGCCGGATTCCTTCATGCCGCCGAAGGGGGCCATTTCGTTGGAGATGATGCCTTCGTTGATGCCGACGATGCCGTACTCCAGCGCCTCGCTGACCCGCCAGATACGGCCGACGTCGCGGGCGTAGAAGTAGCTGGCCAGGCCGAACTCGGTGTCGTTGGCCATGGCGATCGCTTCCTCTTCCGTGCTGAACTTCAAGAGCGGCGCGATGGGTCCGAAGATCTCTTCGCGGAAGACGCGCATGTCGTCCGTCACGCCAGTGAGGATCGTCGGCTGGACGAAGCAGTCTCCGAGATCGGACGGACCGCCGCCGATTTCGACCGTGGCGCCGCGGTCCACCGCGTCGGTGACGCGACTGGTCACGTTCGCGACGGCCTCGGTGCTGATCAGCGGGCCCACGGTGACGCCGTCCTCGGTGCCGTCGCCCATCTTGATCCCGGCCACCGCCGCGGCGAGTCTCTCTGCGAACTCGTCGTAGACGCCTTCCTGGACCAGGATGCGGTTGGCGCAGACGCAGGTCTGGCCCGCGTTGCGGAACTTGCAGATCATCGCGCCGGCCACGGCCGCGTCCAGGTCGGCGTCGTCGAAGACGATGAAGGGCGCGTTGCCGCCCAGTTCCATCGACATCCGCTTCATCGTGCCCGCGCATTGAGTCATCAGCAGCTTGCCCACCGCGGTCGAACCGGTGAAGGTGAGCTTGCGGACCGTAGGGCTGGACGTCAGTTCCTTGCCGATCTCCTCGGTCCGGCCGCAGAGGATGTTGATCACCCCGGCCGGGATGCCCGCCCGCTCCGCCAGCTCGGCCAGGGCATTGGCCGACAGCGGCGTCTCGTTGGCCGGCTTGCAGACCACCGTGCAGCCGGCGGCGAGGGCCGGTGCGATCTTGCGCGCGAGCATCGCGTTGGGGAAGTTCCAGGGCGTGATGCAGGCCACCACTCCCACCGGCTGCTTGATGCAGACGACCCGCTTGTCGTTGGAAGGCTGGGGGATCGTGTCGCCGTAGACCCGCTTGGCCTCTTCGGCGAACCATTCGACGTAGCTGGCGCCGTAGGCGATCTCCCCGCGGGCCTCGAAGAGGGGCTTGCCCTGTTCCGCCGTCATCATCCGGGCCAGGTCTTCCTGGCTCTCCATGATCAGGTCGAACCAGCGCCGCAGCAGCGCGGCGCGTTCCTTGGCCGTGGTGTGCCGCCACTGCTCGAAGGCCCTGGCGGCGGCCTCGATGGCGCGACTCGTTTCGCCGCCGCCGCAGCAGGCGACCTCGGCCAGGGTCTCGCCCGTGGCCGGGTTTTCCACGGCGAAGGTCTCGCCGGAGTCCGCGTCGACCCACTGGCCGTCGATGTAGGCCTGGGCCCGGAG
>JAJDZH010000386.1 GCA_022824725.1 Thermoanaerobaculia bacterium | reverse complement strand
CGGCAGCCTCGTTCAGATCAGCTCGACACGGCCTTCGAGCCCCGGAGCACCGGCGAGCTTCCGATCCGCCGTCAGCAGGATCGTGGAGAGGGTCTCGGCCAGGGCGACGTAGATCGCGTCATACGCCGAGACGTTGTGCCGGAGTTCCCATATGCGGCCCAGGAACCGGTGGTGACCGTATCGCTCTGCCGGAAGATCACGCCAGTCGCGCAGGGCCTGCAGACCCCGGTCGGCCCCGAAGGCGCCCCGAATGACATAGCTCCTCAGGGTCTGGGCGATCTCCAGATCCGCCAGATGCGGGACGTGAATCTCGACCGACTCCCGTCGCAGCCTTCCGCTCAGGCGACGGCCCCGGGCGGTGTCCAGGAGCAGTTCGACGGCCGCGGAGGCGTCGATCACCACTCCCGGGATTCCCTGGCCTCCCGCAGTACCTCGGCAGGCGACTCGTCCAGCGTCACCGGCGGCGAATCGCGAATCCTGTCCAGCACTTCCCGGCGGCTCGGCCGGCGCACGACCCGCTCGATCTCCCGCAACACGAAGTGGGACATGGACACTCCTTCGAGCGCGGCCCGGCTCTTCAGAAGGCGGTGGGTCTCCTCGGGGACGTTCCGGATCTGGAGCATCTTGGACATGCTGTAGACAGTAGTTTCATGTGGAGAACATGTCAACCGGCTGGGTGCGCCGGGTCCCCGCTGATTCGTTGCCGCCGCATTGGAAGTAGACTCGCTGGGTCATGGCTGAGCCAGCCCAGACCGCGCGAGCGGATTCCCGCGAAGCGTCCCGGGACCCGGAGCAGGCGCCGCTTGCTGCTGCGGACTTCCCCGGCTGTCGGGCGATCCGGATCGAGCCGGAGGCGATCGAGGACTACGAGGGCCGGGTCGAGTACTGGGAGGCGCGCACGGCGACCGCGGTGCTGCTTTGCGAACCTACGAGCCCCTTTCACGAGCGGCCGTCCCAGAGGCTGGCGAGGCTGGCAGAACGGATCGCCGCGGCCCGGGGATTGCCGATCGAGACGTTCGGCACGGCGGACCTGGTGCGGTTCGACTCCCGCGGCAAGCCGCGCGTGTTGATGCAGGCGGATCAGACTCTCTATCTGCAGCCGCCGTCGGTTGAGGAGTTGGGGCCGCGGGTGGACGTGGATGGCGAGTTCCTCCCGGACGTGGTGCTGGAGGTGGACTACTCGACCGACGTCCGGGCGCGCAAGCTGCGGCTGTATGAGGCGTGGGGCTTTCCGGAGGTCTGGGTCGATGTGCCGGACGCTCGTTCACCGAGCCGCCCGAGGTCCCGGCCTTCGGGCTTGACGATTCACCTGCTGGAGGGCGGCCGCTTCCTGGAAGCGGAGAGCAGCCGAGCGTTTCCCGGCTGGACGGCCGGGGAAGTCCACCGGGCCCTGAACGAGCCCTCGATGTCGGCCGCCACGCGGGCGGCTCTGCACCGGGTCGGCGCGGCGATGGGCGCCGCTCGGGGTACAGGGCCGGACGACGACCCGTGGCTGCGGCACTACCGCGATGAGAGCCGGATGGAGAGCCGGTACGAGTCGGTGCTTGCCGTTCTCGAGGAACGCGGCATTGCGACCACGCCGTCGCTGGCAGGCCGCATGAGCCGACTGGACGGCGTGCCGGTGGCCAGGATGATGCGGGCCGCGTTGCGCTGCGGGACCGAGGCGGAGTTCCTGGAACTCTGTGCGGCCGGGACGACCGGCGCCGGCTGATCGGAGACCCCGCGGTTCCGCTCCAAGGGACCGTCGACCTGCAACCGGACGGTAGCGGAACAGGCCAACCCGCGAAGGCGTAGTCTTGTGGACATGGCCGAGACGGGAGAGGTCGCCGCGTCGCGTGCGAAGACGCCGATTCGTACGGCCTGGCTGGGCCGGGTCGGCTACGAGCGCGGGGTCGAGCTGCAGCAGCGGGTCCGGCAGTCCAGTCTGGACGCGGACCCCGACGCCGCGGACACCTTGCTGCTGCTCGAGCATCCGCCGACTTACACGGTCGGCCGGAACTGCGACCGCGGCGACGTGCTGGCGGCGCCGGAGTGGCTGGAGCAGCGCGGAATCGCGGTTGCGGAGTGCGACCGGGGAGGTCGCGCCACCTACCACGGTCCGGGCCAGCTCGTGGGGTACCCGGTCATCGACCTCCGGCCCGACCGCCGCAACGTACGCGCCTACGTCCGCGACCTGCAGGAGGTCCTGGTCAGGACGCTGGCGGCGTTCGGCGTCGCTGCCGCGGGCGGCGAGGAACGCGAGCGTATCGGCGTCTGGGTCGGTAGCCGGAAGATCGCCTCGATCGGCATCCATCTCCGGCGCTGGGTGACCACCCACGGCTTCGCGCTCAACGTGTCGACCGACCTCGACGATTTCGGCGGCATCCTCTCCTGCGGCTTCGATGCCGGCGTGATGACCTCCATCGAGGAACTCACGGGCCGCCGGCCCGGTCTGGAGGACGTCGCCGGGTGTTGCGCGGAGAACTTCGCGCAGGTCTTCGACCGTCGTCTCGTCTCTGCGGAACCCGCCGGGATGGGCTTCGAGCCGGTGCTGCGCAACGCTAGGATCCACGGTGACACGCGGCCGCTCGAGAGTCGGTCGCTCGAGTCGTAGACCCACATGGACGAACTCGTCTCCATCGGCGTCCGGCCCGGTTCGGCCGCCGCCCCGCGCCTGCCGCGGCCCGACTGGCTGCGCATCCGGCTCAGCACGCCGGCGCCCTACCAGCGCGTCCGGCGGCTGATGGACGGACTGAACCTGAACACGGTGTGCGAGGAGGCGCGCTGCCCGAACATCTACGAGTGCTGGGGCGAGCACGGCACGGCGACGTTCATGATCCTCGGCGACACCTGCACGCGCCGCTGCGGGTTCTGCGCCGTTCACACCGGACGCCCGGCCCCCGGCGTCGACGCTGGCGAACCGGCGCGGGTGGCGGAAGCCGCGGCGGCGATGGGTCTGCGCCACGTCGTCGTCACCTCGGTCGACCGGGACGACCTGCCCGACGGCGGCGCCGGTCACTTCGCCGACACGATCGGCGCCATCCGGGAGCAGCTTCCGGGGGCCGCGGTCGAGGTGCTGACGCCCGACTTCCGGGGGGTCGAGGACGCGCTCGACATCGTGCTCGACGCCCGGCCGGAGGTGTTCTCCCACAACATGGAGACGGTCCCACGGCTCTACCGGCAGGCCCGACCGGGCAGTCGCTACGAGCGGAGCCTGGAGTTGCTGCGCGCCGCGGCCGCCCGGCGGGACGGCGAGGCTTATCGCGGCCGGGTCAAGACGGGCCTGATGGCGGGCCTGGGCGAGACGGCGGCCGAACTCGAAGCGACGATTCGGGACATCCGCTCCGCCGGGACGGAGATTCTCACGATCGGCCAGTACCTCCAGCCGACCCGCGACCACCTGCCCGTCGACCGCTACGTGCATCCGGGCGAGTTCGCGCGCCTGCGCGGGTTTGCGCTCGGTCTGGGGTTCAGCCACTGCGAGGCGGGCCCGCTCGTACGCAGCAGCTACCACGCGCACGAGCACGTAGCTCGCCCATGACGGAAGCCCTGTGACGGGGCCGCCATGACAGCCTTCTCGCGGGTCGTCGGCTGGTCCCTGCCGTTCATGCCGCCGCCGCTGGTGCGCTGGGCGGCCGCGCCCTACGTAGCGGGTGACGAGCCCGCCGACGCCCTCGACTGCGCCGCCGCGCTCAACCGCCGCGGGCTTGCCGGGACGCTGGCGCTCCTCGGCGAGGAGATCGACAGCCCGGAACTGGCGGCCGAAGGCGCCGGCCTCTACCTCGACCTCGTCGACGCGCTCGCCGAGCGCGATCTCGACTGCAACGTGTCGGTCAAGCTCACGCTGCTGGGCCTGAAGGTCTCCCGCGCCCTGTGCCGCGACCACCTCTTCGATCTCGTTCGGCGGGCCGAGGCCCGCGGCAACTTCGTCCGGATCGACATGGAGGACCACACCTGCACGACGGCCACCCTGGACCTCTACCGGGAGGCCGTGGCCGCTTCGCGAACACGCGCCGCGGTCGGGGGACCGACCGGCTCGGCTGCCTCTGGCGACGCGGTCGGCGTCGTGCTCCAGGCCTACCTGCACCGCACGCTGGCCGACGTCGCGGCGCTGCCGGAGCGCGCCAACGTGCGGCTGTGCAAGGGCATCTACGTCGAGCCGCCGAGCGTGGCGATCCAGGACTACGGCCAGGTGCGGCGGAACTTCCTGGCCACCCTCGAGGCTCTGTTCGACCGCGGCGCCTACGTCGGCATCGCCACCCACGACGACTACCTGCTGCGGGAATCGGCGGCGATGATCGAGCGCCGCGGTCTGGGGAAGGGCGGCTACGAGTTCCAGATGCTGCTGGGGGTAACCGAGGCGCGTCGCGACCGGCTGGCGAGGGCCGGGCACCGGGTGCGCATCTACGTGCCGTACGGCCGGCAGTGGTACGCGTACTCGACGCGACGGCTGCGCGAGAACCCGAGCATCGCCGGCCACGTGGCGCGGGCGTTCTTCCTGCGCCTGCTGCGCGGGCAGACGGGCGCTGCCCGCTGAGGCCAAGTAGGGCAGAATCGTCGCCTTCCGCGGGCAGGCCAGCCTCGCGGTTCAACTCAGAGGGAGACGAGAAGGTGACGACGAGTACCGACAAGGCCGCTGCCGGGAGCGGAGAACCCCGCGTCGCCGTGATCGGCGCGGGCGAGATGGGACGGACTCTGATCAGCGGCTGGCTCGACGCCGGCGCCGTCGCCGCGGAGTCCATCTTCGCCACCGCCGGACACAGCGAGCGGATCGCGGCCGTGAGTGAGAGGTTCGGGATCGAGGGTGCGGTCGACAACCGCCGGGCCGCCGGCTTCGGCGACATCGTTCTGCTGGCGGTCAAGCCGCAGATGGCGGACCAGGTGCTCGAGGAGATCGGCGACCTGCTCCATCCGGGGCAGGTCCTCGTTTCGATCCTCGCTTCGGTCAGAACGTCCTACATCGAGGATCGCGTGCCGGCGGAGATTCCGGTCGTGCGCGCGATGCCGAACACGCCGAGCCGGGTCGCCGCCGGCATGACCGCGCTGTCGCCGGGCCGGTTCGCCTCCGCCGACCACGTGGCGCAGGCGGAGCGCCTGTTCCTGCCGCTCGGACGCACCGTGGTGGCCGATGAGAAACACATGGACGCGATCACCGGGCTGTCGGCTTCGGGGCCCGCGTTCCTCTACATCGTGATCGAGGCGCTGGCCGAAGGCGGCGTCAAGGCGGGGCTGCCGCGGAAGATGGCGATCGAGCTCGCGGCCCAGACCTGCCTCGGCGCCGGCAAGATGGTGATCGACACGGACCGGCACCCGGCCCTGCTCAAGGACGAGGTGACGACGCCGGCGGGCTGCACCGTCGACGGCATCCTGCGCCTGGAGGAGGGCGGCCTCCGCGTGACGCTGATCAAGGCGATCATCGAGGCGGCCGCGCGCGCCCGCGAACTGGTGCCCGACGAGTAGGGCGGCCATGCTTCGCTCCCTGCACGTCCGGAACCTGGCCGTGATCGAACGGGCGGAGCTCGAGTTCGGCCCCGGGCTGAACGTGGTCACCGGCGAGACCGGAGCGGGCAAGTCCCTGGTCGTCGATTCGCTCTCGCTGCTCGCGGGGGGGCGCGCGAGTTCCGAGATGATCCGCACGGGCGCCGGCACGCTGGCGGTCAGCGGCGTCTTCGAGCCCTCGGGGTCCGCATGGCGCGGCCGGCTCGAAGAGGCCGGCGTACCGGCGGACGGCGACGAACTCCTGGTGCGCCGGGAGGTCACCCGGGAGGGACGCAACCGCGTGTTCGTCAACGACCATCCGGTCACGGCGAGGCTGCTGTCGACCGTCGCCCACGGTCTGATCCGCATCTTCGGCCAGCGGGACGAACTCGGCATGCTGTCGGCCGACCTCCAGCGGGCCTGGCTCGACCGCTCCGGCGGGGACGCGTTGACCGCACAGCTCGATTCGTGCCGCGAGGCCTACGGCGCGTGGCGCGAGGCGGCGGACCGGCTCGAACGGCTTTCCCTCGACGACCAGCTTCGCCAGGAACGGATCGACCTGCTGAAGTTCCAGACCTCGGAGATCGACGCCGCGCGCCTGCTGCCAGGCGAGGACGAGGAGTTGCGGGCCGAGCGCGAGGTGCTCCGCCACGCCGAGGCGATCGCGGGCGCGCTTCACCGGGCGATCGCCCTGCTCAGCGACGACGAGATGGCGGTCGACGGTCGAGTCGCGCAGGCCGGACACGCGCTCTCGGACATCTCGCGCTGGCAGCCGGAGGCCGAGTCCTGGGCCGAGACTCTGGCCGGGGTCGGCGTGACCGTGAACGACCTCGCGCAGGAGTTGCGGACCCGGGCGGCAGGCTGCGAGTCGGACCCGGCGCGGCTGAACCAGATCGAGGAGCGTCTGAGCGTGATCGAGCGTCTGACCCGCAAGCACGGCGGCAGTAGCTCGGATGTCCTGGAACACGGCCGCCGTCTGGCCGAGGAGCTGTTCGAGCTGGAGACGGCGGATGTGCGCCGGGAGGAAGTGGAGCAGGAAGCCGCCGCGCGCCTCGCTGCATACGCCCGGCGGGCCGGGACTCTCTCGGCTGCACGGCGGGAACGGGCCGGCGCTCTCGAGCGTGAGGTCCTCGGCCACCTCCTGGACCTGGCGTTCGAACGGGCGGTGTTCGAGGTCGAGGTCGCCCGGGAGCTTCGGGCCGGCAGCCCGCTCGAACTCGATGGCGAGCGGATCGCCTTCGACGCCCAGGGCGTCGACCGGGTCAACTACTGCTTCAGCGCGAATCCGGGGGAGGATCCGCGGCCGCTGTCCCGGGTCGCTTCCGGCGGCGAGCTGGCGCGCCTGTTCCTGGCGCTTCAGACCGCGGTTCGGGGCGGCGGTCCGGCCGAGGGGTCGACCCTCGTGTTCGACGAAGTGGACTCCGGCGTCGGTGGCGCCGAGGCGGCGATCGTCGGCCGCAAGCTTCAGCGACTCGCCGCCGGCGGCCAGATCCTGGCCGTGACCCACCTGCCCCAGGTGGCGTCTCGCGGCAACCTCCACCTCGAAGTCAGGAAGGAGGTCCACGCCGGCCGAACCCGAGTCGACGTCCACCGCCTCGACCACGAACGCCGCATCGAGGAAGTCGCCCGCATGCTCGCCGGCGAAGAAGTCACGGCCGCCTCCCGTTCAGCCGCCGCGGAGTTGCTCGCCGGCGGTTCGGCGGGCGAGTAGGCCGAGTCGACTGCGTAGGCCGCCCGCATCGGGTCCGGCCAGGAGAACGCCACTGGGTGCGCGGGTCTTCTGACCCGCTGCCGGCGAAGCCGGCCAGGAAATGTCGCCGGCGAAGCCGGCGTCCGCTTCGCAGCCATCTGAATCGCTAGGCTCGCCCACCATGCTCGACGTCTGGCCCTGGGACGGTGATCTGAACGACGTGAGGACGGCCCTCTCCGAAGGGCGCATCCTCGCCATTCCGACCGAATCCTCCTATGGCCTCGCCGTCGATCCACGTTCAACCGCGGGCGTCGAAGCGATCTACCGCCTCAAGGAGCGCGAGCGCGGCAAGCCGCTACCGGTCGTCGCCGCGAATCTCGAACAGGCGCTCGACCTCGGCCTCGAACCGAATGAGGCGATCCGCCTTGCCGAGGCACACTGGCCGGCCCCGCTCACGGTAGTTGCGCCGCTCCGCATCGGCCTGTCCGTGCCGGCGGCCGCCGGCGGAGACACACTGGCCGTGCGGGTGCCGGACCACGACCGGCTCCGGACATTCCTCCAGGCCCTCGGTCACCCGCTCACCGCGACCAGCGCGAACCGCAGCGGCGACCCGCCCGCGTGCGGCCTGGCGGACCTCGAACCGACCCTCGGCGACTCCGGCGCACTGGTGATAGGCGGCGAGCGGACCCCCGGGGGCTTGGCATCCACCGTGGTATCTTGGAGTTCCGCCGGTTTGCGGGTGTTGCGCCGCGGGCGCTTCGAGTTCTGATCCCCGCGGCCCGCGCAGTCGTCAGGTCAGAGACTCGAAGACCGTGAGCCGATCCGCCGTCTCCCTCGTCGCGCTCCTCTGCGCCGGGCCCTTGCCGCAGGCGGCGCCGGCGGCGGCTCAGGAAGCCGTAGCCGCCGCGCGTACCGGCGGGGCGCCGGCGGTCGACCTGGCTGGCGACGAGATCGGGGTCGACGAAGTCTCGCGGGGCCAGACCGGCT
>JAJDZH010000071.1 GCA_022824725.1 Thermoanaerobaculia bacterium | reverse complement strand
CCGTTCCGGTTCGTCATTGACACGCTGCTTCGTGCCACGCCTGCTCTTGTCAGGCGACAGTGAAAACTGACCCCCTGGCGACATCGAAAACTGACCCCCCTGGTCCAAGGGAGGAGTCAGCAGATGAAGGGATGCGAGGATGTCGGCCCGTGGGCGGGGAGGCCACGGGCACAGATGAGGAAGTCAGACGAGGTGGAGGCGATGCTGCACCTGCGGGCGCTCGGTTGGGGGCTGAGGCGCATCGCCCGGGAATTCGGGTGCAGCAAGAACACGGTGAGACGCTACGTTGCGGCCGAGGGTTGGATGGCGTACAGCCGACGGGCCGGCGGCGGCAAGCTCGAGGATCAGGAGACGTGGCTGAAGGAGCGCTTCTTCCAGCACGGCGGCAATGCTGAGGTGGTGCGCCAGGACCTGGTGCGGGAGCAGGGGATCGACGTGAGCCTGCGCACGGTCGAGCGGGCCGTCGCGCCGTACCGGCGGCTGCTGACGGCCGAGGCGAAGGCGACGGTGCGGTTCGAGACTCCGCCCGGGCGTCAGCTGCAGATTGACTTCGGCCAGCGGCGGGTGCCGATTGCCGGGGAGCGGGTGCGCGTGTTCCTGTTCGTGGCGACGCTGGGCTACTCGCGGCGCTGCTACGTGGCGACGTTCAGACACGAGCGGCAGTCGTCGTGGTTCCGCGGCCTGGAGGGAGCGTTCCATCACTTCGGCGGCGTGACGAGGGAGGTGCTGCTCGACAACCCGCGGCCGCTGGTGGTCGAGCACGACATGTCGACTCGGGAGGTCGAGTTCAACCACCGGTTCCTGGCGTTCGCGGCCCACTGGGGGTTCCGTCCGCGCGCGTGTGCGCCGTACCGGGCCCGGACGAAGGGGAAGGACGAGCGCGGAGTCGGCTACGTCAAAGCAAGCGCCATCGCCGGACATCGCTTCGAGAGCTGGGCGGGGATGGACGCGCATCTGGGGTGGTGGCAGCGGGAGATTGCCGACCGGCGACGCCACGGCACCACCGGCGAAGTCCCTCTCGAGCGCTTTGCTCGGGAAGCGGAGCGCCTTCGCCCCTGCGGGGGCCGGCCGCCGTTCGGCCAGTTGCGTGATCTGACCCGGACGGTCCATGCCGACTGCGCGGTGGTGGTCGACACCAACGCCTACTCGGTACCGTGGCGGCTGATCGGCGAGCGGGTGCGGGTGTTGGTCAGCGGCGGCCGGGTGCGCGTTCACCACGGCCCGAGGGTTGTCGCCGAGCACGCCGAGCACGAGGGACGCCACGCTCGGGTCACCGACCGGGCGCACCTGGTCGGCGTCGTCGGCGGCCCGCGTCCGGCCGAGACCGCGGCAGTCCGGCCGAAGCCGGAGCTGCTGCGTCCGCTCGACGAGTACGCGGCCGTCGCCGGGGGGCGTTTCTGATGGCCGTGGACCATGAGACGCTTCTCGGCTGGTTGACGCGGCTGCAGCTGACCGCGATCCGGGACCAGCTCGACAACCTGCTCGACGAGGCGGCGGAGAAGAAGCTGACGTTGCGGGAGGCGCTGGCGATGTTCGTCGAGCGGGAAGTTTCCCGCAAGGACGAGCGGCGCATCGAGATGGCGCTGAAGATCGCGCGCTTCCCGATGGTGCGCGAGCTCGCCGACTTCGACTTCAAGGCGCAGCCGAGCGTCGACCGGCGCCAGGTGCGGGAGCTGGCGACGTCGCGGTGGGTGGCGCACGGCGACGCGCTCCTGGTGCTCGGCCCGCCGGGGGTCGGGAAGACGCATCTCGCGGTCGCGCTCGGGCGCGAGGCGATCCGGCAGAGCTACTCGACCCTGTTCACGACGGCCCAGGCGCTGATGGCGGCGCTGGTCAAGGCGCACAGCGAGGGGCGGCTGGAGGACCGCCTGGCCTTCTACGCCAAGCCGAAGTTATTGATCTGCGACGAAATGGGATACCTCCCTTTCGAGGCGCATGCCGCGCACCTGTTCTTCCAGCTCGTCTCGAGGCGCTACGAGCGCGGGAGCATCCTGATCACGTCGAACCGCTCGGTCGGGGAATGGGGCGAGGTGTTCGGCGACGCGGTGGTCGCGACCGCGATCCTCGACCGGCTACTGCACCACAGCCACGTGCTGACGATTACCGGGGAGAGCTACCGGCTGCGGGAGAAGCGGCGGGCGGGCGCGCTGAAGATCGCAGCCCCGAAGCCGGCCGCGTCGGCGATCCGTCCGCAGGTGTCGTCATGATCACGCGACCGACACCGCGGCGGGCAACGCGGGAGGCCCACGCCCACGCGCCGCTGCCGCGCCACGCCGCCCTTCGGCCGGCGTGGCGGTTGTCAGGCGGGTCGGCCCGCCGGAACGCGCCGCCGGTCGCGGACGCCGGGCCGATCCGGGTGCCGAGCGGCCTTCTCGCTGTTCCGTTACGTAACGGTGATGGAGCGGTCTTGTGGCATTGACGACCGCGGAGCGGCAGGCGCGCGACCGGGCGCGGCGGCAGGCCGGCGAGTCCCGGGTCCGGTACCGGCGGCCAGTGGACCGGAGGTCGCGGCCACAGCAGTGGGACGACGCGGTGCGGACGCTCCTGGCGCTGCAGGACCAGTACCGGGCGTGGCGTGACGCGTTGCCGGAATCGCTCGTCGGGTCGGCGACCGCGGCGTTGCTCGAGGAG
>JAJDZH010000230.1 GCA_022824725.1 Thermoanaerobaculia bacterium | reverse complement strand
CTCGACCGCGAGGCGGGCGTACACACGGATCTCGTTGGCTGGTACGCGATCGCCTGCGATTCAGGCGGCGTGGAAGGCGCCGCTGCCTGCCGCTTGTGGACTGTGGCGTTGGACGGCTTGGCCGTTGACCTGGCGTCAAGTGACGGGATAATCTCCGTCAAATGACGACGAAGCCGAAGGAGGTTGCCGTGCTCGAATCCTACGCCGACCCGGAGAAACTCCCGGTCACCGAGTCTGCCCGCGTCGGGACGTGGCTGGGGATTGAAGACGCACAAGCGCTGAGCGACCTGGAACTTGCGGACCACGTGGGCCGCGGCCTGCAACCGGAGGCCGTAGCGGCGCTGGTCGACGTTCTGGGTCGAAAGAACGTCGTTGGGCCCGTGATTCCCGAAGCGACGCTGCGGCGAGCGCGCAACGGCGGGAAGCCGCTGTCGAGGGAGATGAGCGAGAGGCTCTACGATCTCAGCCGCATCGTCGACCTGTTGAGCCTCGCGTACCACGGGGATCGGGAGGGCATCGAGGCTTACCTGACGACGCGCCATCCCGTGCTGGGCTGCCGGAGGCCGCTGGATGTCGCGTGCTCCAGTTCCGCCGGCGCCCGCGCGGTGATCGAAGCGATCAACAGGGCCCGGTACGGCATTCCCGTCTGATGCCGCGAGGCCTCCCGTCGCCGATGCGCGCGTATCGAATAGGCGACGCCAGGGGAGAATTTCCGGTGTGGAGCGCCGAAGGCGCGAGACGTACCGCGGGAAGGTGGCACGAGTACGGCGCCGAAGTGATCTACACGTCCGGGAACTACTCGACCGCCATGCTCGAGGTGCTGGCAAACTGGAATCGAAGGATGCCGCCGAACCAGCACTTCGTGAAGGTCTTGATCCCGGCGGGCGTCAGCTACGAGGTCGTCACCGCGGACGTGCTGCCTGGCTGGCATCTCGAGAACCACGACGCGTCTCAACGCTTCGGCCGGGACTGGTACCAGGAGCGCCGCAGCGCGATCCTCCTCGTCCCCTCTGTCGTGGCGCGCACGGAGACGAACGTCCTCATCAACACCCGCCATCCCGACTTCGAGGGTCTGCCGATCGAGGTCGGGCTCGAGACGCCCGTCTGGTGGGATCGCCGCCTGTTCCTTTGAGGTTGCCCGCGGATCCCCGCGGGTCTCGCCTCCATCGGTCGCCGCCTTGCGGCGCGTCTTCCGGCGGCCTGCGGCGGCAGCGGGTCGGAAGACCCGCACACCGGCAGATTCAGCCGCCGTCTACCGGCACCTCCAGCCAGGAACCGTTGTCACCGCCGCGGTGGATCGTCACGGTCGGCGCGTCGCTGCCTTCCGGGTCGGGATAAAGAGCATGGTTGGCGGCGTCGGCGCCGGCGATCGAGAGGCGCAGCCGGTGGCCCTCGTCGATCGTGACCGCGGTCGCCATCAGGTCGATCTGAAGTTCCGCCGGTTCGTCGGACAACGGCTCCAGGTCCTCCGCGTGGCCGCGGTGGAAGGGCAGGCCCAGGTCGTCCCACGGCGCCTCGCCGACGGCGCGGTACGAGGCCCGCAGCGCGCCCTCCGTCACATAGTGCGAGCGGCCGTCGGCGTCGATCTCCTCCAGGTACACGAAGAAGTCGCCGTCGTCGTGAGTGGACGTGACGGAGAGGTGGACGATCGGGTGGCCCGTGATCGTCATCGCTTCGCTCATCGGCTCGGTGGTGTAGGTCAGCGCCCTGGCGTTCTCGGCGGAGCGCTCGTCGAAGAAGGTCGTCCCCTGCCGATCCTGCCGGCGGCTGCCGTGGCCGTTCATCCAGCGGGAGAACGAGCCGACGGAGGAGGAGTAGTCGACGGTGTACTCGTCCTGGCCGGCATCGCCGCCCGGGCCATCGGTCAGTGTGCCGCCGCCTTTGAGCGCGAAGCGGCGGGTCGAGAGGCCCGGGGGCGGCCAGGAGTCGGTCGCGGTCCAGGCCGCGGGATCCTCGGCCCGCTCCTCGTCGAGGCTCAGTTCGACTTCCGGGTCGTCCGGCAGGGTGTGGCTGCCCTGCATCACGTAGTAGTGGACGGGCGCTTCGTCCATCACGCCGTTGTCGATCCCCTTGAGCCAGTGGTCGTACCAGCGCAGGAACTCGGCCTTGTGGAGGTCGCCGCCGTAGCCGCCGCTGTGGATCCAGGGGCCGATCATCATCTTCTGCTGCGCATTGGGCAGATTGGCGAAGAACATGGGCTGCTGCGAGGCGTAGATGTCCAGCCAGCCGGCCAGGTGGTAGATCGCGATGCCGGAAGCGTCCATCGTTTCCCGGTCGTCGATGGTCGCGATCGTGTCCCAGGACACCTGGCCGCCGTCCGCCGTGGCGAGCGTCCAGTCGCGTAGCCCGGAGCCTTCCTGCGCGACCATCTCGTGGGCCCAGAGGTTGGCGCTGTGCTCTTCGACGGCCGCGTCGCGAAGTGCCCCGTCCGGGTCCTCGTCGACCGGCGCCGCACCGCCGGCGGTGTCCTGCATCATGGTGCCGGCGCCCCAGGTTTCGATGAACTCGTTCTTGTAGGTGCCGCCCCGGTACACGAAGTCGTAGGCCGTCGGCCCGGCCATCTCGGCGAAGATCGCCTTGAGCGCCGGCGGCGCCTGCGTCGCTGCCTGGTACTGGGTCATGCCGGGGTACGAGCGTCCCTGCATGCCGACGTTGCCGTCGCTCCAGGGCTGAGCGGCGATCCACTCGATGATGTGGTAGGAGTCGGCCGTCTCCTCGACCGAGAAAGCGCCGTTGTGCACGCCGAAGGAGGCGCCGGTGCCCCGCGCGTCGGCGACGGCGACCGTGTAGCCCCGGTGCAGCATGTGCTGGAGGATCGGGTCGCGTTCGGCCTGCGAGGCGATCCCGGTGTTGCCGTCTGCGTCCTGGTACTCGACGGCGCGGATGTAGCGGGTGTAGTGGAGGATCGTCGGCAACGGTTCGGTCGCCTCGGCGCCTTCGCTTGTCGGGATGAAGTAGTCGACCGCGACGCGGACGCCGTCCGGCATCGGGACGTAGACGGAGTAGCGGTTGGCGCCGTCGTATGTCGCTTCCCGCGTGTAGGCGCCGAAGCCGGCGTGCTCGCTAGCGGCCGGCAGGTCGCCGTCGGCCGGCGCGCAGGCGAGCGCGGCGGCGAGGAG
>JAJDZH010000435.1 GCA_022824725.1 Thermoanaerobaculia bacterium | reverse complement strand
TGCATTCGAGCGGCCATGCATCCCGCCCAGCATCGTTGCTCTTCGGTCGAATATGGCCCGATATGCTCCCTCATCGCGCCTTGCTGGACGGGCGCCTGACCGCTCTCGGTGCGACGCGGACTTCTGCCACGGACTGCTAGCTGTCCAGGTCGGTGAGGAGTAGCTCGTCGCGACCTGCGATGAGCAGACGGTGCGGCCGGTCCTTGATCAGGCTGCGCTCGAACGGGACGATGCGGAAGGCCCAGTTCCGGAGCGCCGGGAACTCCTCGAAGTTCCGGTGGATCGTGAAGACGCCGACGGTTCGGCCGTGCGAGATCGCCTCGAACTCGCTCCAGAAGTCGGCGAGCGACCAGTGGAAGCCGGCGGCGTAGAAGGAGTAGACGAGGTCGTAGGGGCCGGGCAGCGCGTCCAGGCGGTGGTTCAGTTCGTGGGCATCGAAGATGTGGAAGTTCGCGACGTCGTTGTGTTCCAGCACCTGGCGTAGCGTTCCGAGGTCGCCGCAGAAGGAGCGGTGGGTCCGTTCTCCGCTGCGGGGATAGTCGATGCGCGGGCCGTCGCCGTCGTAGAGGTGGAACTCGGTGTCGTCCCAGCCGAGCGCACGCCGGAAGAAGGCGGTCGACCGGCCGAGCCCGCAGCCGATGTCGAGCGCCCTGGCTGGCGGCGCCATCGAGCGAAGAACGGGCTCCGCGGCGTCGAACTCGCCCCAGCACGAGCCGTTCTGGGTGAGTTCCCAGAACGACCGCGAGGACTCTCCGGCTTCGAGGTGGAACTGGGGCGACAGGCGGGAGATCGCCGCCACCATCTCCGCCGTCATCGGCGGAGACCGGAAGTGCCGTTCGCGGTCCCTGAAGCGCGGATGGATGTCGGCCGCGGAGAGTTCGCGCCCGGTGCGCTTGCGCCACTCGGCGCGCAGGCGGGGGAGGAGGTAGGAGAAATTCATTGGGCCGCGGGCTGTAGCTCGGCTTCGCGCCCGGATGCCGGCTGGAAGGCCGGCGGACCGACAGCCATCTCGGTCTAGCGACGCACTCGGATCGGGAAGGGCGGCTTCGCCGGTTCGGCTGGCGGGTTCGACTCCAGTTGCTCGAGGACGATCTCGATCGCCTTCTCGAGCTGCGGGTCGCGGCCGGCGATGATGTCCGCGGGCCACTGCTCGACGTCGACGTCGGGCGGCACGCCGACGTTCTCGACGACGAAGCCGTCCTCGGTCCAGATCGCCAGGTTCGGGGCGGTGACGAAGCCGCCGTCCATCAGGACGGGGAAGCCGAGGGTGCCGACCAGGCCGCCCCAGGTCCGCTTCCCGACCAGCGGGCCCAGGCCGAGCTTGCGGAACATCCACGGCAGCAGGTCGCCGCCGGAACCGGCCGTCTCGTCGATGATCATGACCTTCGGCCCGAGGATGGCGGCGCTGGGGGTGCGGAAGTCGGCCCCGTAGCGGGTCGCCCAGTGGCTGATGTACGGGCGCCGCAGGTGGTCGATGTAGTAGTCGGCGACCTGGCCGCCGCCGTTGAAGCGCTCGTCGACGATCAGGGCCTGCTTGTGGACCTGCGGGAAGAAGTACCGCTTGAAGTAGGTGTGGCCGAGGGTGGTCGTGTTCGGCACGTAGACGTAGGCCACCCGGCCGTCCGTGGCTTCGTCGACCTTGGCCAGGTTGCCCTCGACCCACTCCCGGTTGCGGAGCGCCGATTCGTTCCCGATCGGGACGACGGACACCGTGCGCGAACCGGAACCGTCCGCGTTCGGGCCGACCGTGATGTCGGTGATCTTGCCGGCCGTGTTCTCGAAGCGTGAGAAGACGTTGTCCGAGGCTTCGAGGTCGACGCCGTTGACGGCAAGCAGATACTCGCCGGCCGTCACGGAGACGCCCGGCTCGGTGAGCGGCGCCCGCAGTTCGGGGTTCCAGTTCAGGCCGCCCAGGACGTGGGCGAAGCGGTAGCGTCCGTCGGCAATCTCGAAGTCGGCGCCGAGCAGGCCGCCGCCGACGCGCTCCGGGTCGGCTCGCCGGTCGCCGCCGCCGACCCGGTGGTGGCCGACCGCGATCTCGCTGCACATCCAGCGCAGCACCTTGTTCAGGTCGGCGCGGGTGGCGACGTCGGTCAGGAAGCCGCTGTACTTCTCGGCCATCGCTGCCCAGTCCGCGCCGTGCATGCCGGGGTCGTAGAAGTAGTCCCGGTTGATCCGCCACACCTCGTCGTAGATCTGCCGCCACTCGGCGCGCGGATCGATGCGGACCGTCAGCTTGTCGACCGGAATGGCGCTCTCGCCGCGGTCGATCTTGCCGCCCGCGTTCGCGATGCCGAAGTCGTTCCGGCCGGCGTAGAGCAGCTTCTTGCCGTCGGCGCTCAGCGAGAAGCCGCCGACGCCGGTGAGCAGCACCGTTTCCTCGCGATCCTCCATGTTGAAGAGGACGAGGTCGCCGCCACCGCCGCCGAACCTTCCCGCCGGCGAGCTACGCAGGTAGTAGAGCTTGCCCGCCTCGCCGGCCTCCAGGTTGCTGTAGCCGCCGGCCTGGACCGGAAGCGCGAGGATGCGCTGGTTCAGCCCATCGAAGTCGATTTCGACCCGGGGCTGGTCGCCGTCCGCGCCGTCGCTCTCGGCTTCCGCTTCGACCTCCGTCTCGCCCTCTTCCTCGGTTTCCCGTTCGCCGCCGTTGGACACGATGCTCTCCTCGTCGCTCTCCGCCGCAAGCGGCGACTCCCCGTCCTGGCGCAGCACCGCGACGTAGATCGCGCTCGACAGTTCCATGTCCGCGTTCGACATGGCGAACCAGTGCTTCACCGGACCGGCGTCGGTCGAGGCGCGGAAGTACAGGTGGTCGCCGCTCCGGTCGAAGACGGGCTCTCCGACCTCGCTCAGCCCGTCCGTCACCGGGTGGGATGTCTTCGCGTCCACGTCGTAGACGAACACCTGCTGCATGTAGGAGCGCGTGTTCAACGTGTAGGCGATGTAGCGCGAGTCCGGCGCCCAGGAATGGCCGGGCCGCGGGGGCGCGGAGGGTCCGTAGTAGTACTCGCTCGCGATCTTCGACACCTCGCCGCCGTCCAGTTCGATGACGAAGAGCGTCATCGAGTTGTCGACGTAGCTGATCCTCTCCCCGTCGGGCGACCACTCGGGGGCGTGGTAGAAGCCGTTGCCGCCGCGTTCGCCGCCGAGTTCGTAGCGGCGGACCTCGCCGCTCTCCTGGTCGCGGACGTGGAGACCGTACTCGCCGCCCTGGTCCGAGAAGAAGGCGATGCTGGCGCCGTCGGGCGACCAGGCCGGGTCGCGTTCGTGGACGCCTGCCGTCCGGGTCAGGTTGCGGGCGTCGCCCTTCTTGGCGGGCAGCGTCAGCACCTCGCCCCGGTAGCCGAACACGGCGCGGGCGCCAGTGGGAGAGATCGATGCGCTGCGGATGTTCTCCCGTCCTTCGACCCAGCGGGGCCTGGTCTCGGTCAGGTCGGCCGCGACGCCGATCCGCAGGCGCTCATGGCGGTCCGCCGCCGGATCGTAGAGGTGCAGGTAGCCGGCCTGTTCGTAGACCACCGTGTCCGTGGAACCCGAGAGATCCTCGACGTGGAAGTCCTCGAACTCCGAGTGGCGGGCGACTGCGCCGCTGCCCGTGTCGAAGGAGTAGAGGTTGAACTCGCCGTCCCGGTCGGATCGGAAGAAGACCCGGTTGCCGATCCAGGTCGGGTTCGTGTCGTTCGAGCGGCCCTCCGGTTGGGGGATCGTCTGCACCGAGTGGTCCGCGGTGTCGTAGATCCAGATGCGGGACGTCGTGCCGCCGCGGTAGTTCTTCCACTGCTGGAAGCGCTCCGGCGTCGGTATGTAGGCGATGCGGCGGCCGTCGGACGAGTAGCTGGCGCGCAGCCCGTGCGGGATCGGCAGCTTCGCGGGCAGCCCGCCGGTGAGCGGCACGGTGAAGAGCTGGAAGTGGCGGTTCGTGAACATGCTGCGCTGGGAAGCGAACAGCACGGCCGAACCGTCGACGGTGAAACCCTGGACCAGGTCGGCGCCCGGGTGCCAGGTGAGCCGCCTCGGTTCGCCGCCCGCGGCCGGCATGACGAAGACATCGATGTTGCCGTCGTACTCGCCACTGAACGCGACGAGGGTGCCGTCCGGGGAGAAGCGGGGGCTCGTCTCCGATCCTTCGTGCGACGTCAGCCGCCGCGCTCCGGAGCCGTCGCGGCCGGCGATCCACAGGTCGCCGGCATAGGCGAACGCCACGTGATCCGCGCTCACCGCGGGCTGGGACAGCAGCCTCGTGTCCGACACGTCGATCGCGTGAAGGTCGGTGGCCAGCGTGCCGGCTGCCATGGCGACGATGGCAGGAATCAGAAAGCGGATCCTGTTCGCGGTTGGATTCATGTCGGTCCCTCGGGAAGCTGGTCGGTTTGCCGTTTCGGCGGCTGGTACTCTGCCACGATGCGCAACAAGACAGTCGGTTCTCAGGATTCGGCGCGGATTCCGCGGCGGCAGTTCCTCGCCGGGGGAGCGACGGCGGCGGCACTGGCCGCTGGCGTGGCTCCAGGGGCGTCCGCGGCCCGTGCCGCACAGCCTGCAGGCGGCGGCGCATTCCAGCTCAAGTACGCGCCCCACTTCGGGATGTTCCGCCACCACGCCGGCAACGATCACGTCGACCAGCTCCGCTTCATGCACGACGAGGGTTTCCGGGCGCTCGAGGACAACGGCATGGGCGGCCGCGAGCCGGCGCTCCAGGAGACGATCGCCGCGGAGATGGACCGTCTGGGAATGGAGATGGGCGTCTTCGTCGCCCACACCTCCTGGGGCGGCGTGAGCTTCGCTTCCTCCGACTCCTCGGTGCGCGAGGCGATCGAGGCGGACATGAAGAAGGCGGTGGAGGTTGGCAAGAGGGTGAACGCGACGTGGTGCACCGTCGTCCCGGGCCAGCTCGACCCGGGCCTCGAGTGGGAGTACCAGACGGCGAACGTGATCGAGAACCTGAAGCGAGCCGCGGCGATCCTGGAGCCGGCCGGACTCGTCGCGGTGCTCGAGCCGCTCAATCACTGGACGAACCATCCCGGCGTGTTCCTGACCGGGATTCCTCAGGCCTACCAGATCTGCAAGGCGGTCGGCTCACCCTCGGTCAAGATCCTCGACGATCTGTACCACCAGCAGATCACCGAGGGGAACCTGATCCCGAACCTCGACCGGGCCTGGGACGAGATCGCCTACATCCAGATCGGCGACAACCCGGGACGGAAGGAGCCGACCACGGGCGAGATCAACTACCTCAACGTCTTCCGGCACCTGAAGAGCAAGGGCTTCGACGGCATCGTGGGCATGGAGCACGGCAATTCGAAGCCGGGCCGCGAGGGCGAGCGCGCCGTGATCGACGCCTACCGGGAGTGCGACGCCTGAGAAACGGCTGGCGTGCTGTCTCGTGCTGCCCTATACTGAACGCACGTGAACGCAACCGAACGCAGGAAGCCGCCATGCCAACGATGACGCTTCGACTCGACGACGAGACTCACAGGCGACTCGACCGCCTCGCGAGATCGACCGAGAGGTCCAGGGCCTTCGTCGCTTCCCGGGCGTTGCACGAGTACCTCGACATGAACGAGTGGCAGGTCGGGCAGATTCGGGAAACTCTCGAAGCTGCGGACCGCGCGCCGGCGTCGGCGTTCGTGGACCACGGCAACGTCTCTTCGTGGCTCGAGTCATGGGGTAGCGAGACCGAGCGAGAGCCGCCTCGTTGAGGATCGTCTGGTTTCGCAGTGCCATCGCCGACCTCGAAGAAGCGCGGACGTATATAGCGAACGACAACCCTCAGGCGGCGCGACGCGTGGCCTCCGCCATCGTCGACGCTGTCGACCGGCTCTCGGTACATCCCGCAGTCGGACGGCCCGGCCGCGTGCCTGGTACCCGCGAGCTGATCGTTTCCCGGACCCCGTACGTGATTCCGTACCGGGTCCGGGAGGGAGTGGTCGAGATCCTGCGCGTCTTCCACGCGAGGCGCCGGTGGCCCGACCGTCTTTGACGGGAGCGCGAGCTCTACTGGGCGACGCCGAAGGGCAGAACGCCCATCTGGTTGTCCCACATGACGATGATCGCGCCGCCGGCGTCCGAGACGTCGGAGAAGAGGATCGTCATCTGGTCGATGGAGAACTCCTCCGTCGAGGTCATCATCGGCGCGCGGACGACATCGTGCTCCGCGTTGTAGCCGTAGGCGCCCCAGGTCAGGCCTTCCGCCATCTTCGCGCGGTCGAAGGTCTCCATGTAGCCCTGCTTCGAGATGATGGCGGTCCAGGCGCCGTCCTTCAGGTCGATG
>JAJDZH010000327.1 GCA_022824725.1 Thermoanaerobaculia bacterium | reverse complement strand
GGAACTCACGCCGCGCGGCCTCGGCGCGTACAACCGCAACCCCGGCGGCGCCTGGTGGCTCGAGACCGGCGAGAACCTCTACGACGAACCGGAAGTCCAGACCCTCGGAACCCGCTGCCTCTACGCCGGCGGCCCCACGGTACCGGTCCGGCCCTCGGCCTACAACAACCTGAAGACGATCACCCAGACCGACACCCACGTGGCGATCCACGTCGAGTGGATGCACTGGACCCGGATCGTCCGCCTCGATTCGGAGCACCCGCCGCCCGAGTACCGTTCGTTCGGCGGCGACTCGATCGGCCGGTGGGATGGAGACACCCTGGTCGTCGAGACGACGAACTTCCTGCGCGCACCGCACGTCCCCCACGACGGCCTGCGCGTCGTCGAGCGCTTCTCTCGGATCGACGCGGACACGCTGTTCTACGAGTTCACGGTCGAGGACTCCGACTACACCGCCCCGTACACGGGCTCGCTGCCCTGGCCCCGCACCGACCAGCGGCTCTACGAGTACGCCTGCCACGAGGGGAACTACTCGATGGGCAACATGCTCCGCGGCGCCCGGTTGTTGGAGCAGGAAGCTCGCGAGAAGCGGCGCGGGAGCGGCTGATACCCTCACTGCGGCCCAGCCGACAGACCGGCGCTTCCGAAGCGCCCCTCGACGCTCCGGAAGCTCCTTCTGGCTAACCAGGTACTCGATCCGTACACCGTCCGCCACGGCGAGGCCGTGGCCCCGCCGGCGACCTTCCGGCAGCGGCTGAAGTACCTCGGGCCGAGCCTGATCGTCACCGGCGCCGTGATCGGCTCGGGCGAGCTGGTGCTGACGACGAGCCTCGGCGCGGTCGCCGGCTTCACCCTGCTCTGGTGGATGCTGCTCTCCTGCTGGTGCAAGTCGCTGGTCCAGGCGGAGATGGCCCGCTACACGATCGAGTCCGGGGACACCTACCTGCGGGCAATGAACCGGCTCCCGGGGCGCATCTGGCGGATCTCCTGGCCGATCTGGCTGGGCATCATCGCCTACGTCCCCGGCACGATGGGACTGGGCGGCATCATCGGCGGCGCCGGCCAGTCGATGTCCTTCCTCGCCTCGCTGGCGAACGTCGAACTCGACGGCGTTCTCTGCACCGGCATCATCGCCGTCGTCTGCTCGATCATCCTCGGCACCGGCTCCTACAAGTGGCTGGAGCGGGTCATGCTGCCCCTGGTGCTCGCCTTCACGTTCTGCACCCTGGTCTGCCTGATCGCGATGCAATTCACGGAGTTCCGCACCTCGCCCGCCGAGATCCTCGGCGGCATGAAGCCGGACATGACGCTCTTCGTCGTCGTCGCGGCCCTGGCCCTCTCCGCTTACGGCTACACCGGCACGACCTCGGGCGACATCTCGTCCTACACCTACTGGTGCATCGAGAAGGGCTATCCGAGCCTGCTCGGCTCCGACCGCAGCGATCCGAACTGGGAGTCCCACGCCCGCGGCTGGATGCGGGTGCTCCACACGGACGTCTGGCTCGCCCTGCTCATCGTCACCTGCGCCACGATCCCCTACTACATCCTCGGCGCCGGGGTGCTGAACAAGATGGGGCTGACGCCGGAGGGGAACGACGAGACGATCGGGGCCCTCTCCAACATCTTCACGCAGACGCTTGGCCTGTGGGCGGTGTGGATCTTCGCGATCGGCGCCTTCTGCATCCTCTTCTCGACCGTGCTCTCCGGCGCCGGCGGCGGCGGCCGCTCGATTCCGGACTACCTGATGGAGATGGGCCTGATCGAGCGCTCCAACCTGGCGCTGCGCAAGAAGATCATCCGCGGCTACCTGGTCTGCCTGCCCCTGGCCGCCTTCGGGATCTACTACTTCGTCACGGACTTCGTCATCCTGATCATGGTCGGCGGCCTGACCTCGGCGATCTTCCTGCCGATTCAGGCCGGCGCCACGCTGTGGCTGCAGCGGACGCGGATGGATCCGCGGATCAGGCCCCGGCGGCTGACCTACATCGGCCTCTGGGTCGTGTTCGCGTTCGAGGCCGCGATGGCGCTGCTGGTCATCCGCTACGTGGTCCTGGCGCCGTACTTCAACTGAGAAGACGCGGCAGAGACAAGGAGCGAGGCTTGCGCCTCGCGCGATTCGAAGCCGCCTGCGGCGGCAGCCGGCGAGGGCGCCGGCGCACCCAGTGGGCCGGAGCCGACGGGAGTTTCGGCATCCGGCGCTAGCATGCGAGGCACCATGCTTCGTTACACACTCTCGACGACCCTCGCCCTCCTCGCAACCACTACCGCCCTCGCCCAACGGCCCGGCGACCGCGCAGACCGGATGCGGGAGCGCAGCCGGCAGATGGACGCTCGCCTCGCCGACGATCCCTACGTCGGCATCCACGGCAGCTCCGGCATCCAGCAGGGCCTGTACAGGATCGAGTCGACCGGAGTGTCGACCGAGCCGGTCCGCATGGCCGCCGAGAAGTTCCTGGCAGCCCTCTCAGCCGAACAACGCGCCAGGACGATGTTCCCCGTCGACGACGACGAGTGGCGCAAGTGGATGAACCAGCACTTCTACCTGCGCCAGGGCGTCGGCTTCGACGAGATGGACGAAGCCCAGCGGGAGGCCGCCTTCGGCCTGATGCGCGCCTCGCTCAGCGCGGACGGCCTGAAGCTGAGCCGCGACATCATGAACCTCAACCGCACCCTGGGCGAGCTGAACGGCGACAACTTCGCCGAGTACAACGAGTGGCTCTACTGGATCACCGTGATGGGCGAGCCCTCCGCCGACCAGCCATGGGGCTGGCAGGTCGACGGTCACCACCTGATCATCAACTACTTCGTGCTCGGCGATCAGGTCGTCATGACGCCGCTCTTCGTCGGCTCCGAGCCGGTCATCGCCGAGTCGGGCAAGTTCAAGGGCACGGCGATCATGCAGCGGGAGCAGGACCAGGGGCTGGCGCTGGTCCGCTCGCTCTCCCCCGAGCAGCGGGCCAAGGCGATCATCGAGCCGTCGAAGGACGGCAACGACAACCTCGGCGAGGCGTTCAGCGACAACATCGTTCTCGACTACGCGGGCATCGCAGCCTCCGAGCTGTCAACCGATGCCAGGAAGCGACTGCTCGACCTGATCGGGATCTACGTCCACAACATGCGGGAGGGCCACGCCAGAGTGCGGATGGCGGAGGTCGAGGCGCACCTCGACGAGACCCGTTTCGCCTGGATCGGCGGTACCGGCGACGACTCCGTCTTCTACTACCGGATCCACAGCCCGGTCATCCTGATCGAGTTCGACCATCAGCAGCCGGTTGGCATTCGGCACCTGGTCGAGGGCCGCGCGCCCATCAGGCAGCACATCCACGCCGTCGTGCGGACGCCGAACGGCAACGACTACGGCAAGGACCTGCTGCGTCAGCACTACGAGCGGGAGCATTAGGTCGCCGCTTCGCGGCGCGTCTTCCTGGCCGCCTGCGGCGGCAAGCCGGCGAGGGCGCCGGCGCACCAAGTGTCGGAGCCCGGCGGGGGCGCTGGCGCACCGAGTGTTTGCCGCTTCGCGGCGTCAGCCTGCCTGGTTCTCCTGCTCCTCCTCGGCGCACATGGCGCACGAGGCAGCATGGCAAACGCGGGCGCTCAGCACCATGGCGGCAGCGATCGTCAGGCTGCCGGCGGACGACGTCAACGTCTCGGGCAACGGCTCGAGCAAACCGGCCAGGGAGGCCCCCCAAAGCGCCGCTCCCCCGGCAAACGTGAGCGTCACGGGCGTGCTCTTGCGGGCCGGGCCGATGAGAAGGATCGCCGCACCGAGAAGAACGGTCCCGGCCCAGGCGGCCCGTTCGACGCCTTCGGAGAGCGCAAGCGCGGGCGCCGCCACGACCAGGACCGGCGTTAGCGCGCAGTGCAGGCCGCACAGGGCCGCGGCGCAGGCAGCGAGCCGCGAGCCGGAGACCAGGTACGGGCTTGACGGAACGGTGGCGAGAGAACTCTTCATGACCGCTGCCCTCTACTCTATCGTCACCCAGATCGGGGACGACCATGCCATGTTGCCGTCGACCTGGATCACGCGCACGTAGTAGAGGTGTTCGCCGGGTTCGACGTCCGCGTCGGCGAACTCGAGGCTGACGTCGGCCTCCAGGTTCTGGCGGTTGTAGAGGAACGTCTGATCGCGGATGATGTCGATCTGGCGAATCGGCGTCGTGCCGATGACCCGGACGCTGAGCCGGAAGTCGCCGTCCGCGGTCAGGATGTCGCCCTGGAGGTACTCCCTGCCGCCCGTCCGCAGGCGGTAGTCGAGGATGATGTTGTCCGTCGCGCCGTAGCTGTGGCGCTTCTTCATCGCGTCGAGCATCCCCTCGCGCGTGAACTCCTCGGCGATCGTCGCGGCGTAGGAGATGTGGGTCGAAAGGTGATCCGACGCGGCCTGGACGCCCAGCTTGTAGCCCTTGGCCCAGGCGTTCCAGACGTAACCCTCCGGCCGGAAGCCGCCCGGCGCCGAGCGCAGGTTGCCCGTGCGCGCGGCCCGCGGGGCGCCCTCGTACTCGTTCGAGACGCGATCCCCCTGGTAGATCTCGACCAGAGGCTCGACCTCCGGGTCGTTGTCGCGCCAGTCGGTCCCCATGCTCGAGGCGGACGTGTGGGAGATGGCGATGCCGTCGTTCTCCTTCAGGTACTCGTAGAGCCTCGCTGCTCCTTCCTCGTGGGTCCGCTCGGCCTCGGTGACCGGCAGGGTCGGCTTGCCGCGCTCCGCGAACAGGATGTTGCGGTGGCCGTCGGGGAAGGAGATGCTCCGCTCGTAGCCGTAGAAGGGCTGGAAGCGGCCGGAGACCGAGAAGACGTCGACCGTCTGGTGCAGCAGCCAGTTGATGTACTCGATGTCCGGTCCGCCCAGGAAGTTGTGCTCGCTGGCCAGGAGGAAGTCGAGCGAGGCCACGTCCATCGCGTAGCGGTAGGTCTGGATCAACGAGCCGTCGTTGTTGCCGTCCATCGAGATCTCGGTGTGGCGGTGGGTGTCGCCGCGGTAGATGCGGTACGTCTTCCCCTCGGACTCGATCTCGTAGCCGCGGATCCTCTCCACGTCCTCCGCCTCGTTCTCGTGGATCACGTAGGCCGGCACCTCGTCGACGATGCGACCCACCAGCTTCGGCGGCACGACCTTCGTCTCAAGCCGCGGCAGTTTCGCGGCGTAGACGTCGGCGTGCTCGAACAGGAACCCCGAGTAGTCCCGGTTGTCCGTCGGCCAGGCGGCCCAGACATCGCCGTTGCCGTCCGACGCCAGGCCCCAGCGGGCATCCTGCCGGAAGCGCGTCATCGGGATGTGCTGGGGCCGGAGCCAGCGGTCCCCCTGGAGTGTCGTGCTCCAGACCTCCCAGGAGGCCCGGTGGGCCGGAGACTCGCTGAGGATGTCGGCCTGGCGCGTGGTCCGGTGCCGGAAGTGGAGCCAGATCCGTCCGTCGGCGTCCGGAAACAGCACGGGGAAGTCGTTGTAGCCCTGGAGTTCTTCGGGCAGAGCCTCGTTGATGTCGGCGGCCGGCGAGCGCCACTCCCAGCCGTCGTGGACCGCGACGTTCATCGTGCGCCACTCGTAGAGCCGCGTGCCCTCCCGGTTGAGCACCCAGCCTGTGTCCTTCCCCCAGTTCACCCCGCTCTCGTTCCACGCCGCCCAGACGCGGTCCTGTCCGTCGACGGCGAGGCTGATGTGCGCCTCGTACTTGGCCGTCGAGGCGACCGGCATCTCCTCGCCCCATTCACCGCCGGCGTGGCGGCGGACCATCACGTCGTAGTTGCCGGCGTCGTAGGTATCCCAGCCGACGTACACGCCGCCCTTCGAGTCGGCGACGATCACCGGTTCCCAGTCGTTCACCGGCGACGACGAGACCTGCTCCGCCTCGGACCAGCGTTCGCCGTCATGGCGGCGGGCGAAGATGTCGGCGGCGCCGTCGCGGAAACCCTGCCAGACCACCCAGAGATTGCCTTCCGCGTCCGTCGCCAGGTTGTGGAACACGTCCGGCTGCGGCGCCTCGGTCAGCCGTTCCGCTGGCGACCAGGCATCGCCGTCCAGGACGCGAGCGTAGAGATCCCAGTTGCCGTCCACCTGAGCCGAGTAGACGACCCACGGGCGGCCCTCCCCGTCGCGGCCCATCTTCACGAGAAAGTGGTCGCCGGGTTGCTCCGTCAGGGTCTGGACCTCGCCCCAACCCTGTCCGTCGAAGCGGCGCGCCAGGACCTCGTTCGCGTTGTCGCGGTAGCCGAGCCAGGCGGCCCAGACCTCGTCGCCGTCACTGCCGAGGATCGTCGCGAAGTCGTTCTGGTAGTCGTCGGAGGTCATCCGCTCGACCCCGGGCACGCGCTCGACCGTCACGTCGCCGCCCAGGAACCGCAACCGCCGGCCGACCGCGACGTCGGCGAGCCGGACCTCGAACTCGCCGCCCGTGGTGGCGAACATGAGCCGCGAGCCGCCGTTGCCCCGCACGTCGACGACGAGTCCGGGCGACCGGACGTACTCGACCGGACCGACCGTCTGCGTATCGTGGATGGCGCCGGGCCTGTAGTTCGGCCCCTGGTAGCTGTCCAGCTTCCAGGCGGCGCCCTCGACCTCGTTGCCGGGCCGGGGCCGCCAGTCGCGGAGGCCCAGCAGTACGCCGCCCGACACTTCGAGCGAGCCGTCCCAGTCGCGGGCGGCCTTGTCGTTCACGCCCAGGCGGACGAGGAGGGAGACGACGTCATCACCGGCGAGCGCGCCGGCTTCCTGGCCCGGGGCGGGCGGCGGGACGAGGATGAACAGGGCGGCTGCCGCTACGGCAGCCGAGGCGAAGGCGACCTTGTTGTGTGGCATTGCCGGCTAGCTTAGCGGGCGACGCCATCAGAGAGGAGCCGGCCCCCCGGCCGGCGCAGTTTTCTGGCCGCCTTCGGCGGCAGCGGGTCAGAAGACCCGCGCACCCAGTAATACTCTACGGCTCCGGTCACACGGAAGAGAGGTTCCCGATGCAGAAGCGGTACGGACACCTGATCGTCGCCGCGGCGATCTCTACTCAGATCCTGGGCGTCGCGATCGCGAGCGCCCAAACCGGCGACGCCTTCGTCCCCGTCACGGACGAGATGCTCGAGAACCCGGCGCCCGGGGACTGGCTGTCCTGGCGGCGCACCGCGAACGGCTGGGGCTACAGCCCGCTCGACCAGATCACGCCGCAGAACGTCGGCGACCTGCGGATGGTGTGGACGCGGTCGCTCAACGACGGCAGCCAGACCGGCACTCCGCTCGCCTACCGGGGCGTCCTGTACATGCCGAACCCGAACGACGTGATCCAGGCGCTCGACGCGGCAACCGGCGACCTGATCTGGGAGCACCGTCGCAAGATTCCCGAGGACGCGAAGGACTACGTCGGCGGCTTCCTGTCCCAGAACAACCGGAACATCGCGATCTACGCGAACCTGATCATCGACACCAGCGTCGACGACCACCTGTTCGCGCTTGACGCCGAGACCGGGAAGATGGTCTGGGAGACGATGGTCCTCGACTACAAGGTCCATCCCGCGCTACAGGGCGCCGGCCCGATCATCGGCAAGGGCAAGGCCTTCTCCGGCCGAAGCTGCTCGCCGCGCGCCGGGCCCGACGCCTGCGTGATCACCGCCCACGACGCTCTGACCGGCGAGGAGCTCTGGCGGCGGCGCACGATCCCCGCCCCCGGCGAACCGGGCGACGAGACCTGGGGCGACGTGCCGTTCGAGAAGCGGGCCCACGTCGGTTCCTGGATGCCGCCGAGCTACGACGCGGACCTCGACCTGGTCTTCGCCGGCACGTCGGTCACCGCGCCGGCGCCCAAATTCATGCTCGGCGGGGTCGACAACAAGCACCTCTACCACAACTCGACTCTCGCGCTCGACGCGGACACCGGCGAGATCGTCTGGCACTACCAGCACATGAACGACCACTGGGATCTGGATCATCCATTCGAGCGCCTCGTGGTCGAGACGGCCGTAGCGCCCGACCCCGACGAGGTGCCGTGGATCAACCCGAACATCGAACCGGGCGAGGTCCGCAAGGTGATCACCGGCATCCCCGGCAAGACGGCGCTCGTCTACTCGATCGACCGCGAGACGGGCGAGTTTCTCTGGGCGCGGCCGACCGTCTACCAGAACGTGATCCAGAGCATCGACGGCGAGACTGGCAGGGCCACGGAGAACCCTGAAGTCATCTTCAACGCCCTGGAAGAAGAGCGGCTGATCTGCCCGAACATGCACGGCGGCAAGGACTGGGAGGCCGGGGCCTACAACCCGGAGACGAACACGCTGTACTACCCGCTCCGCAACATGTGCATGCCGACGCTGACGACGACGGACCCGAGCGCCTCCCACCCGTACTACGCGCTGAGCGTCCGCCACGAACTGGCCCCCGGCACGGAGAACCTCGGCACGGTCTACGCGATCTCCGCCGAGACCGGGAAGACGGTCTGGCTCCACGAACAGCGCGCTTCGACGACCTCGCTGGTCGCCACCGGCGGCGGCCTGCTCTTCGGCGGCGATGTGAACGGCCGGTTCAAGGGGTACAGTCAGGAGACCGGCGAGGTCCTGTGGGAGGTGAACCTCGGCGCACCGGTGACCGGCTACCCGATCACCTACGCGGTCGACGGCACGCAGTACGTCGCCGTCAGCACGGGAATCTCCGCGACCACGTCGAGCTTCCTGCGGCTGACGCCGGAGCTGAAGCCCGGCTTCGCGAACAACCTGTTCGTGTTTGCGCTGGAGTACGCCGAGCCGTAGGCCGCTCAGAATGGTCGCCGCTTCGCGGCGCGTCCTCCTCGCCGCCTCCGGCGGCAGCCGGCGGGGGCGCCGGCGCACCCAGCGGTCAGCGGAACGAGACCGAGGCGGCTTGCTCTATGGAGGCATCCGCTCGACCGCGA
>JAJDZH010000036.1 GCA_022824725.1 Thermoanaerobaculia bacterium | reverse complement strand
CTCCTCGTCGCGGTGGCGCCGGAGCGCGTCCATGATCCACTCGGCGAGCAGCTTCATCTCCGCTTCTTCCATGCCGCGGGTGGTGGCGGCAGGGCTGCCGAGGCGGATGCCGCTGGGCCGCAGGGGCGGCAGGGGATCGTCCGGGATCAACTGCTTGTTGACCGTGATCGAGACCTTGTCCAGCGTCTCTTCGCCGATCCGGCCGTCGATACCGAAGCTCTTCTGCGTGTCGAGCACCATCATGTGGTTGTCCGTGCCGCCGGTGACCAGTTCGGCGCCGCGGCTCATCAGCTCCTCGGCCAACACCTTCGCGTTGGTCAGCACCTGCCGGGCGTAGACCGCGAGCTCGGGCTCGAGCGCCTTGCCGAGGGTGATGGCGAGCGCCGCGACCGCGTTCATGTGGGGACCGCCCTGGAGACCCGGAAACACCGCCTTGTCGATCTTCCGGCGGTGCTCCGCGCGGGACAGGATCAGCCCGCTCCGGGGGCCGCGGAGGGTCTTGTGACCGGTCGTCGTCATCACGTCGAAGCCGTGGTCGAGCGGGTTTGCCATGGCATTGCCCGCGATCAGGCCGCCGATGTGCGACACGTCGGCCATCGTCAGCGCCCCCACGTCGTCGGCGACCCGCTTGAACTCGCGGTAGTCGTAGTCCCGCGGGTACGACGAGTAGCCGCAGAGGATCATCTTCGGCCGATGCTCGCGGGCCTGGGCGAGCAGGGCGTCGAAGTCGATCGCGCCCTCGTTGGCCGGATCCGTCCGGTAGCGGATGAAGTTGAAGACCCGGCCCATGTGGGAGACGGGCGCGCCGTGGGTGAGGTGGCCGCCGTGCGACAGGTCCATCGCCAGCACGGTGTCGCCGGGATCGAGAAAGGCGAAGTAGACGGCCTGGTTCATCGGCGAGCCGGACAGCGCCTGGACGTTCGCGTGCTCGGCCCGGAACAGCCGGCAGGCGCGCTCGATCGCCAGCCGCTCGACCGCGTCGGTGAACTCCTGGCCGCCGTAGTATCTGCGGCCGGGATAGCCCTCCGCGTACTTGTTCGTCAGCACCGAGCCGTTCGCCGCGAACACCTCGGGGTAGGTGTAGTTCTCCGAGGGGATGAGTTCGACGCCGCGCCGCTCCCGGTCCTCCTCGCCGGCGATCGCGGCCCACACCGCGGGGTCGTTGCGCGCCAGCGCCTGTCGGTTGGACTCCACTAGATCCGTTCTCCGAAGACGATCGGCCACCGGCGCCGTCGGTCGTCGTCGGCGGAAGCTACTTGAGCGCCGCCTTCGCGGCCTCGAGCAGAACGGTCTCCGGCAGACGAACCTCGTAGTCCGGGTTCACGTAGTGGAACGCGATGCGACCATCCGTGTCGAGTACGAACACCGCCGGCACCGGCAGCATGTGGTGATCGTCGCCGGCGTACGCTTCGAGGTCGAGCCGGTAGGACTCCCGGTATCTCCGGACCATCTCCTCGTCCCGGAAGGCGATCCCGAAGGCTTGCGATGCCTTCATGCCGCGATCCGAAAGCAGCCTGTACTTCAGCTCGTTCTTGTCGACGGTGGCCTGCAGTTGCTCCGCGACGTCCGGCGAGACCGCGAACAACTGGTAGCCGAGGTTGATCAGATCCTGCTCTATCTCCTGCAACTGACCCAGTTGCGTGTTGCAGTACGGTCACCAGCCGCCACGGTAGAAGATGAGGATCGTCGGCTGTGCCCTGGCCGCGGCGGCCAGATCAACGACACCGCCGTCGGTGGCGGGAAGCTCGACCTCGGGGACGGCGCTGCCGACCAGAAGCGGCCGGACATCTTCTGCCGACGCCGGTACGTCGGCGGCAAGCACCGGAGAGGCGCAGACCAGGGCCGCGCCAGCCAGGAAAGCTCTCGTTTTCATGGCCGGCAGGGTATCACGCAGGCGGGTGTTCAGGACCCCTGGCCGGCCTCGCGGGCGGCCCGCCGGCGCTCCCTGATCTCGTCCCAGGGGACCACTCCCGTGCGAGCGGCCCAGTCGTTCCAGAGCACGGCGAGCGAGGCGACGCTTTCCGGTTGCGCCGCCGCCAGATCGTTGGCTTCCGTGCGGTCGGCGAGCACGTCGTAGAGCTCCCACTCGCCTGGGTATCGGGACACCAGCTTCCACTTTCCGGAGCGGACCGCCCGGTTGCCTTCGTGCTCCCAGAACACCGCGTCTCGATGGAGAGGCTGAGCTTGGAACGCCGGCAGCAGACTCACGCCCTCGACCGGGATCGAGGCGCTGCCGGCGCGGCTCGCGGGGTGGGCGGCGCCGGCGGCGTCGAGCGCGGTCGCCATCAGATCGATGACGTGGGCGATCTCGCGCACGATCCCGCCGCCGTCGGCGATCCGCGCCGGCCAGTGGACGATCAGCGGGGAAGCGATGCCTCCTTCGTGGACCCAGTGCTTGTAGAGGCGGAACGGGGTGTTGCTGGCGTGGGCCCAGTGGGGGCCGTAGCTCTGGTAGCTCGACTCCGGCCCCGGCAGGACGCTCGTGTCGTTGCCGACCGCCACGGGGCTGCCGTCGAGCGCCTGCCTCGGGATGGCGAGCCCATCCCATCTGTCGGTCAGGACTTCGGCACAGCCGCCGTTGTCGGCCAGAAAGAGGATCAGCGTGTTGTCGAGACGGCCGGTCTCCTCCAGCGCCGCGACGACCTCGCCGATCCCCCGATCCATGCGGTCGACCTGGGCGGCATAGACCTCCATCGCGCGCTCGAACCAGGGCCGTTCCTCGCCGGGAACGTCCTCCCAGGAGGGCACGCGCGGGTCGCGCCCGGCGATCGGCCAGTCGGCTTCGATCAGCCCGAGTTCGATCAGCCGCTGGCGCCGTTCGGCGCGGATCGCGTCCCAGCCGGCGGCGTAACGGCCCCGGTAGCGGGCGATGTCCTCCGGCAGCGCGTGCAGCGGCCAGTGGGGCGCGGTGTGGGCCACGTAGAGGAAGAGCGGATCGTCGCTGCGTTCGCTCTCCGCGTGGTCGCGCACGAAGCGCGCCGCGTGCTCGGAGATCGCGTCC
>JAJDZH010000296.1 GCA_022824725.1 Thermoanaerobaculia bacterium | reverse complement strand
GTGAGGGGTTTGACGGAGTCGGTTCCACCGGCCCTTCTCCTGCCAACGACGAGTGGCTGCGTCAGCAGCAGAATCGCCTGGGTGTTCGCGGACAGCCGTTCGCTCATTGTCGGTCACTTCTCCAACGCACGGCTGACTGTTCTGCGATCCACTCCCAGCCAATGTTCGTACCACCCCGCCGGCGGTTGCTACGGCAGCCCCGCAGGTACCTGGTACGCATCATCCACCGCCCGCCGAGGTTAGTGCGAACGGCCAGACAGCGCCGCTGCCGGCCTCCCGGAGAACGTTCGCGGCCACGGTAAAGGTCCATCTCGAGTCCACGACGTCATCGACGAGCAGGACGGGCGCACGAAACTCCGGCGGCAGTTCTCGGTCGAGCGCCAGCGAACCGAGCACGTTCCTTGCCTGTTGCGCGCTGTTCTCCATCTCCTTCTGCGGAGGCCTGTTCTCGGTACGAATGAGCACTGGCCGGAACGGCAGACCGATCGCCTCGGAAAGCCGGGCCGCAAAGTCCGGCACGAGCTCCGGGCGGCAAAGCGAAGGGATGCAGGCGACCCACTCGGGCAGCGCGAACGGCTCGCCGTCCTCCTGCCGACAGGCAAAGCCCCAGCGCCGGATCAGCCGGGCACTTGCCTCAACCAGTTCGTCGCTGAAACGCGGCGGCGTGCTCTTGTACTTGCCACGGTGAACCTCGATTCCCCAGCCAGCGTCCTTCCAGTGGCTCAAGGCGCGGCCAGTCTCGGTCTGGTACCCGGGTGCGAGCCTCTTCATCGCCCCGCTGTCGTCCGGCATCTGCTTGCGCGGTTGGATCTCCAGGAAGTCGCCGCGCAGGAACTCGATGGCCTCCAGCACAGTCCGTCGCTCCGGCGTATCCGGTAGCGGCGGCCGGTCGTTCGCGTTGACTTCTGCCGGGTCGCCGTCGAGCGCCTGGATCAGGTACTCCATGTGCCCGGAGTCGAGGTCGACATAGTCCTGCATCTCCTTCTGCTCCAAACGGCGAAGCTCGGTCAGCCGCTCGACGCGCTCCCAGAAGTCTTCGTCGAGGTTGGCGGCGGTCAGTTGCCAACGCTGACCTTCCTTGACAACCGGCGCCGGCGACTCGAGCGAGAGGATCTTCAGTGCCTGCTGGAGCCTCCCGCGCCCGGCGTTCACCACCGCTTCGAGCTGAGTGAGCGTCAGGCCCTCCGAGGCCTCCTCCAGTGCCCGGAGAATCTGCCGAACCTGTTCCCGGCTCGGGAACGCCGTGTCGATGAAGAAGCGGGTGATCTCGATCTCCTCCTCACCGCTAAGGAGCACGCCCCAGGCGGAATCGAGCCCTCGGCCGGCGCGCCCCACCTGCTGGTAGTAGTGGATGACGGAACCAGGTGTCTGAAAGTGGACGACGAAGCCCAGATCCGGCTTGTCGAAGCCCATACCGAGCGCAGTCGTCGCGGCCAGCGCCTTCACCCGGTTTGCAAGCAGGTCTTCTTCCAGCTTCTCTCTCTCCTCGGTCGGGGTCCGCCCGCTGTACGCATGCACATCGAGCCCACGGCTCTGAAGCCAGGCCGCCACGCGCTCCGAGTCCCGAATCGTCAGCGTATAGATGATCCCGCTACCCTCCATCCGCGGTATTCTCTCCGCCAGCCAGGCGAGCCGCTCGGCCTGGCTCCTCAGCCGGATTGTCTGCAGCCTCAGACTCGGCCGGTCCAGACCGCCGCGCGATACGGAGAGGCTTGGCGCTCCCCGGCCTTGGTCACCGAGCACGGCCTTCAGATCGGCAACCACCCGGTTGTTCGCCGTAGCCGTCGTCGCGAGCAACCGGAGATTCGCCGGCAGTGTCTGGATCATCCGGCCGATGCGCCGGTAGTCCGGCCGGAAATCGTGGCCCCAGTCCGAGATGCAGTGCGCCTCGTCGATGACAAGCAGCGAGACGCGGCCGCCGACCACGGAAAGGACATTCTCCACGAACCGCTCGTTGCCCAACCGTTCGGGCGAGACCAGGAGCACGTCGACCCTCCCGGCTGTCACGTCCCCCTCCAGTTTCCGCCATGCAGTCGTGTTCGTCGAATCGATGCTCTCCGCCCGCACACCCATCCGCTTGGCGGCCAGCTTCTGGTTCCGCATCAGCGCGAGCAACGGCGAAACGAGCAAGACCGGTCCGCTTCCCGCCTCGCGCAGCATCTTCGCGGCAATGAAGTAGACGAAGCTCTTGCCCCACCCGGTTCGCTGCACCAGCAACAGCCGCCCACGACCTTCGACAACATGGCGGATCGCCTCCTCCTGGCCGTCCCGGAACACGGCCTGCGGCAACCCGGTCCCAGACCGCAAGAGACCAAGCGCGCGCTGACGATCAAAGTCCATAGGCCCCTCGAACCGGCGGCCACTCGAAACTGCCCCCCTGGAGACGCGGGTCTACAACCCGTATCGGATCCGTTACCAGAACACCGCGAACGCGAGCGTCCTCCGGGTGGCAGCGAGGTGTCCGCGTCGCTCGCAACTCTCTCCGGAGTATCGGCGTCACGGCAGCAGCGCCTTGAACACGCCGTCAACCGGGTCGCTGTAGAACTCGATGTTGACCTTCGTCCAGAGTTCGTCCGGCAAGGAGTGGAGCTGACGCCTGGCGCTCACAGGCATCAGCAGGGTCGTCGCGCTCTTGTCCACGGCGAGTTCAGCGATGGCCACCGCGTCGGGAAGCATGTCCAGGCTGCCGCCGAGGTTCAACTGGCCGACGAGGATGGCGCCACCCCGGGTTCCGCGGTCGAGCAGCGCTCCGACGCAAGCGGCAAGCACTGGCATTCCGAGCCCCGTGCCGGACTTGTCGGCATCGAACGGGCGCAGTTGAACCTGATACTCGAAGTCACGCGGCGCCCGGTTGCCGACCAGCTTCTTTGCCGTTTGGTAGAGGTTCTGCTCACCGATCCGCACGCTCTCGCGGAAGGACGGCGGCACGGGATGGTTGAGGATCTTCGCGCCGCTTCCCGGCCCGACGGCCACTTCGATCCGGTAAAGGCCGGCACCGGTCTCGCCGGTTCCCGGCCCAACCGCCCAGACCTGACCGGGCGGCAGAGGATCGCTGTCGATCGCTTCGTCGCTGTGCAGTTCGGGCGTCGCGACGAACTGCTCCACTCCATCGACGCCGATCGTGAACGAGAAATGCGTGTTGCGGAACTCG
>JAJDZH010000145.1 GCA_022824725.1 Thermoanaerobaculia bacterium | reverse complement strand
CGCGGTCTCGGAATCGGCGAGTTCAGCAACGACCGGATCTCCCTGCCGATTCACGTCGACCCGGGCGACGGCAGGGTCTACGAGATGCCGCCGGCGACCTACGAGGTCGTGGGCGGCGCCGCGGAGCGGGTCCACGGTTTCGCTCCGTCGATCGTCGGTGCCGGCGAGACGTTCATCATCTCGGTACGGGCGGAGGACTGGGCCTACAACCGGGCCACCCGGGACATTCCCGGCCTGCAGGTGCTGCTCGACGGCGAGCAGGTGGCCGAACTGCCGGCCGGGCAGGCGATTCATCTGGTGGAGCTCATGGCCGAGGAGGAGGGTGTCCTTCGCTACACGTTCCGCAGCCCGGACGGCGAGGTGACGGGCGCCGCCAATCCGGTGTGGGTGCGGGCGGACCCGGAACACCGTCTCTACTGGGGCGAGACCCACGGCCACTCCGGCTTCGCGGAGGGGCAGGGAACGCCGGATGGCTACTTCTCCTTCGCCCGCGACGATGCCCGCCTCGACTTCATCACGATGAGCGAGCACGACATCTGGCTGACGGACGGCCTGTGGGAGGAGCTGAACGAAGCGGTCCGGAAGTTCCACCGGGAAGGCGAGCTGCTGGTCTTCGCCGGCTACGAGTGGACGTCGCCGCGGCAGCGAGGGGGTCACCACAACGTGTTCTTCCGGAACGTCGGCATGCAGCGGGTCGGCGTGCAGGCGGCGCCGAACCTCTCCCAGCTCTACCGGGGACTGCGCGCGGAGTACGACACGGACGACGTGCTGATCATTCCCCACGCCCATCAGAACGGCGACTGGCGGCAGAACGACTTCGAGATGGAGAACCTGATCGAGATCATGTCCGGCCACGGCACCTTCGAGTGGTTCGGTAGCCGCTACCTCGAGCAGGGTTTCCGGGTCGGCTTCGTGTCCGCGTCCGACGACCATCGCGGCCACCCCGGCTACTCGCCCGGTCATCAGGCGGGCGCCTCCGGGCGGCGATCGAACATCTTCCAGTTCGGCGGCCTGGCGGCGGCCTGGGCGCCCGCGCGCACCACGGAGGCCGTGTTCGGCGCTCTCAAGTCCCGCCGCGCGTACGCGACGACCGGCGCGCAGCGGATCGTTCTCGATGCCCGGATGAACGGCGCGGCGATGGGCAGCGAGCTGGACCAGACGGACCGCCGCGTGCTCGAGGGACGGGCGATCGGCACGGGGCCGATCCGCCGGGTCGACCTGATCCGCAACGGCGAGGTCGTGGCCACCTTCGACACGCGCGGGGCAGGCGGCGCCGCGCTGCCGGAGGGCCAGTTCGAGGCCCTGGTCAGCTTCTTCTCGGAGACCTGGGTCGACATCCGGGACAACCCGCGCGGTCAGCGGCCGTGGCGGGGCACGGTGACGGTGGAAGGCGCGAAGCTGGTCGGCGGTCGCCTGACCGGGACGCCGCTGGTGGCGGATCGTTTCGGGGTCGACGGGAATGTGGCCAGCTTCGACTTCACGACCCGCGGCTCGCGCCGCTCCTTCGCGCTGGTGCTGGAGGGCGATCCGGCGGCGGTCCGGCTCGACCTCGAGATCGCGGACGCCGTCGAGTACGGCACGGCGCCCACCCAGGTGCGGACTCCCCAGCGGTTCGCCGCGGCGGAGTTCACGCTCGCCCTGCCGGCCGCGCCGGGCACGGCGGCCGGCGCCCGCGGCGGCAACGAGCACGTCTTCCACGAAGGCGACTACCGGGACAGTGTCCGCGTCGACTTCATCGAGGGGCTCCGCGACGACGTGACCTTCCGCTTCACCGACTTCGGTACCGAGGAGGACTGGTACTACCTCCGGGTCGAGCAGATCGACGGCAATCTCGCCTGGTCGAGCCCCTGGTGGGTCGGCGGCGAGAAGCCGCGGTAGGCGTGGCGGAGGCGGCGGGGCTCTATGTCCACATTCCCTTCTGTTCGGCGATCTGCCCCTATTGTGACTTCGCGGTGGCCCGTGGTGGTGGGGCGGATCGCGAGCGGTTCGTCGAGGCCCTGGTTGAGGAGATTGATCTCATCGGGGGAGGAGAGAAACATCGGGCTGGCGAGGCTGAGGGTTTCGGGACCGGCAGCTTCGACACGGTCTACTTCGGCGGCGGCACGCCCTCGGCGTTGAGTCTGGGGCAGCTTGGGGCGGTCCGGCGGCGGTTGGCCGCGGCCTTCGCGATCGAGGCGGAGGCCGAGTGGACGATCGAGGTGAACCCGGAGGATGCCGCGCCTGGGTCGCTGGCCGGCTGGCGGGAACTCGGTTTCGACCGGATCAGCCTGGGGCTGCAGGCCCTGGACGATTCGGCGTTGCGCTTTCTGGGCCGGCGGCACGACGCGGCGGAGGCGCGGGCGAGCGTGGAACGGGCGAGCGAGGCGGGCTTTCGGTCGGTGTCGGTCGACTTGATCTACTCGCTGCCCGGATTCGATGCGGACTGGTGGCTGCGGACGCTGGACGAGGCGGCGGCGTTGGGGCCGGACCACATCTCCTGCTACGAACTGACGATCCACGACGGGACGCCGTTCGGCCGCCGGCGGGACGCGGGGAGGCTGCGGGAGACCGGCGAAGACGAGCGGGCCGCGAGCTTCGTCGCTACGCATCGGCGGCTGGCGGAGTTGGGTTACGAGGGTTATGAGGTCTCGAACTTCGCCCGGCACGAGGAAGATCGGAGTCGCCACAACCGGAAGTACTGGCGGCATCAGCCGTACCTGGGTCTCGGACCCTCGTCGCACTCCTTCGCCGGTCGTAGCCGGTGGTGGAACGTTGCTCCGTGGAGGGAATGGAGCGATGCGGTGGAGAGGGGCGGGTCGCCGGTGGCGGGGCGGGAGGAGTTGACGGACGATCAGTTGTTGCTGGAAGCCGTGATGATGGGACTGCGGCAGCGTTCCGGCATCGACTGCGCGGAGCTGGAGCGGCGGTTTGGTAGCGACCCGTCGGTTGGGAACGGTGGACGAATCGAGGCCTGGGAGAAGGCAGGCTGGTTGCGGGCGATCGGCCGGCGGCTGGGGCCGACGCTCGAGGGGATGGCCCGGGCCGATCGGTTGGCGGCGGAGTGGGAGTTGCGCTAGCGGAAGACGGAGGCTTCGAGTGTCACGTCGGCGCTCTGCCACACTTCCTGGAAGCGCTGCTGCGCTTCGTTTGCCTCTTCGTCCCGCTCCTGCGCGCGTAGCGCCGCCGCGAGGCCGAACAGGGACCAGCCGTTGTGCGGGTTGTGCTCCAGGTCGCGGCGGTAAACGGCTTCGGCCTCGCTGGCTCGCCCGGCTTCGAGCAGCACCGCGCCGAGGGACTGGCGCACGGGGTAGTGGAACGACGGCGGTTCGGCGTAGCGGAAGCTGTCCTGGAGGGCCACGGCCGAGCGCATCTCGTTGATCGCCCGCGGCAACCGGCCCCGGCCCGCCTGGATCTCGCCGGCGAGCAGGTGTTCGGTCAAACGCACCAGGTCGGAGCCGGTGGCGAAGGAGATGCGCAGATCCGCGAGTTCGGAACTCCGCCGCAGCTTGCCGAGTGCCTTGAGGTGGCGTCTGGCGCCTCGCGGGTCGCCGCCGGCTGCCAGCGCCAGGCCCTGGGCGTAGTGCCACATCGCGGTCTGGAAGGCCTGGCCGGCCGGAGGCCGCGGGGTGTCGAGCACTTCCTGCCAGCGGCCGAATCGAACGCGGGCGAAGAGCGGCGTCGCCAGGTAGTTCTGCAGGAACGCGAGGCTGCCCGCCATCTCAACGGGCACCTCGGAGGCCAGGTCGTCGGCGCTCTCGATCGCGAGCTCGGCGCGGCCGCCGAAGGTGGCGGAGGCCCACAGGAAGTGGATGTTGTGGGGGTAGTAGGCGACGGGGTAGAGCCCCTGGGCGTTGCACTGGGCGATGTAGTCGAGATCGGCGGCGATCGCGCGCTGGTTCGACGTGACGGCGTCGTCGTAGCGGCCGACGCGGATGTAGATGTGGGCCGGCATGTGGACCAGGTGGCCGGCGGCCGGCATGAGCTTGCCGAGAGCGTCGGCGCTCGGCTCGGCGAGGTGCGGCTCCCGGGCCTCCATCAGGTGGATGTAGTAGTGGTGCGCTCCCGGGTGGTCGGGATGTGCCGCGATCACCCGCTCGAGGAGTTCCTTCGCTTGCAGGGTCCCCGGCTGCGGCTTGCCGCCGAGCCAGTAGTCCCAGGGCATCGTGTTCATGATCGCCGCGGCGTGCAGCGTGGCCGGCTCCGGATCGTCGGGGAACTGTTCGGCCACCTTCGCGATCGCCTCGACCCAGGCGGCGTCCAGAGTCGCGCGGTCGGCGTCGTCGTCCGTCGAGTAGCGGCTGGCGAGCGCGTCGATCAGGGCCTGTTCCCGCTCGCTGGCGTTGTCGCTCCGGTCCTGCGCCTGCTTCAGGCTCTCCAGCGCCTGCAGTTCGCGCTCGCGCGTCACCCCGTCGTTCAGATTGCGGCCCAGGGCCAGGGCCTTGCCCCAGTACGGCATCGGCGCTTCCGGGTCGAGCCGTGAGGCTTCCTCGAAGGCGCGAATGGCCTCGGCGTGGTTGAAGGCGTAGACGAGACGAAGCCCCTGGTCGAAGAAGCGCTGCGCCGCGTCCGACGACGTCGTGATGGCGTAGTGGAGGTCGCCCAGACCCTCCAGCGTGGGCGCCAGCGGCTCGCCGGCGTCGTCGGCCGTGATCGCGGAGACGCCGAAGGCCTGGATGATGAACGCGACGATGACGGTGCGCAGGTTGCGTCTGCTGATCCTCATGGCGGTCAGAGTAACAGCGGCGGCGAATCGGCAGTAGCATCCGCGCTCGGTGAGTGACCCATGGCGCGAATCGCAGTTCTGACCGGAGGTTCGACGCCGGAGAGGACGGTCGCCCTGGCCGGGGCGGCCAAGGTAGCGGCCGCCCTGCGCGGCGGCGGCCATGAGGTGACCGTGTTCGACACGATCGAACCGGGACCCCTGGACCCGGCACTCGAGCGGCAGCGTCTGGGACGGGCCGTTGGCGCCCGCCCGCCGTCGCTGGCCGAACTGCGCGATCTGGAAGCGCGGGAAGACCTGCCGGCCCTGGTCGCGGGCGATCTGGGGCGCCACGACGCGGTCTTCCTCGTGCTCCACGGCCGTCAGGGCGAGGGCGGCGAAGTCCAGGAGCTGCTCGAGGCGGCCGGCATCGCCTTCACGGGCAGCGATGCCCGGAGCAGCCGCCTGGCGATGGACAAGGACCGGAGCAAGCGTCGACTTCGCGAGGCGGGGGTTCCGACCCCGGACTGGGTCTGCTGGCCGGCAGACCAACCGGAGATCAGCGGACTCGGTCTGCCTCTGATCGTCAAGCCCTCTCGGGTTGGATCGACGGTCGGCCTTTCTCTGATGTCTGATCCGAACGAGCTCGACGCGGCGGTTGGGAAGGCCCTGACCTTCGACGATCAGGTGATCCTCGAACGGTTCCTTCCCGGAAGGGAGTACACCGCAGGGGTGCTGGGCGGCCAGGCCCTGGGCGTCGGCGAGATCATCCCGCCTGACGTGATCTTCGACTTCCACAGCAAGTACACCCCCGGCCGCGCCCAGGAGGTCTTCCCGGCCGAGATCGACGAAGGCCTCGAGAACCGCTTCCTCGAACTCGCTCTCGCTGCCCACGAGGCTCTGGCCCTCCGCGACTTCTCCCGCGTCGACTTCCGCCTCGACGCGGCGGGCTCCCCGTACTGCCTCGAGGTCAACACCCTGCCGGGCATGACCCCCACCAGCCTCCTCCCACAGTCCGCTGCGGTCGCCGGGATCTCGTTCGAGGAACTCTGCGGGCGGATGATCGGCCTGGCGCTGAAGCGCTAGAGCCGGCGAGGGCGCCGGCGCACCCAGTCGTTGCGGCGTGGGCTACTAGCCGGCCGTCGCCGATCGCGGCCGGTTCAGGACGCGGTCGAGCGCTCCACGCAGGTCGGCCATCAGGTCGTCCGCGTGCTCGATACCGATCGAGAGTCGCAGGAGCTGGTCGCCGATGCCGGCCGCGGCGCGGGCTTCCGCCGTCATCGAGGCGTGGCTCATCGTGGCCGGATGGGAAATCAGGCTCTCGACGCCGCCAAGCGACTCGGCGAAGGAGAAGCAGGCCAGGTGCGAGACGAGGTGAGCTACGTCGCCCGCGTCGCCTCGGAGATCGAAGCTCGCCATGGCGCCGAAGCCGTCCTGCTGGCGGC
>JAJDZH010000408.1 GCA_022824725.1 Thermoanaerobaculia bacterium | reverse complement strand
AACACGCCGATCTCGATCGGGGCCGCGGTCGACCCCGGCAGCGGCCGGACGGTCTGGGCCTACAACCCGAAGAGCTACGAGAAGGGCACGACGACGATGACCGTGGTCTGGAACCAGCGCGGCGTCGCCTACTGGACGAACGGCGAAGAGGGCGACGAAGCCGACAGCCGCGTCTACTGGGGGACGGGCGACGGCTACCTGCTCTCGGTCGACGCCCGTACCGGCCGCCCGAACGAGGACTTCGGCGACGGCGGCCGTGTCGACCTGATGGAGGGCCTGCCGCGCGCCAACCGCGGCGAGCGGGACTACCTGAACGCCCTGCTCTACTCCATGCAGTCGCCGCCGGTCGTGGTCCGCGACGTGGTCGTCACCGGCGCCTCGATCGCCGACCGCCGGATCACGAAGGAGTCCATCCCGGGCTGGGTGCGCGGCTGGGACGCGCGCACGGGCGAACTCCGCTGGGTGTTCCGCACCGTGCCCCAGGAGGGTGACGAGGGCGTCGAGACCTGGGAGGACGAGTCCTGGCGCTACTCCGGCAACGCGAACGTCTGGACCATGCTCTCCGGCGACGACGAGCACGGCATCGTCTACCTGCCGATCGGCACCGCGACGAACGACTTCTACGGTGGCCACCGCCCGGGCGACAACCTCTACTCCGAGAGCCTCGTCGCGGTCGACGTCGAAACGGGCGAGAAGCTCTGGCACTTCCAGGCTGTCCGCCACGGCCTCTGGGACTACGACTTCCCGGCCGCTCCGACGCTGATCGACCTCCCGGGTCCGGCGGGCGCCGATCCCCGGCAGATCGTCGCCCAGGTCAGCAAGCAGGGCTTCCTCTACGTATTCGACCGCGTCACGGGCAAGCCCGTGTGGCCGATCGAGGATCGGCCGGCGCCGCCGGCGACGATGCCCGGCGACACCGCCGCGCCCACCCAGCCCTTCCCGACGAAGCCGGCGCCCTTCGAGTACCAGGGCGTGACCGAGGACGACCTGGCCGACTTCACGCCCGAGATCAGGCAGATGGCCCTCGACGTGATCGAGGACTACCGGATCGGCCCGCTGTACACGCCGCCGTCGCTGCCCGAACCCGGCGGCAAGCGGGGCACGATCTTCCGGCCGTCGGCCGGGGGCGGCGCGAACTGGTACGGCGCCGCGGTCGACCCGGAAACCGGCTGGCTCTACGTGCCATCGCGCAACACGTTCAGCATGGTCACGTTCTACACGCCCGATCCGCTCGAGGGCGGCACGCTCCGCTACACCCACGGCGGCCGCGGCCGGCGGCCCGAGATGCCCGAGGGCCTGCCGCTGTTCAAGCCACCCTACACGCGGATGACCGCGATCGATCTGAAGTCCGGCGAGCACGTCTGGATGAAGCCGCTCGGCAACAACGACACGCTGCGCAACCACCCGCTTCTCGTGGACCTCGACCTGCCTCCACTCGGCGGCGACACCTACACCGGGCCGCTGCTGACGAAGACGTTGCTGATCCACGGCCAGCACGCCCCGGACGACGACGGCGGCAACCGGCTGGTGGCGCGGGACAAGCGGACCGGCGACCTGATCGCCGAGGTGCCGTTGCCGGCACGCGGTCTCGGCACCCCGATGACCTACCTCTGGGAGGGCCGGCAGTACATCGCGCTGACCGTCGCCGGCAGGAGGGAGACGGACGGCGTGCCGGAGCTGATGGCGTTCGCGTTGCCTTGACGTGCCATGGGAGTGGTCGCCAAAGCGGTCGCCGCTTCGCGGCGCGTCGTTGTTCCGGAAGCCGGCGGGGGCGCCGGCGCACCCAGTGGGGGAAACGGTCGGGCTTGCCCGGGATTCCCGGGCCGGATCCGCTGGGTGCGCGGGTCATCTGACCCGCTCTCCGGCCTGTACCGCGGAGCGGTACGGGTCGGTGAAACTGTCGGGCTTCGCCCGGCGTTCTTTGGCCGCCTTCGGCGGCAGCGGGTCAGAAGACCCGCGCACCCAGCAAGACGGAGACTCACGATGCGAGAGACCCTGGTTCCAGCACTACTGGCTGCGTCGTTCATCGGCTGTGGCGGCGGCGCCACTCCGCCCGAGGCAACGGTCGTCGAGGGACAGGGCGCTCTCTCCATCAAGGGCGAGGTCTGGGCCGACAACTGGTTCGCCTTCTACCTGGGCGACCGCCTGATCATCGAGGATTCCGTGCCGATCACTACGGAACGCTCGTTCAACGCCGAGTCCTTCGTCTTCAAGGCCGACTACCCCCTGCAACTGAACTTCGTGGCCAAGGACTTCAAGCAGGACGACACGGGCCTGGAGTACATCGGCCGCCGCAACCAGCAGATGGGCGACGGCGGACTCATCGCACAGTTCACGGACACGGCCACGGGACTACCGATCGCGGAGACCGACTCAGCCTGGCGCTGCCTGGTGATCCACGAGGCGCCCCTCGACCGCGCCTGCGTAGACGAGGCCGACCCGGCGCCCGGCGTCGGCCCCTGCCAGTTCACGGCGGCGGCGGAGCCCGAAGGCTGGCGCAACCCAGGCTTCGACGACACGGATTGGCCGTTGGCGGTCGAACACAGCGCGGCGACGGTCAGGCCGAAGGGCGGCTACGACGACATCTCGTGGCGGGACGGGGCGCGCCTGATCTGGTCGGCCGATCTCGAGACGCAGAACACGCTGCTGTGTCGGCTGACGGTGGGGCGACCCTGAAGGAAACGCCAGGTGGTCGCCGCTTCGCGGCGCGTACTCCTGGCCGCCTTCGGCGGCAGCGGGTCAGAAGACCCGCGCACCAGGCCGGCGCTTTCCCTTCCCCGGGGCAGAAGACCCGGGGCTACGGCTTCGCCATGAAGGCGGCTACGGCTTCGCGGTGCGCGTCGCTCGTGTAGGCGGCGTTCAGTTCTTCCATCTCGCGGCGGTGGACCTCGTCGAGATCGTGCGATGAACCGTTCTTCGTCAGCAACCGCTTGATCGCGCGGAGCGAGCTGTCGGCGTTCTCGCCGATCCGGGCGGCGAGTTCGAGGGCTCGGTCCAGCGTCTGGTCGTGAGGAACGACGGCGTTGGCGAAGCCCATCGTCCCGAGCTCCGCGGCGTCGTAGAGAGTTCCGGTCAGGCACATCTCGCTCGCCTTCGCCCAGCCGACGCGCTGCACGAGGAAGTGGGACGAGCAGAGTTCCGGCACCAGCCCCATCCGTACGAAGAACATGCCCACGCGGGCGCGCTCCGAGAGCACGATGACGTCGAAGGGCAGGGCCAGGGTGATGCCGACGCCCACGGCGACGCCGTTGATCGCGGCGATCATCGGCTTCGAGTCACGGACCAGTTCCACCCAGGGACGCGGCGGCCTGCGGTCGGCCTCCGCTCCGGCCTCGCCGCCGTCGAGCCGAGCCTTGAACTGCGCTCCGATGTCGGCGCCGGCGCAGAACCCGCGTCCCGCGCCGGTGACGACGATGGCCGCCAGCCCGGGGTCGTCGTTGGCGGCTTCGATCGCGTCCACCAGCTCGAAGTTCATCTGCCGGGTCCAGGCGTTCAGCTTGTCCGGGCGGTTCAGGGTGAGGATGCGGGTGCGGCCCCGGTCCTCGACCAGGATCTGTTCGTAGTTCGGCGCGGTCATGGATGGTCTCCCCGATTGGCCCTTCCCGGGCCGTGATGGAAATGCGCGGCGCGCCTAGCAGTCCGTGGTAGAAGTCCGCGTCGCACCGAGAGCGGTCAGGCGCCCGTCCAGCAAGGCGCGATGAGGGAGCATACCGGGCTGTATTCGACCGAAGAGCAACGATGCTGGGCGGGATGCATGGCCGCTCGAATGCAGCGCGACTTCTGCCACGGACTGCTAGAACGCTTCAGGCTCCCTCGAGCACCGGCTCGATGCGAGGCGGCGGCGCGGTCGCCTCGGCCCGCCGCCGCGCCAGGGAGATCCGCGCGCGCCGCGCGACGAACCAGACGCAGACGAGGAAGAGAGCGATTGCGTTGATCCGGAGCGGCAGGATCATCGTCGTGTGCACGGTCTCCGGCGACGACTGCATCTGGTGGATGCTGCGCCACCAGTTGACCGAGTAGTAGACGAGGGGCGCGTTGACCGAAGCGACGATGCTCGCCGCCGCCGTCCATGGCGCCCGCCTGTGCTCCTCGGCGAAGCGGCGCAACGCCAGCACGCCGAGGAAGGTCAGCCACATGACGAAGGTGAAGGTCAGCCGCGGATCCCAGGCCCAGTAGACGCCCCAGGTCGGCTTGGCCCAGACGATGCCGGAGAGCAGGCCGGCGGTCTCCAGAATGACGCCAACCTCGATCACCCCAACCAGCATGCCGTCGATCCAGTCCTTTCGCTTCCAGAGCGAAGCGGCGCCCACGAAGCCGGCGCCGAAGAAGCAGACCAACGCGTTCCACTGCAGCGGCACGTGGACGTAAAGGATGCGGTAGACCTCGCCCATGAAGCGTTCCGTCGGCGCCACGAAGAGGCCGATGTAGACGCCCGCGATCAGCCCGGCAAGGCCGACCAGGCCGAACCAGTGCTCCCAGGCCCAGGCACGCTTGTGCGTAGCGGTCGTCATCGCGCCGGGACGTTAGCACCGCCCGGAAACCCACCCTGCTCCTGATACCGTCGGCGCTCGATTTCAGGTGGAGGAACACACGGGCGATGACGGATTCCACGAACATCCTGGGCAAGCTGGGCGTATGGGCCGGCCTCGACGGCCTCTCGGCGGATCAGGCGGCCGAATTCGCGACCGCTATCGAAGCTCAGGGCTACGGCGCGCTGTGGACACCCGAGGCAGTCGGCCGCGACCCGTTCGCGCTCGTCGCGTATCTCGGCGCCCGCACCGAGCGGATCACCCATGCGACCGGGATCGCGAACATCTACGCCCGCGACGCGATGACGACGAAGGCGGTCCACAAGACGCTCTCCGAGATGCTGCCAGGGCGCTTCGTCCTCGGCCTGGGCGTCTCCCACCCCCACCTGGTCACCCACCTGCGCGGACACGAGTACAAACCGCCGGTGCCGAAGATGCGCGAGTACCTGGAGGCGGTCGGCAAGGCGTTCTACCGCGGAGCCGAGCCCGAGCAGGAAGCGCCGATCGTCATCGCCGCCCTGCGGCCGCTGATGCTGAAGCTCGCCGCGGAGGGCGCCGATGGCGCACATCCCTACCTGGTCACGCCGGAGCACACCCGGCGGGCGCGCGAGATCATGGGCGACGGGCCGCTGCTCTGCCCCGAACAGAAGGTCATCCTGACCACGGACGCCGAGGCCGCGCGCAAGATCGGCCGCGCCAACCTCTACGTCTACCTGCGGGCCCCGAACTACCAGAACAGCCTGCTGGAGCTGGGCTACACCGAGGACGACTGGCGGGAGTTCCAGGCCAGCGACCGCCTGGTCGACGCCCTCGTCGCCTGGGGCCCGGAAGACCGGATCCGCGAACGCATCCAGGCCCACTGGGACGCCGGCGCCGACCACGTCTGCATCCAGGCCTTTCGCCCCGACGGCAAGCCGGGAGCGGATCTCGACGCCCTGGCGACCCTGGCCCCCGGCGCCTGACAGCCCGCCGCAACCGAACGAAGGAGCACGACCATGAAGAACCGCCACTCCACCTCCCTCATCGTGACCGCCGCCCTCTTCGCGCTGGCCGCGCTGGCCTGCGCGCCGGCCGAAGAAGCCCCCGAACCCGTCGACCTCGAGGCGCCGCTCGCCGATCTCGCAGAAGGCTGGAACACGATCGATCCGGGCGGGAGCACGACCTGCTCCGACGGTTCGCCGTTCCGGTTCTTCGTTCGCAAGGCCGATCCCACCCAGCTCGTCTTCTACCTCCAGGGCGGCGGCGGATGCTGGACCGCCGAGACCTGCGACCCGCAGGGCCGGCCCACCTACACGATGACCGCGGTCGAGGAGATGCGCTCACCGAGCGGCACGGAGCCCGAGGAGGGCGCGGCCCACGGCATCGCCGCGTTCAACCATCCGGAGAACCCGTTCGCCGACCACAGTTTCGTCTTCGTGCCCTACTGCACGGGCGACGTTCACATCGGCGACCGCGACACGGTGTACGACGTTCCGGCGACCGAAGAGGCGCCGGCGCGCCAGGTGACGATCCATCACCGCGGCTACACGAACGGCCGGGCCGCCCTCGACTGGACCTACGAGCACTTCCTCGGTCCCGAGACGGTGTTCATCACCGGCTCGAGCGCCGGCTCGATCCCGTCGCCGGTCTACGCCCGCCACTTCGCGGAGAACTATCCGGCCGCCCGCGTCACCGCGCTGGGCGACGGCGCCGGCGGCTATCGCAATCTGACCGACGGCCGGCCGCACGAATCCTGGGGCACGCTGGCCGCGCTGTCCCACTTCGAGAACATGAACGAGGTCGACACCGACAACTTCTCGTTCGAGGCGCTATACATCCAGGCCGCGAAGGCCCATCCCGATGCAATGTTCACGAGGTATGACACCGCCGAGGACGACGTCCAGCTCCAGTTCCTGCGAATCGCCGGAACGAACGTCGACGACGGCCTGCAGCCGCTGCTCGACGCGAACGAGGCGGACATCGACGCGGCGCTCGAGGGCCAGGACAACTACCGCAGCTACATCGCGGCGGGCGAGCTGCACACGATCATGCTGCGGCCGCAGTTCTACACGTACGAGTCGGACGGCGTGAAGATCCGCGACTGGGTCGCGTCGCTCGCCGCCGGCGAGGCGGTCGACGACGTCCACTGCGGCGACTGCAGCGGGTCGCCGGAGCCGGAAGCCGAAGTCCCGGAGACCGGCGAAGCGACCGGGCCGTAGCGCAGCGGCGGACTGTTCGGAGCCCGGCGCTTCGCGCCGGATGCCGGCGAGGGCGCCGGCGCACCCAGTGGCTTCGCGCCGGATGCCGGCGAGGGCGCCGGCGCACCCAGTGGCTACTCCGGGAAGAGGCTCGGGTCGAGGCCGGGGATGATCTTCAGGGCGTTGCGGAAGTAGACCTTCTCCAGCACCTCGTCGGACAGGCCGAGGCCGTACATCTTCCAGTGGGCGTGACGCTTGCGGTAGTAGTCGAAATACTCGTCCCGCGTCTCCAGCACGCGGAAGTAGACGTGGTAGCCCTCGATCGGATCCCACGAGTCCTTGCCCATCAGGACGCGGTCCTGGTACTTCTCCATGAAGGCCGCGCCCGTGATCGGCTGCCGGCCGAGTTCGGCGAGGACCGCCCCGAGTTCCGTGTAGACGTTCGGTAGCTCGTCGAGCAGCTTGCCGAGCCGCGCCAGGTCATTGCCGAGCCAACCGAGATGGGCGTTGATGAACGTCGTGTCGGGATGATTGCGGAACAGGTTGTGCTGTTCCCCCATCGTCTGCTCGAAGGAGGCGAAGCGCTTGGGATCGTCGCGACGCCGCCTCGGGAACATCTTGAGCTCCAGCCAGCGCTCGTTGTGCTCGTCCCAGGGATCCCAGAAGGCCGACGGCTCGCCGACGTGGATCAGGACGGGGATTCCCAGTTCGCCCGCCTTCTCCCACACCGGAGCG
>JAJDZH010000244.1 GCA_022824725.1 Thermoanaerobaculia bacterium | reverse complement strand
GCGTTCAGGTCGGGCCAGCCGGGCGAGCCGTCGTAGAGCACGACGGTCGTCCCCAGGAGCAGCCCCGAGACGAGGTAGTTCCACATCATCCAGCCGGTCGTCGTGTACCAGAAGAAGCGGTCGCCCGCGCCGAGATCCGTGTGCAGCGCGAGTTGCTTCAGGTGCTCGACGAGGATGCCACCGTGGCCCTGGACGATCGCCTTCGGCAGGCCGGTGGTGCCCGACGAGTAGAGGATCCAGAGCGGGTGATCGAAGGGCACCGGCTCGAAGGCGAGTTCGCCGGGTTCGGTGGTCAGCTCCTGCCAGGACAGGCGTCCCGGGGAGCCGTTCAGGTTGGCGGATGTGCCGCCGGCCGCTCGCACGACGACCGCCGCGCTCAGAGTCGGCAGCGAACCGAGGATCCGGTCCAGTTCGGGGCCGCGGTCGTACACGCGGCCGTTGTAGTCGTAGCGATCAACACCGATCAGAACCTTGGGCTCGATCTGGCGGAAGCGGTCGAGAACACTCTCCACGCCGAACTCGGGCGGACAACTCGACCAGATAGCGCCCAGGCTGGCCGTGGCGAGGAAGGCGATCACGGCTTCTGCGCCGTTCGGCAGGTAGGCGACGACGCGATCTCCACGGCCGACACCGAGGCGGAGAAGCCCGGCGCGGGCGGCCGCGACTTCGCGGCGCAGTTCGTCTCGGCTCAGTTCACGCCGCGGCCCCGCTTCGCTCCGGCAGACGAGAGCCGGTTCCGTACCGCCGTGTGCCAGGGAATGTTCCGCGTAGTTCAGGGTCGCCCCGGGGAACCACTCGGCGCCGGGCATGGAAGTGCGGCCGGTCACGCGTCTGGCGGGGGCGTGGAAGCGCACCCCGAAGTACGCGGCGATCGAACTCCAGAAGCCCTCGAGTTCGGTTACCGACCAGCGCCAGAGTTCGTCGTAGCCGGCGAACCGCAGGCCACGTTCCGACTCGAGCCAGCGCAGATAGCGGGTCAGGTTGCAGTCGTCGACCTGCTCCGCCGAAGGCCGCCAGAGAATGTCCGGGCCCGTCAAGTCGTTCTGCCCACTGGGTGCGCCGGCGCCCTCGCCGGCTGCCGCCGCAGGCGGCCAGAAAGACGTGCCGGGCGCCAGGCCGGCTCCGCTTTGGCGACCAGTTCCCTATGAGCCGGAGCCCACGGCGATCAGGTGACGCCTCGCCCGGAAGTAGATGACGCCGTCCGAGATGGCCGGCGTCGCCATCAGGGTTTCGCCGAGTTCGTTGACCGCCAGTTCGTTGAGTGCTTCGCCAGCCTCGATGACGTAGACGTCGCCGTCCTCGCTGTTGAAGTAGAGGCGACCGTCCGCGGCGACCGGCGAGGCAGTGAAGCCCGAGGCGCCGCGGCCCAGGCGCTGCTGGGCGACCCGCTCGCCGCTCTTCCAGTCGAACACGGTGACGACACCGTTGTCGAAGCCGAAGTAGGCCAGGTCGCCGACCACGATCGGCGTCTGCATGTAGTTCCCGAGCCGCTCATGGAACCAGAGCATCGCTTCGTGTTCGGAGTCGATCCCGCCCGCGGCGTCCGGATCGATCGCGTAGACCGGACGCATCGGGCCGTGGGCGCTCGTGATGAGGATCGGACCGTCGTCGCCGGCGCGGATCGGCGTCGGGACCGGGATGTCGCCGCCGCCCTCGAGACGCCAGAGTTCCTCCCCGGTGTCGAGGTCGTAGCCGCCGATGTGCTGGTATCCGTTGACGACGATCTGGCGGCCACCATCGCTCCGCGGGAACACGGCGGGTGTGCTCCAGGTGGGAATCTCGTCGCGCTCGGTGCGCCAGATGTCGTCGCCGGTCTTCGCGTCGAGTGCCGCGAGGAAGGAATCGCCCTGCACGTCGACCTGGATGATCACCCGGCCGTCGTGGATCAGGGGTGAACTCGCGAACCCCCACTGGGCCGTCTTGACCACGAAGTAGCCGGAGTCGAGCAGCCCGAACTGGCGGTCCCACAGCGGCTTGCCGTCCAGGTCGTACGCGTGGAGCCCCTCGGAGCCGAAGAAGACGACGAGCACCTCGCCGTCGGTCGCCGGCGTCGAATTCGTGTGCGACGCCTTCGTGTGGCGCTTGACCGCGGGCGTCCCCTCGAAGGCCGTCCGCTGCCAGAGGAGTTCGCCGCTTCGCTTGTCGTAGGCCAGGACCACGTAGCGCTGTGGCGGCTCGCCGACGACCGGCGCGATGTCGCCGTAGAGCCCGACCTTGAGCGACGCCTCCTCGCCCTCCGGCACCGACGACGTCAGGAACAGGCGGTCGCCCCAGATGACCGGACTCGAATGGCCCAGGCCGGGAACCGCGACCCGGAACAGGATGTTCTCTCCGGTCTCCACGTTCCAGGTCGCGGGCGGCGTTCCGGTGCCGTTGCCGTCCGCGCCGTTGCCGCGGAAGGAGGGCCAGTCTTCCGAGGCGCCGGCGAGCGAGGCGGTCGCGGCGACCAGTGCAGTCGTCAGGATGTAGGCACGTCGAAGGGATGAGTAAGTGGCTGGCATCTTCATGGTCGGAGTATGAGCGATCGGCAG
>JAJDZH010000014.1 GCA_022824725.1 Thermoanaerobaculia bacterium | reverse complement strand
ATCCTCTGGTGGACCGACGCGGGCAGCCCGAACGGCGTCGGCGTCATGTCGCTCGACCCCGAGACCTGGGACGGCAAGCGCTGGGAAGTCACCGAGTACAAGCTGCCGACCAAGGACCAGGTCCGCGGCGGCGGCGCCCGCGGCGAGTCCCGCGGCGTGACCCCCTACGGCATCGACGTGGCGCCGAACGGCCATGTCTTCTACAGCAAGCTGAACGGCCAGCGCGTCGGCCGGATCCGTCCGCAGCTCGACGCCGACGATTCCGAGCGGATCGTCGAGTGGCGGCCGCCGGTCCACGGCCCGCGCCGTCTGCACGTGGCCCCCGACGGCATCGTCTGGGTGCCGGGTTGGGCTTCGGGTGATGTCGCGTCGTTCAACGAGGAGACGGAAGAGTGGAAGGTCTACGACCTGCCGCACGGCCCGAACTCGCTGCCCTACGCGCTGAACATCAACCCGACCAACGGCGAGGTCTGGATCACCGGCACCGGCACCGACTCGATGCTGCGCTTCGACCCGAAGACGGAGAAGTTCGTCGAGTACCGGATGCCGATGATGGTCACCTACACCCGCGAGATCGAGTTCGACGAGCAGGGCAACGCCTGGACGACGAACTCGAACGCTCCGTCCCGTCACGCCGAGCACCGTCAGGGCTCGGTGCTGATGATCTCCTCGGGCGGCGGCGAGTAGGGGTTACGCAGTCAACGGTCTGCGGGCATCGTTCGGCGGACCGTCGCACTTCGACGGCCGGTCCTCTCGGGGCCGGCCGTCTTGCGTTCCGGGCCGGTCTGCCGACTGCGAGCCAGCAGCAGATGCGACAGTCGTTTCGAGTGTTTCGAAGAGCAGCGACTGAGCCCGGCTAGAACGAGTACCTGAGCGAGTTCGACAGCACGACATCGGTCTCCTTGACGCCCGTGGGCGGCTCGCTGTCGTGGGTGACGTTCAGGCTGATCGCCAGGGCGAGGCGACGGAGGAGCTGGATCTCGAATGAGGTCTCGGACAGCATGCGATAGTCCTGCAGCCGGTCGAGTCGCGGTTGGGCGTAGAGGGTGTGGACGAGGCGGAGACGTTCGTCTTCGCTGTTGTAGCGGACCGTCAGGTAGTTCGTCGAGCGATGGTCCTCGCTGCGCCGGGCGTCGGGGAGTGCCGCCGGGATATCCAGGGTCTCCCGTTCGAGCATGTAGCCTGCGCCGGCGAAGACCTCGACTTGTGAGCCCTGCATGAGCCGGAAACGGCCGCCGCCGCCGAACAGCAACCGCTGTTCGAGCCTGATGAACTCGTTGAACTGGTGCTGACCGAACACCTCGTACGAGATCCGGGGGCTGTGCCGGCGGATGAAACGCAGGTGGCTCAGGGCGTTGTTGACGTAACGGTTGTCGTTCAGCCGGGTGAACGCGTAGTTCGACGTCAGGAAGACGACATTGGCGGGGCCTTCGGAGTCGGCGGCCGTCTCGCCGGCGTCCTCGGTTTCGGCCGGCAGCGGAGGCCAGGCGTACTGGAGGCGGACGCCGGCGCCGAGGATCTCGCGCTCGGTGTTGCCTCGCTGGAGGGCGGCGTTGACATCGAAGGTTCCGGCCCATCCCGGTTGGTCGGCGCCGACGCGCATCTTCTCGGTGTTGACCTGGGCGGCGGCGGGGGCCACCAGCGCGGCGGCGGCCACGGCGGCGACGGCGGCAACGAGCAGGCGCACGGCAACGGCGCATCGGCGTTCACGTCTCATGGCGCGCAACGCTACTGCGGCCCTGTCGCCCGGGCTGTTCCGCTCCGCGGAAACGCGGACGTGTCGGCGAGGCCGCAAAAGGCGCGGCTCGGGTTCGTGTAGGTGCGCGACGCGTCGGTGGCCTTGTCCGTCACGGTCAACCGGTAGTCGACGTCGGTGAGGCCGGCGGCGAAGACCCAGAAGGCGTCGTTGTGCGACCGGCCGTCCAGCACTTTCACCGCGAGTTCGATGTTGCCGGGCGAGAAGAAGGACATGTAGCCCGTGGTGCCGCCGCCAGGGAACGGCGAGGCCGGGCCGGTCTCGCCGTCGGCCTTGGTCCAGACGGCGGTGACCTCGAACCGGCCGTCGACCAGGCAGAGCGCGCCGGGCGCGCAGTCGCCGTCCGATTCTTCGGATGAGGAGGGGATGCCGGCGGGAACGGGCAGTACCGACGCGACGCTGCCGCCTGCGGTGTCTGCGAAGGCCATCGTGTCGCCGCGGCCGCAGACCTCGCCGGGCGGGTTGCGGTAGACGACGACCCGGTCGCGCAGCGTGTCGGTGACGGTCAACCAGTACTCGACATCGGTGAGGGCGCCGTAGAACACCCAGCGGTGACCGTTGATGCCGCTGCCGTCGAGGATCTTCACGACCAGTTCCACGTTGTCAGGGCTGAAGAACGTGGCAATGCCGCTCTCGTCGCTCAGGCGGCTGAGCGAGCCCGTGCCGCGCTCGCCGTCGTGCTGGGAGTCCCACTCGACCTCGACCCGGAAGCGCCCCCGGCCGAGGCAGAGGGCGCCGTCGTTCTCCCCGCAGCCCGCGGCTGCGGTCACGTCCTGGATGACGCCCACGGCGCGGGCCTCCGGCAGGTCGGCGCCGCCCTGGACGTGGCTCAACGTGAAGTCGAACAGTTCGCTTCGCTCGATCTCGTCGTCCACCATCAGGGGCACCGTGACCTCCCGCGGTCCCGACTCGCCGTGCCGCCAGGTCAGACGGCCGGAGACGGCGCTGAAGTCCGCTTCTTCGGCCGAACGGGGCGCCGTGCGGTAGTCGACCGCCGCGTCGCCTTGCGTGCCGCCGCGCCGCTCGACCGTTACCGTGGCCAGGCCGCCCTCCCGGCCCACGAAGGCCGGAGCGGTGAACTCGATCGAACCGGCGGTGTTGATGGGCTCGCCGCCCGGGTCGATCCAGATTCTCATGCGTGGGGGAGCGTCGATGCCGGCGCTCATCGCTTCGAACTCGAAGCGGAGGTCGCGCGGTGCGGTGGTGGTGGCGTTCCGGAGCAGAGGCACGCGGACGGTGCGGGGCGACGCGTCGCCGTGCTCCCAGCGGAGTTCGCCTTCGGTACGGCGAAAGTCCCGGCCGGCGCGGGCGCTGCCGTTGCGGGCGCGGTAGGCGAGGGTGACGGCTCCGTCGCTGCCGCCCTCCCGCCTGACTTCGAGAGTGATGGCTTCCGAGCCGCCGCCATCGGTTGGCGCCGTCTCGGTCGCGGTCAACCGGCCTCGCCGTTCCGGTCTGATCGCTGCTCGGGCCAGGTCCTGCAGTTCCTCGAAGTAACTGCGGAACGTCTCCTGGGGCCGGGGCGAACGCTCCGAGAGCGTGATCATCGTCATCACGACGTCGGCCTCGGGATCGACCCCGATGTACTGGCCGTTGTAGCCGTGCGCCAGGTAGCGGCCCCGCGGCCTGATCCACCACTGGTAACCGTAGTTCGGCGCGCCGGCGATGCCGGCGGTCTGGCCGCGGGTGGACTCCGCGATCCACTCGCGCGAGACGAGGCGTCGCCCTTCCCAGAGACCCTCCTGGAGGGCGAGCTGGCCGATCTTCGCCATGTCGCGGGGCCGGATGCGGAGGCCGGTGCCGCCCCAGTGACGGCCGCTCAGGTCCGGGTCCCAGGTCGCGGTGCGGATGCCGAGCGGTCCGAAGAGGTGTCTCTGGACGAAGGCGAGGTGGCTCTGCCCGGAGGCGCGGTTGTTCGCTTCGGCGATCACGTGGGAAAGCCCGCTCGAGTAGAAGAACTCGGCGCCGGGTTGCGCCACCACCTCCCGGGTCAGCACGTAGTCGACGCTGTCGGGGTTGTTCCAGAACGCCTGGTCGATGTCGTCCCATGCCAGTCCCGCGGTCATCGTCAGGGCATGGCGCAGCGTCAGCCGGTTCTTCGGCGCTTCCGCGAGTCGGTGGGCGTAGTGCGGGATGAGGTCCGCCAGCCGGGCGTCGACCGAGGGGATGAGGCCGCGGTCGAGCGCGATGCCGGTTGCCAGCGAGGTGACGCTCTTGCTGACGGAGTGGACGTTCTTGAGCGTGGTGTTCGTGAAGCCGTCGAAGTAGGTCTCGGCTACCAGGGTCCCGTGGCGGACGATGACGATCCCGCGCACCGTCTGGAACTCGGGGCGGGAGCCGACCCGGTCGAGGATGTCCTGGACGGTTCCCTGATCCAGACCCTGGTGCGCCGGGACGGAGCGGGCCCAACCGTCGCCGATGTCCGGCGGCTGGGCCAGACCGGGTTGGGCCGCAAGGGCGAGCAGGACGACGAGGGCCGCGGCCGCTACTCCACCTGGATCAGGATTCGACATGGGGTTCGGAATGGGCGCTATTCTTGGGCATTGAGCATAGTCACAGGTGGAGCCACAGAGTCCGTGTCGCCGGCGGGCGCGGAACCGGCTGGAAGGAGTTCATGATGAACCGAAGAGTTTCCCTGATCGCAGCCCTCCTCGTCGTTCCGATTGTCTGGCTGGCGGCAGCGGGCTGCGCCGTCAGCGGCGGTTCGGAGGCGGAAGCCGCGACCGACGTGTCCGACTTTGACGCCTCGGTCGATGTCGGATCAATCGACTTTCCGACCTCAGCGGGCGAGGAGGCGCAGAAGCACTTCATCCGCGGCGTCGCGATTCTTCACAGCTTCGGCTACGAGCAGGCGCGCGAGCAGTTCCTTGCCGCCCAGGAGATCGAGCCCGATTTCGCCCTCGCGTACTGGGGCGAGACCCTGACCTACAACCACCCGCTGCTGCCGGAACGGGACCTGGACTCGCCGCGGGAGGCCCTGGCGCGGCTCGGCGAGACGCGCGAGGAGCGGGCGGCCAAGGCTGGCGACGAGCGTGAACTGGGCTTCCTGACCGCGGTGGAGGAACTGTTCGGCGAGGGCGAGCTCAAGGAGCGCCGGATCGCCTACATGGAAGCGATGGAGCGGCTCTACGGGCAGCATCCGGACGACGACGAGGTGGCCGCGTTCTATGCCCTGTCCCTGCTGCAGGCGGTGGGCCCGCTCGGCGACGACTCCTTCCGGCTGAACGTCCTGGCCGGATCGATCGCGCTCGGCGTCTTCGAGCGCAACCCATATCACCCCGGCGCGGCCCACTACATCATTCACGCCTTCGACGATCCGGTGCATGCGCCGCTGGCGTTGCCGGCGGCCTATCGCTTCGCCGACATCGCGGCCGCCGTCTCCCACGCCCGGCACATGCCGTCGCACATCTTCATTCAGCGCGGCATGTGGGACCGTGTGTCGAAGTCGAACGACTCGGCGTACGAGGCCGCGGTGGCGCTCTGGGATCCGGGCGAGCGCGTCGGCGACATGGTCCATTCGCTGGACTGGGGGCAGTACGGCGACCTGCAGCGCGGCGACTATGCGAAGGCCCGCGAGTGGATCGCGGAACTCGACGACCTGGTGGAGCGCACCGGCGACGAGGGCCGCGGGAAGAGCACGGTGCCCCTGGTGCGGGCCCGCTACATCGTGGAGACGGAGGAGTGGGAGACGCGCGAGATCACGGACGACACCTCCAGCTCGGAGTTGCTGGCGACCGGGATCTCGGCGGTTCACACCGGCGAACTCGACCTGGCCCGCGAAGCCGCCGCGCGGCTCAGGAAGGCGGGCGAACGGCAGAGCGGCGACAGCTCGACCTTCCAGCGCGGTCCCAAGCCCGCCCAGGTCATGCACCACGAGGTGGCCGGTCTGATCCGGCTCGCCGAGGGCGACCCCGACGGCGCCGTCGAACTGTTCGACAAAGGGCTGGCGATCGCCTCGACGATGGGACCGCCGCGAGGCGCCGCGTCGCCGATCAAGCCGATCCGGGAGCTCTACGGCGAAGTGCTGCTGCAGATCGAACGCCCGGAGGACGCGATCGCGCAGTTCGAGGATCAGTTGCTCTACACCCCGAACCGGCCGCGCACTCTGCTCGGGCTGGCCCGCGCGCAGGCCGCGGCGGGCGACAGGGCGGCTGCCTCCGCGACGTATCAGAGCCTGCTCGAGATGTGGTCAGGCGCGACCGAACCGAAGGAACTTGCCGAGGCGCGGGAGTTCGTTGCCGCCTCCGCGTGAGGCCGCTTGGGGTGACGTGACCTTCGAGACCGAGTTCGAGACCAGACACAGCGACTGCTTCGCCGCCACCGGCTTCGTGCACGCCGGCGTGCTGCTGGCGCTGACCGAGATGGCCTACGCCCGGTTCGAGCAGCACTGCGGCATCGATGCCGGACTGAAGCCCGAGCACGTCTACGCGGTGCAGCGGTCGACGACGGCGACCTACTTCTCGCCGCTCCGCTGGCAGGAGGGAGCGCGGATCCGCGTCAGCACGACGGAGGCGACGGAGCGCGGGTTCGATCAGGACTTCGAGGTTCTCTCCTCTGCCGACGGCCGCGAGATCGCCCGGTTCACCCACCGCTGGGTGTTGCTGGATACGCGGGCCGGCCGGCCGTTGACCCTGTCCGAGGAAGTTCAACAAATGCTCCTACGCGGTTGACCGCTGGAACTTGGAAGGAGGACGCACATGAGGCGTCGACCTCACTCTCTACTCACCCTGTGCCTGTGTCCGGTAGCCGCCGTTTGGGCTTGCGACGCGGTGAATGAGCCCGAGGCTGGCGGTCCGGGCGTCGTGATCGAAACCTCCTACGGCGAGATCGAAGGCGCGCCGGTCGACGACGGCCGCGGTCCGGCGGGCGACGTGCTCGCCTTCCGCGGCATTCCCTACGCCGCGCCGCCGGTAGGCGACCTGCGCTGGCGGCCGCCGCAGCCGCCCGCATCCTGGGACGGCGTGCGGCCGGCCCTGGAGTCCGGCGCGCCGTGCTGGCAAAGGATCAGTCCCGACACGTCCATCTGGAGCCGTGGCGAACTCGACCGCAGCGAGGACTGCCTCTATCTCGACCTCTGGACGGCGGTCGCTGACGACGCGGGTCCGCGGCCCGTCATGGTCTGGTTCCACGGCGGCAGCCACGAAGTGGGGCACGGGTCGTCCCTCATCTTCGACGGCGCGGCGCTTGCCCGCAAGGGCGTCGTCGTCGTGTCGATCAACTACCGGCTGGGCTCGTTCGGCTTCCTGGCCCACCGGGCGCTGACCGCCGAGTCGGAGCACGGGTCGTCGGGCAACTACGGCCTGCTCGACAAGATCGCCGCGCTCGAGTGGGTGCGGGACAACGCGCCGGCGTTCGGCGGCGACCCGGAGCGAGTGACCATCTTCGGTCAGTCGGCGGGCTCGATGAGCGTCTGCAGCCTGGTCGCGTCGCCGCTGGCGGCCGGTCTGTTCCACCGCGCGATCGGTCAGTCGGCGGGCTGCTTCACGCCGCTCGAGACCCTGGAACAGGCGGAGGAGCGCGGCGTGCTGCTCGCCGAGGAGTTGGTTGCGGCTGAGGATGCCGACCCTGCTGAGATCGCCGCCGCGATGCGGGCTTCCCCGGCCGAGGACGTCCTGGCCGGGGCCGGCAGTTCCGGGTGGTCGGCGGGCGCGAAGACGGTGGTCGACGGCTGGTACCTGCCGGATCAACCGTCGGCGATCTACGCTCGCGGGGAGCACAACCGGGTGCCGATGATGGTCGGTTTCATGGGCGACGAGTCGCGCGCGCTGTTCGCGCCCGGACCGGTGCTTGAACGCCCGGCACTCCGACGGCAGTTGGAAGAACAGTACGGCGAGGCGGCCGCCGGGCTCCTGGCTGCCTACGCCGCCGAGGCGGAGCAGGCGCCCGCCGCGGTGCCGAGCCTGATCTTCTCCGACACGATCTTCGGCTGGGGCAGCCGGACCTGGGTCCGCCACGCCGCGTCCGCCGGCGGCGACGCCTGGCTCTACTACATCCCGCACGCGCCGCCGGTGTTCCGGCTCTACCTCCCGGACCGGCCGGACCTGGGCGGCGAAGGCGGTCCGCGGCACATGGGCGCCTACCACTCCGGCGATCTGGCCTACGTCTTCGGCAACACGGACCTGGTGGGCATCAACTGGGAGGACTGGGACCACGAGATCGCCGAGCTGCTGTCGAGCTACTGGACGAACTTCGCGAAGACCGGCGACCCGAACGGCGAGGGGTTGCCCGAGTGGCCGCGTTACGAGCCCGAAACCGACCAGGCGCTAGTGGTCGGCGACACGGCCGGCGTCGAGTCGGGCGTGCTGAAGGAGAAGCTGGACGCCCTGGACCGCGCGCTGGCTGACTAGCGGCTTGCATGGAACTGGTCCGCCCACTGGGTGCGCCGGCGCCCTCGCCGGTTCCGAGGAAGTGGCCGCCCACTGGGTGCGCCGGCGCCCTCGCCGGCTGGGTGCGCGGGTCTTCTGACCCGCCGCCGCCGAAGGCGGCCAGGAAGACGCGCCGCGAAGCGGCGACACTGACTGCTAACTTCGCGCCATGACCGCGATTGCCGAGCCGTTACCGCCGGAAATCGAGGACTTTCGGCATCGCGTCCTGGAGTTCGCGAAGAGGGAGGTACTGCCGCGTCACGAGGATCACGCTGAGCTGCTGGACGACCCCCGCGCACGCTACGACCCAACCGGCCGGCTGCGGCCCGAGGTCGTCGAGCTCATCCGGGAAGTCCGCACGGCGTCAGCCCGCGAAGGCCTCTTCACCGCCTGCGTTCCCGAGGAACTCGGTGGCGGCGGCCACGGCCATCTCGCCTACTACGCCGGCTGGCAGACGCTCTTTCACCGGCTGGGACCGCGGCCGTGGCTTCTCCTTCACGTGATGGCGCACTGGGCGTTCGGCCCCAGCCGGCTTCTGTCGCAGCTCTCGGAGCAGGCGCAAGAGCGTTTCCTGCCGGGGCTGATGGACGGCTCGAAGATCATGTGCTTCGGCCTGTCCGAGCCGGGCGCCGGTTCCGATCTCTCGGCGCTCGCGACCCGTGCCGAGCGAGACGGCGACGGCTGGCGAATCAACGGCCGGAAGATCTGGACGACACACGGGCCGATCGCCGACTACTGCGTGCTCTTCGCCCGCACCGGCGAGCGGGGGATCACCGCCTTCATCGTTCCGACCGGGGCCGAGGGCTTCAGGCGCGTACGGGTCGTGGAGCTCTTCGGCGACATTGGCGGCGACGAAGCCGAGATCGCGCTCGAAGGCCTCTACGTCGAACCGTGGCAGGTCATCGGCGAAGTCGACCGCGGCCTGGCCGCGGCGCTCTACGGTGTCTCGCTCGGCCGCGTCTACAACTCGGCGCGGGCGGTCGGCACCGGTCGTTGGGCGATCGAGACGGCGCTTGCCTATGCGCAGAAGCGTGAGGCGTTCGGCGCCCCGATCGCCGAGTACCAGGGCGTGACCTTCCCTTTGGCCGAGTCGGCGACGGAACTCCATGCCGCGCACCTCATGGGCCGAAACGCCTCCCGGCTACTTGACGGCGGCAGCCGCGCGATCAAGGAACTCAGCATGACGAAGGCCTACTCGGTCCAGGCGGGACTGCGCGCCGTGGACCGCGCGATGCAGACCCACGGCGCGCTGGGCTTCACGAACGACCTCGGCCTCACGGAGGCCTGGAAGGCGCTGCGCGTCGTCAACGTGGCCGACGGTTCGAACGAGATCATGAACCGGATGATCGCCCGCCAGTTGCTCCGGGGCGACACCGATCTCTGAGGCCGATCTGCCCGTGGCGTCCGCGCCGCAGATCAAGAAGCTCCTCGCTATCCGCAAGGGGAAGCCTCGGCATACACTCGGGGCGGACAGACGAATGAGACGCTCCGCTTCACTGTTGGCGGGCGGCGCCACGCGTCGGCGCACGACACGCCGTTACGGCGTTGTGCCGCTGGCCCTCCTTGCGCTGCTGCTCGCCGCCTCGGCCGCTTCGGCCCAACGTCTGCTGACGCTCGTGCCGGGCGTGAGCTCGGCTTCGTCCACGGACGGTCCGGGTGCGTCCATCGGGCCGCCGCCGGTGGCGGTGCAGGTCGACCTGGAACTGCTGCGTGACGCCCCGGCGTGGCTGGAGGTGCCCACGCCCGACGGCGACGTCCTGTCGGCCGAGCGGAGCGTGTTCGAAGACCGCGGCAATGGCGACCTGATGTGGTCTGGCGGCCAGCCCGGCGCGGGCTACGACACGGTGGTGCTCACCGTGGAGGGCGGCCGTCTGGTGGGCCGGTTCGGCGCCGCCGGCGGCGGTGTGTACCAGATTCACGCAGCGCCTGACGGCCGCGGCGGCATGGCGGCGATCGTGGGCGAGTTGCCGGAGGGCTGGTGCGGCGCGGATGCGGCCGGCGAACACGGCGCGCATGAACATGCCTCGTCAGAGGCTTTCGCGGCCGGACTGGCGACAGGCGGCGATCGGCCGGCGCCG
>JAJDZH010000111.1 GCA_022824725.1 Thermoanaerobaculia bacterium | reverse complement strand
CGCGAGCAGGAGGAGTTGCGCTGGCTCGTCTACGACGGCTACTTCTGCATCCCCTGCCTGGACCAGGAAGAGGAGGAGAAGCTCTATCCGCCGGAGGCGCTGGCGCGGCTCGCCGAGCTGCGCGCCGAAGTCGAACGACTGGAGGAGGCATCGCCGCCCGCGCCGCCGTACGCGATGGCGGTTGAGGAAGCGGAGATCGTCGATCTGCCGGTGCACATCCGCGGCAGCCACGTGAACCTCGCGGAGAAACCGGAGCCGCGCGGATTCCTGAAGGTCACGGACCACCTCGTGCCGCCTCCGCCGGTAGCCGCCGGCGCCAGCGGCCGGCTCGAACTGGCGCGCTGGATCACCCACCCCGAGCACCCGCTCACCGCCCGCGTCATCGTCAACCGCGTCTGGCACTGGCACTTCGGCCGCGGCCTCGTCGACACGCCGAGCAACTTCGGCGCGATCGGCAGCGAACCCACGCATCCCGAGCTTCTCGACTGGCTTGCGCGGCGCTTCGTCGAGGGCGGGTGGTCGCTCAAGAACCTGCACCGCGACATCATGCTGTCGAGCACCTACCGGCTGTCGAGCGACTACGACGCCGCCAACGCCGCGGTCGACGAGGAGAACCTCCTCCTCTGGCGCAACAACCGGCGCCGCCTGGAGGTCGAGCCGATCCGCGACGCCCTGCTGCAACTGGCCGGCCGCCTCGACCTGACGATCGGAGGACGGGTCGAGGAGTACGACGCCAGGGGATACGTCTTCGGCGAAACCGGCACCCTCGGCCGGGTCGACATCTACGACGCGCCCAGGCGTTCGATCTACATGCCGGTGGTGCGCACCGCGATCTACAACATCTTCGGCGGCTTCGATTTCGGCGACGCCAGCGACTCGGTCGGCGACCGATCCGAGACGGTCGTGCCGCGCCAGGCGCTGCTGATGATGAACAGCCCGTTCGTCGAAGAGGCGGCGCTCGGCTTCGCGCGGCAACTGCTGGAGATCGAAGGCGCGAGCGCCGCGGAGCGCATCGACACCGCCTTCGTCCGCGCCTACGGCCGCCCGGCCGACGAAGTCGAGATCGAAGACAGCCTCGCCTTCCTCGACGACATGAGGCGTTGCGCGGCCGACACCGGCTGCGCCGGCGCCGCACCGGGAAGTGCCCACACACTGGGTGCGCCGGCGCCCCCGCCGACCCCGGAGCGTCCCACACTGGGTGCGCCGGCGCCCCCGCCGGCTTCTGAAGAAAACGCGCCGCGAAGCGGCGACCATGCCGAGATCTACGCCTGGACCCGCCTCGCCCACGTCATCCTCGCGGCCAGCGAGTTCATCTACATCAACTAGATTCCGGTCCCAGGACCGCCAGACCATGCGCTACCCCCACTACCAGCCGCCACCGATGACCCGCCGCCAGATGCTGAAGACCTGCGGCTGCGGATTCGGCGGCCTCGCGCTGTCCTCCCTGCTGCAGCGCGACCTCCTGGCCGCGGAGCCCGGCAACCCCCTCGCGCCCCGGCCGCCGCACTTCGCCCCGAAGGCCAAACGGATCATCTTCCTGCACATGCACGGCGGACCGTCGCAGCACGACCTCTTCGAGTACAAGCCGCTGCTCATCCGCGACGACAACAAGCCGCTGCCCTTCGCCAAGCCGCGGGTGCAGTTCAACGAGACCGGCAACCTGTTCAAGAGCCCCTGGGAGTTCAGGCAGCACGGCCAGTCCGGCGCCTGGGTGAGCGAACTGATGCCCAACATCGCCTCGGTCGTCGACGATCTCTGCTTCATCCGCTCGATGTGGGGCACGAACGCCGCCCACGGCGGGGCCATCCTGGCGATGAACACCGGCAGCGACCGCTTCGTCCGCCCGTCCATGGGCTCGTGGATCGCCTATGGACTGGGCACCGAGAACGAGAACCTCCCCGGCTTCATCACGATCTGCCCCTCGTACCAGCACGGCGGCGTCCAGAACTACTCCTCGGCCTTCCTGCCAGCCGCCTACAACGGCACGGCGATCGGCACGACGCGGATGAAGACGGAAGACGCGACGATCGACTTCCTCGACAACGAGTCCGTGTCGCCGGAGGTCCAGCGGAGCGAACTCGACCTCCTCCAGCGCTGGCAGCGCCGTCAGCTCGAGCAGACCGGGCCCGACCAGGCGCTCGAAGGCCGCATCGAGTCCTTCGAGCTCGCCTTCCGCATGCAGACCGAGGCGCCCGAGCTGATGAGCATCGAAGGCGAGTCCGAGGCGACCAGGCGGCTATACGGCCTCGACGACCCGGTGGCCCGGAACTTCGGTCTCCGCTGCCTGCTCGCACGCCGCTTCTCGGAATCCGGCGTCCGCTTCGTGCAGGCGACCCACGGGCCGGACTCCAAGTGGGACCACCACTCGGGCCTGATCACCGGCCTGCCGCAGAGCTGCGCCGAGGTCGATCGGCCAGTGGCCGGCCTGATCAAGGATCTCAAGTCACGGGGACTGCTGGACGAGACCCTGGTGCTCTGGGGCGGCGAGTTCGGACGCACTCCCGGCGCCGAAGCCGGCGCCCGCAACGGTCGCGACCACAACCCCCACGGCTACACGATGTTCATGGCCGGCGGCGGC
>JAJDZH010000419.1 GCA_022824725.1 Thermoanaerobaculia bacterium | reverse complement strand
CGGCCCGCGAGGCGATGGAGCGGGTGCGCGCCGCCCTCGGTTCGGGCTACCGGGTGCAGGAGGGCAAGATGGTGCTTGAACTCAAGCCGCACCGCCCGAACAAGCGCACGGTGGTCGAGGACTTCATGGCCGAAGCGCCGTTCCGCGGCCGCGTGCCGGTGTTCATCGGCGACGACGTCACCGACGAGGAAGGCTTCGACGCCGCCCAGAACGGCGGCGGCGCCGCGATCGTCGTCGGCCTGGAGCCGGACGGCAGCCGCAAGAGCGTCGCCAGGCACGGCCTGGGCGGCGTGCGGGAGCTGCACCGCTGGCTGGAGGCGCTGCGCGGGCGGCTGGCGCGCCCATGACGAGCGGTGACGCCCGGCCGCTCGACGGCGGCGTGATCGGCAACTGCGGATTCGGAGCGCTGATCGACCCGCGCGGCCGCATCTGCTGGGCCTGCCTCCCCCACTTCGACGGCGACCCCGTCTTCCATTCCCTCCTCGGCGGCAAGGACGACGAGAACGGCGACCCCGAGGCCGGCGGTTTCTTCGACATCCTGCTCGAGGGGTTCCGCGAGAGCGAACAGCAGTACCTGGAGAACACCGCGATCCTGGTGACGACTCTCCGCGACGGCAACGGCGCCGCGGTCCGCATCACCGACTTCGCACCCCGCTTCGAGCAGTTCGGCCGCTCCTTCCGGCCGACGATGATCGTCCGCACGATCGAGCGCCTCTCCGGCGAGCCGCGCATCCGCATTCGACTGCGGCCGCGGTTCGACTACGGCGCGCGCCGCCCCGAGGTAACCCGCGGCAGCAACCACGTCCGCTACGTCGGACCGGCCCTGACGCTTCGCTTGACCACCGATGCGCCGGTCTCCCTGATCAGCGACGAGATCTCCTTCGTCCTGGAGCAGCCGCTCACCCTGCTGCTCGGGCCGGACGAGAGCCTGACCGAGCCGGTCGACTCCGTGGCGCGCGAGTTCCGTAGCCGGACGGAGACCTGGTGGCGGGAGTTCGTGCGCCACCTGGCGGTGCCCTTCGAGTGGCAGGAGGCGGTGATCCGGGCCGCCATCACGCTCCAGCTCTGCAGTTTCGAGGAGACCGGGGCCGTGCTCGCGGCGATGACCACGTCGATCCCCGAAGCGCCCGACAGCGGCCGCAACTGGGACTACCGTTTCTGCTGGCTGCGGGACTCCCACTTCGTCGTCCAGGCGCTCAACCGCCTGGGCGCCACGCGGACGATGGAGGGCTACCTCGGCTACATCACGAACCTCGCCGCGGCCGCCGAGGGCGGCGTGCTGCAGCCGGTCTACGGCATCAAGTTCGAGCGCGAACTCACCGAGCGCACCATAGGCGGCCTGCCGGGCTACCGCGGCATGCCGCCGGTCCGGGTCGGCAACGACGCCTGGCGCCAGCTCCAGAACGACAGCTACGGCAGCGCGATCCTCTCCGTCACCCAGAGCTTCTTCGACCGCCGGCTGGTCAAGCCCGGCAACCGCCGCGTGTTCGGCTGGCTGGAGCAGCTCGGCGACCAGGCCGTGGCCCTGTTCGACCAGCCCGACGCCGGCCTCTGGGAGTTCCGGCAACGAAGCGCCGTCCACACCTTCTCGAGCGTCATGTGCTGGGCCGCCTGCGACCGCCTGGCCCGCATCGCGAGGGCGCTCGGCCTGAGCGACCGTCAAAGGCACTGGACGAACCAGGCCGAGGCGATCCGGTCGCACGTCCTCCGGCACGCCGAGACCGAAGGCGGCGGCCTCGCCGCCACGCTGGACGGCGAAGGCATCGACGCCAGCCTGCTCCTGCTCCACGATCTGGGCTTCCTCGACGCCGACGACCCCTGCTTCGCGGCCACGGTCGAGTCCCTTGAGCCGCTGCGCTCCGGCAGCAACTTCTTCCGCTACCGCGAGGACGATTTCGGTTCTCCCGCCACCTCCTTCGCCGTCTGCAGCTTCTGGTACATCGACGCGATCAACGCCCTCGGCCGCCGCGAGGAGGCCCGCGAACTGTTCCAGCAGATGCTCGACCGCCGCAACCCGGTGGGACTTCTCTCCGAGGACCTCGACCCGGAGACCGGCGAGCTCTGGGGCAATTTCCCTCAGACCTACTCGATGGTCGGCCTGATCAACTCGGCGCTGCGGCTGAGCCGGCCGTGGAGCGAGGCCTTCTGACCACTGGCTGCGCCGGCGCCCTCGCCAGCATCCGCGCGACGCCGCGAAGCGGCGAGCCCGTACCGACGCGCTGTTAGCCTCCCAACACGATGCGCCACACCCCCTTGCCCCTCCACGAAGAACTGCTGCTCCTCGCCCTGCACGACACGAAGGGCACACTTGGCGGCGCCCACACCAGGATCGGACTCGGCGGCGCGATCGCCGCCGAGCTCCTGCTTCGGGAGCGCATCCGCATCGACGAGTCGCGCCGCTGGCGCAAGCTGGTCGAGGTCCGCGACATCGGCCGCACCGAAGATTCCATCCTCAACGAGTGCCTGAAGAGAATCCGGTCCGCCAAACGGCGCGCCTCGATCCAGACCTGGATCACGCGCTTCTCCTCCACGAAGAAGCTCCACCACCGGGTCGCCGAACAGCTCTGCGCCCGGCGCATCCTGCGGGCGGATGAGCAGGAGATCCTCCTCATCTTCAAGCGACGCGTCTTCCCGGAGATCGACCCGGGACCCGAACGGGAGATCCACTCCCGCCTGCGCGCCGCGATCTTCAGCGACGACCGGGAAGTCGAACCGCGAACGGTCGTCCTGGCCGCGCTGGCGCATGCGGTGGGGCTGCTCAACCCGACGTTCGGCCGCCGGGAACTGAGGCCCCGCAAGCAGCGCATCAAGAGCCTCACCAAGGGAGACGTCATCGGCAAAGCTACGTCGGACGCCGTCGAGGCCGCGCAAGCCGCCGTCGCCGCGGCCGCCGTCATGCCCGCCATCATCGCCGCCTCGACCTCCTCGCACTCCGGCTGAATCTCCGCACTGGGTGCGCCGGCGCCCTCTGCCGGCTGTGGCCGCGGGTCTTCTGACCCGCGGAAGAGCCGGCCGCGAAGCGGCGAGCCCATATCCTCCACGACTCATGTCCAAGCTCTACGCCGAAATCGCCCCCTGGTGGCCGCTCATCTCGCCGCCTGCCGAGTACCAGGAGGAGGCCGGCATCTACCTCCGGCACCTGCTCGAAGCCTCCGACGGCACGCCCCGCACTGCGCTCGAACTCGGCAGCGGCGGCGGACACAACGCTTCCCACCTCAAGGCGCACTTCGAGATGACCCTCGTCGACCTGTCGCCCGGGATGCTGGCCATGAGCAAGCAGCTCAATCCCGAGTGCCGGCACATCGAGGGCGACATGCGAACGGTCCGCCTCGACCGGACGTTCGACTGCGTCTTCGTCCACGACGCGATCGACTACATGACGACGCTCGACGACCTGCGCTCCGCCATCGAGACGGCCTGGGTCCACTGCCGGCCCGGCGGCGCCGCCCTCTTCGCGCCCGACCATCTGCGCGAGAACTTCCAGCCCAGGACGGACTGCGGCGGTTGCGACGACGGCAACCGGAGCGCCCACTACCTGGAAC
>JAJDZH010000310.1 GCA_022824725.1 Thermoanaerobaculia bacterium | reverse complement strand
GAGGACGGCCTGAAGGTCGTGTGGCGCAAGCCGATTCGCGGCGGCTACTCGGGGCCGGTGGTGGCGGGCGGCCGGGTCTTCGTGACGGACTGGCAGCGTATTGAAGGGACACGCGCCATCACGGGGAAGGAACGCATCCTGGCGCTCGACGAGGAGACCGGCGAGGAGCTCTGGAGTCACGAGTGGGACGTGAACTACTCGGCGCTGCAGCAGAGCTACGCGATCGGTCCCCGTTCGACGCCGACCGTCGACGGCGACACGCTCTACGTGATGGGCGCCGTCGGTCACCTGATCGCGCTTGTGGCCGAAACCGGCGAGGTGATCTGGAGCTACGACTCCGTGGAGCAGGGCAATGCCAGCATCACGATCTGGGGCTTCACGAGCTCGCCGCTCGTCCACGGCGACCTGCTGATCCAGGTCGTGGGCGCCGAACCGGACGGGAAGGTGATCGCCTTCAACAAGCACACGGGGGAAGAGGTCTGGCGGTCGCTTTCCTCCGACTGGGAGATGGGTTACGGCCAGCCGATGATCTTCGAGCGCGGGGGAGTCGAGCAGCTCATCGTCTGGGAGCCGAAGGCGGTCAACTCACTCGACCCGGCAACCGGCGAGGTCTACTGGAGCGTGCCCTGGGAAGTGGCGTCGGGAATGACCGTGACGACTCCGGTGATCGACGGCGACCGGATGCTCTTCAGCCAGTTCTACCGCGGTTCGCTGCTGCTCGAGTTCGACTCCGAGAAGCCCGAGGTACGGGAACTGTGGCGCGGCCAGAGCCGCAGCGAGATGCCGGAGGAGACGGAGGGACTTCACTCCCTGATCACGACGCCGATCCTGGAGGGCGACACGATCTACGGGGTCTGCAGCTACGGCCAGCTCCGGGGTCTGAACGCCGCCGATGGCTCAAGGCTCTGGGAGAGCGACGAGATGACCCGCCAGGGCCGCTGGGGGACAGCCTTCATGGTCAGGCACGGCGACCGCTGGTTCGTCAACAACGACCTTGGCGACCTGATCATCGCCCGCTTCTCGCGGGACGGCTACGAGGAGATCGATCGCGCCAAACTGATCGAACCCACGACGCAGTCCGGCTTCGGTCCGCGGCGGCTCTTCGACGCGATGGTGAACTGGACGCACCCGGCCTATGCCAACCGCCACATCGTCGCGAGGAACGACGAGGAGATCATCCGTGTCTCCCTTGCCGCGGAGTAGATCGGCCCGGATCGCCGGCCGGACCGCGCTCGGGACCCTTCTGTTCGCTCTCGCGGCGCTGCCAGCCGCCGGCCAGGGTCCCGTGGGAGAACTCATCTTCCCGCTGGAGCACTGGCACAACCACGGTTCCTCCATCGTCGAACTCCCGAACGGCGACCTGCTGACCGCCTGGTTCCATGGATCGGGCGAACGGAGGTCGGACGACGTGCGGATCCTGGGCGCCCGCCGGCGGGCCGGCGCGGAGACGTGGAGCGAGCCGTTCCTGCTCGCGGACACGCCCGGCTTTCCCGACACGAACTGCACGCTGCTGCTCGAGCCCACAAGCGCCGGCGGCCACCGGCTGTGGCTGTTCTGGCCGACGATCCAGGCGAATCTCTGGGAAAGCGCGCTGATGAAGGTCAAGGTCTCGACCGAATTCGAGGGCCCGGGGCCGCCGGTGTGGCAATGGCAGGACGTGCTCCACATGAAGCCGGGCGAGGGCTTCCACGACCTGGTGGCGGAGAGGACGGACGAGTACTTCCGGAGCCTGGGCTTCGCCGACGCCAGGGATCCTGCCGCACCGGAGTCGGCCCGGCAGTGGGCGGCCCGCAATCTGGAACAGGCGGCGGACAAGCTGACCCGCCGCCTTGGCTGGTTCACTCGCGCCCATCCGGTCGTCCTGCCGCTGCCCGAGGGCGGCCAGCGACTGCTCCTGGGGCTCTACTCGGACGGCTTCAGCTTCGCCTCCGCCACGTACAGCGACGACGGCGGCCACAGTTGGACGATGAGCGAGCCGATCATCGGCGGCGGCAACATCCAGCCCACGTTCGCGTTGCGCGACGACGGCACGCTGCTCGCCTTCATGCGCGACAACGGGCCGCCGCCGAAGCGGGCCCACGTTGCCGAGTCGAGCGACCTGGGAGCGACGTGGACGATCGCCCGCGACCACCCGGACCTCGTCGAATCCGGCGCCGGGCTCGAAGTGCTGAAGCTCGCGAGCGGCCGCTGGATCGTCGTCCACAACGATGTTCCCGACGGTCGCTACCAGCTCGCGGTGTCGGTCTCCGAGGACGAGGGCAGGACCTTCAGGCGCCGGCGCTACATCGAGCGCGAGGAGAAGGACGTCGGCCGCTACCATTACCCGTCCGTCATCCAGGCCCGGGACGGCCGCATCCACATGACCTACAGCTACCACGTCGCCGGCGCGCTGACCGACGGCGGCCAGGGCAAGAGCATCAAGCACGTCAGCTTCGACGAGGCCTGGCTGCTCGGCGACGACTGAGGACCCCACTGGGTGCGCCGGCGCCCCCGCCGGCTTGAAGCGCGACGCCGCGAAGCGGCGAGCCCGAGTCCTCCAGGGTTCGAGCCGCTGATACCTTTGCTCCTTCCGCAACCAACCGGGAGAGCCTCCATGCGCATACGCCTGCCCGCCGTCATCGTCCTCGTCGCCGCAGTCATCCTGCTCGCCGCCTGCGCCCCTCAGGACAGCGGCGGCAGGGGCGCCGCCGGCACCTTCGCCGGCCTCCCCCGCGCCACGCCCGAGAGCGCCGGCATGTCGAGCGAGCGGCTCGAGCGGATTCGGCCAGCGTTCGAAAGCTACGTGACGGAGGGCAAGCTGTCCGGCGTGATTACCGTCGTCGCGCGCGACGGCCAGGTCGTTCACTTCGAGGCCAGCGGTCACCAGGACGTCGAGGCCGGTGAACCGATGACCGAGGACACCCTCTTCCGCATGTACTCGATGACCAAGCCGATCGCCTCGGCGGCGCTGATGATGCTCTGGGAGGAGGGCCACTTCCTGCTGTCGACGCCGCTGGCCGCGATTCTCCCCGAGTTCGCCGACACGGAGGTCTACGTCTCCGGCGACGGCGACGACATGGAGACGGAGCCGCCGCGGCGGCCGATCGTCGTTCGCGACCTGATGACCCACACGTCCGGCCTGACCTACACCTTCATCCCCAGCCCGGTCGCCGCCAGCTACGCGGCCGCGGGACTCGAGGGCTCCGCGGACGCCGTTCCCCACGACGATCTGGCGCACTACGTCCGGGAACTGGCGAAACAGCCCCTGCTGGCTCACCCCGGCACCGCCTGGAACTACAGCGTCGGTCTCGAGGTCGCGGGCCGTGTGGTCGAGGTCGTCTCCGGGCAGACCTTCGGCGACTTCCTGAAGGAGCGCATCTTCGATCCGCTGGCCATGGTCGACACGGCCTTCCACGTTCCGGACGAGAAGCTCGACCGTTTCGCCGTCAACTACGCGCCGACGCCGGAGGGCGGCATCGTGGTCATGGACGATCCCGAGACCAGCGCGTACCGCACGGCCCCCAAGGTCGAGATGGGCGGCTCCGGCCTCGTCGCCACCGCCGGCGACTACCTGCGCTTCGCCCAGATGCTCGCGAACGGCGGCGAACTCGACGGCGTGCGGATCCTCGGCACGCAGACGGTGGCCCTGATGATGGACAACCACCTCGGTTCGGCCTACGGGCCCTCGCCCATGTCGAGCCTGAATCTCGACATGGGAATGAGCGAGGGCATGGGCTACGGCCTCGGCGGCTACTCCATTACCGACACCGGGCTCACCGGATTGCCGGCCTCGCCCGGCACCTACGGCTGGGGCGGCGCCGCCTCGACCGACTTCCTCGTCGATCCCGAGGAGGACCTCGTCGCCATCGTGCTGACCCAGTTGCTGCCCACCGGCACCTATCCGCTGCGCCCGACGATGGAAG
>JAJDZH010000400.1 GCA_022824725.1 Thermoanaerobaculia bacterium | reverse complement strand
TGCTGGCCTTCGACGACCCTCAGTATGTCGACCGGGAGGCCCTGATCGACCAGTTGCTGGCGAGCCTGGGGCCGAACGCGGACTTCGTGGATTCGCTCGAGTTCGTGCCCGCCGGCATCCCGGATTTCGTCGACGGTATGCGGGAGTCGGCCGCCGCTGACGATCCGCGCCGGCGCGAGCGGGAAAGGAGACGGTTTGCCTGGTCTCGGCCCGGAGGTCGGGACCGGGACGGGTCGCCGGCTCGGGCGGACCCCCAGGCAGGGATCGGACCCGGTGTCGAGAGTGAGCCGGCGGTCGAACCCGCGCGGGAGTACGAGCGGATGAACCGCATCTTCGGGGGTCCCTTGTCGGTTGCCGTGCACCGTGACGAACGCGTGGTGGGAGAGGTCCACGCCGGCGTCCGGCCTGAACGACTGTTGCACACCGTTCTCCGGCGCATTCCGCGACGTGGCGGCTCGGTCCCGTTCGCCCTGGATGCCGCCGGCGAGATCTTCACCGCCCTCCCGGAGGATCTGGACGTGCTGCGGGAGGTACCCTGCGCCGGTGGCCGGCTGCTCGTCGATTCACTGGCGGCGGGAGACATCGAGGCCTGCGGAAGGATGAGCGAATGGGTCATCGCCACCCAGACGGCTGCGGTCGGCGAACTGCTCTACGGCATCGCCCGGCCGATTGGCCCGTCGCTTGCCGGGATGCGTCGAGCGGCCTTGCGGAACTTCGGTGTCGGTGTCGGCCTGATGAGTCTGTCGTTGCTTGCCGCGGCGCCTCTCGCGAATCGCCTCACGCGCCGGCTGAGCCACCTGACCAGGCAGGTCGATCGTCTGGCCCGCGGCGATGCGGCGGCGCGGGCGCGACTCGGCGGGCGGGACGAGGTCGGCAAGCTGGGCGAGGCGTTCAACCGCATGGCGCGCGACCAGGAGAAGAGCCGGCGCCAGTTGCTCGAGCAGGAACGGCATCGGCGCCAGCAGGAGGTTGATCGGCGCCTGCTGGAGGCGGAGAACGAGCGGCAGACCAGCGAACTCGAGGAGGCGCGGAGGTTCCAGCTCTCGCTGCTGCCCGCTGCCCTCCCTGAGCACCCCGACCTCGAGATCGCCGTGTTTCTGCGCACGGCCTCGGAGGTCGGGGGCGACTACTACGACTTCAGCCGGCCCGGGCAGGACGGTTCGCTGACGATCGCGGTCGGTGACGCGACCGGCCACGGGGCGCGCGCCGGCACGATGGTGACCGTGGTCAAGACGCTGCTCGCGTCGGCCGACCCGGCTCTCGACCTTGCCGACTTCCTGTCCCGCGCGACGGCGTGGATCCGCTCGATGAAGCTGGGCCGCCGCGCGATGGCCCTGGTGCTCGCGCGCTATCGGGAGGGGGTCCTCGACCTGGCTTCCGCGGGGATGCCGCCGGTGCTGATCAGCCGTTGTCCTTTGGGAGAGGTCGAGGAGATCATGAGTTCCGGCGTGCCGCTCGGCACCCTGGCCGTTGCGTCGTACGAGCGACACCGGGTGCGCTTCGGACCGGGCGACTCGGCGCTCCTGATGAGCGACGGCTTGCCCGAGATGCTGGATGCGAGTGGCGAGCCGGTGGGCTATCCGGCAGTTGCGAGTCGTTGGCGTGAGGTCGGCCAGCGCCCGGCGCAGGAAGCGGTCGCCGAGTTCGAGAGCTGGGTTGAGGAACTCTCCCCACAGGGAGTTCCGGCCGACGACGTGACCTTCGTGGTGGTGAGGCGGCGTCCCTCCGAGTGACCCGAGCAAGCCGGAAACGGTGTAGAATCAGCGGTTACCGTGGCCTATCCGGAGACTGCAGCCGCTGAAGATCTGATGGAGCCGTCGACTGCGACGGCGCCGGCCGAGCCCGTGGAGGGGGAGCCGGACCCGCGTCCCAGGCGGCTTGCACCGGCCATCGAGCCCGGTCTTCCCGAGCACTACAACAACCGCGAACTGAGCTGGCTCCAGTTCAACAGCCGGGTTCTCGAGGAGGCGCGCGATTCCCGGCATCCGCTGCTCGAGCAGGTCAAGTTCCTCTCGATCTACGGCAGCAACCTGGACGAGTTCTTCATGGTCCGCGTCGCGGGCCTGGTGCGGCAGCTCGAACGGGGCGCGCTTGAGGCGCCGCCGGACGCGATGACGCCGTCCGAGCAGTTGGCGGGCATCCGTTCCCACCTGGAGCGGGAGCGCCGGCAGGCCTATCGCTGCTGGCACGAGGACCTGCTGCCCCAGCTCAAGGACGAAGGGATCGAGATCGTCTCCTACGACGACCTCTCGGCGAAGAAGAAGCGGAAGCTACGGACGTACTTCAAGCGCGACATCTTCCCCGTCCTGACGCCGCTGGCGTTCGATCCGAGCCATCCCTTCCCCCACGTCTCGAACCTCAGCCTGAACCTGGCCGTGGTGATCAGGGACGGAAGCCAGGGCGAGCGCTTCGCCCGGGTCAAGGTTCCCCAGGTGCTGCCACGGCTGGTGCGGGCGCCGGGAAGCGGCCGCGACGAACTCGGACTCGACTCGGGGCGGGGCAAGTTCGTCTGGATCGAGGAACTGATCGCGGCCAATCTCGACCTGCTGTTCCCCGGCTTCGAAATCGCGGCCGCGTACACTTTCCGGGTCACGCGTGACGCCGACCTTGAGGTCGAGGAAGACGAGGCGGGCGACCTGCTGACCGCGATCGTCGAGGTCGTCGGGCAGAGGCACTTCGGCTCGGTCGTGCGCCTGGAGGTACGCGAGGACATGCCGAAGCGCATCCGGGCGATCCTCGAACGGAACATGGGGCTGGCGCGCTTCCAGGTCGACACTTTGCCGTCGCCGCTGGGCTTTGCCGACCTGAGCGAGATCGCCTTCCTCGACCGTCCGGAACTCCGCGACAGCGCCATCCGGCCCGTGCGCCACGCCGCGCTCAGGAGCGACGAGTCCCTGTTCGAGGCGATCCGCCGGCGCGATCACCTTCTGTACCACCCCTACGACAGCTTCTCCCCGGTCGTCCGGCTGCTGCAGGAGGCGGCGGCCGACCCGGACGTGATCGCGATCAAGCAGACGCTCTACCGCGTGGGGGCCAACTCGCCCGTCGTCGAGGCCCTGATGGAGGCGCGCGAGAAGGGCAAGCAGGTCTCGGTCCTGGTCGAGTTGAAGGCCCGCTTCGACGAGGAGTACAACATCGGCTGGGCGCGGGCGCTGGAAGCCGCCGGCGTTCATGTGGTGTACGGCGTGATGGGGCTCAAGACCCACGCCAAGATGTGTCTCGTGGTGAGGCGGGAGGCGGGCAAGCTCCATTCGTACGTCCACGTCGCGACGGGCAACTACAACCCGGTCACGGCCCGCATCTACACGGACATCGGGCTCCTGACCGACGACGCGGAGATCGCCTCGGACGTGGCCAAGCTGTTCAACGCGATTACCGGCTACGTCCGCGAGGAGCGCTACAGTCGCCTGCTGGTCGCGCCCGACCAGATGCGGCGGGAGCTCATCCGGCGGATCGACCGGGAGATCGAAGGGCACCGCCTGCGCGGAGACGGCCGCCTGATCTTCAAGATGAACTCGCTGGTCGACCGCGAGTGCATCGACGCGCTGTATCGGGCCTCACAAGCCGGCGTCGAGGTGCTGCTGCAGGTGCGGGGAATCTGCTGCCTGCGTCCGGGCGTGCCGGGCCTGTCCGAGAACATCTCCGTGACCTCGATCGTCGGGCGCTTCCTGGAACACTCGCGGCTCTACTACTTCCGGAACGGCGGAGACGAGGAGCTGTTCACGGGCAGCGCCGACCTGATGCCGCGCAACCTGAATGGCCGCGTCGAACTGCTGTGTCCGATCCTCGATCCGGGCCTGCGCCAGGCGGCGCTCAGGGACATCCTGGCGCCGCACCTCGTCGACACGGCGAACTGCCGGCGGCTCGAGCCGGACGGTGGCTACAGCCGCGTCGAGCCGGAGGCCGGCGACGATCCCTTCGACTCCCAGCGTGCGCTGCTCCAGGGCAGTCACGGCTGGCACCAGGAGTAGCGGCCGGCGTCGGGTTGCCTCGGCGCCTCAGTCGACGTCGGCGAAGTTGGGCGCCCGCTTCTGCATGTTCGCGGTGACCGCCTCGACCTGATTCGGTGAACCGATCAGGCCGACCTGCAGCCGCTCCTCGGTTTCGAGACCTTCGCGGACGCTGACCGTCGGGGCGGTGTCGAGCACCTGCTTGGCGGCGCGGATCGCGTGCGGCGAGTTGCCGGCGATCTCGCGCGCGAGGGCGAGAGCGTCGTCGAGCGGCTGTTCGGAGAGCCGGGTGGCGAGGCCGAGTTCGGCGGCTTCGACGCCGCTGATCACGCGGCCGGTGAACGTCAGCTCCTTGGCGATGTCGGAGCGCACCAGGTGCTGCAACAGTTGCGGGCCGGCCATGTCGGGGATCAGGCCCCAGACGATCTCGCGCACGGAGAGTCTGGCTTCCGGGTGGACGACGCGCAGATCGGCGCCGACCGCGAGCTGGAAGCCGCCGCCGTAGGCCACGCCGTGAATCGCCGCGATGACCGGAACGGGCATCGCGTGCCAGCCCCAGACCGCGAACTGGGCTCGGTTGGCGGGGTTGTCGTCGCTGCGCTCCACCAGTTCGCGCGACGACGAACTGCTTCCCGCGTTCTGCTGCATCGCGCGGAAGCTGCCGAAGTCGAGGCCGGCGCAGAAGGCGCGGCCGTTGCCCGAGAGCACGACCGCGCGCACGGACGAGTCTTCGGCCAGCTCGCGGGCGGTGCTGCCCAGGGCGTCGAACATCGCGCCGTCCAGCGCGTTCAGCTTGTCCGCGCGGTCGAGACGCACGTCGGCGACGCCGGCTTCGATGTCGACGGTGAGGCGGGGGCGGGCGGCTACATCGGTCATGGAGTTCTCCGGATCCGTGGTGGTTCGTTGGCGGTGCGAGAGCGTACCGCAGCGCGGCCTCAGGGCTTAGACCCAGCCCCGGGATCTCTCGACGGCGCGACGCCAGCCGGTGGCCAGGAGCTCCTGCTCGGCCGGCGAGGACGACGGCTCGAACTCGCGGTCGAGCGCCCAATTTCGGGTCACGTCGTCCTGGTCGGACCAGACGCCGGTTGCCAGTCCGGCGAGGTAGGCGGCCCCCAGCGCCGTCGTCTCCGCGACCACGGGCCGCTGGACACGCGTGCCCAGCAGGTCGGCCTGGAACTGCATCAGGTCGTCGTTGACCGCCGCGCCGCCGTCGACCCGCAGGCCGCTCATGCCGGACCCGGCGTCCGCCTCCATGGCGCGGACGACGTCGAGACTCTGGTAGGCCATCGATTCGACCGTGGCTCTGGCCACGTGGCCGGCGGTGGTCGAGCGCTCCAGGCCGATCAG
>JAJDZH010000381.1 GCA_022824725.1 Thermoanaerobaculia bacterium | reverse complement strand
GGCCTGCTCGAAGGCCCAGGCGATGCGAATCAGCGTCGGCTCGCTCCAGGCCGCGCCGAAGAACGAGACGCCCACCGGCAGGCCGTGGACGTGGCCGGCCGGGACGGTGACGTTCGGGTAGCCGGCGACCGCCGCCGCGCCCGAGCTGCCGACCGAGAAGGTGTCGCCATGGACGAGGTCGGTCACCCAGGCCGGGCCGCCGCTCGGCCCCAGGATGGCGTCGAGACGATGCCGGGCTAGCGTCGCATCGAGACCCTCGTCGCGGGACAGGCGGCTCGCCGTCTCGCGCGCCGTCCGGTAGGCGGCTTCGGTCAGCGGCCCCTTGCCTTCCGCCTCGATCAGGATCTCCTGGCCGAAGAAGGGCATCTCGCGTTCCGCGTTCGCCTCGTTGAATGCGATGACGTCGGCGAGTGAGGCGGCCGGAGCTCCGTCACCGAGTTCGGCCAGGTACGCGTTCAGACCGGCCTTGAACTCGTAGAGCATCGCTTCGTACTCGTGCCGTCCCACCTCCTGGCGATGGGCGATCTCGACGGGGTCGACGATCTCGACGGCCAGGCTCCGGAGCGTCTCGATCGCCTCCTCCATCACCGCGTCGACCCGGCCGTCGCGATCGAAGAACTGGCGGCCGACGCCGATGCGAAGATCGCTCAGGTCGGCCGCGCCCGACTCCTCGAGGTGGCGACCCAGATCCGTCGGAACAGGCGAATCAGTGGTCGCTTCGTCCCGCGGATCCCGTCCCGTCATGCCGCTGAGCAGCGCGGCTGCGTCGGCGACCGTGCGCGCCATCGGACCGGCCGTGTCCTGCACCGCGGAAATCGGCACGATGCCGCTACGACTGACGAGACCGACGGTCGGCTTGATGCCGACGACGCCGTTCGCCGACGACGGGCAGATGATCGAGCCGTCGGTCTCCGTGCCGACCGCCGCGGCGCAGAGGTTCGCCGACGTCGCCGCGCCCGAACCGGAACTCGAACCGCACGGATTGCGGCTGAGAACGTAGGGATTCCGACACTGTCCGCCACGCGCGCTCCAGCCCGAACTCGACCGGTTGGAGCGGAAGTTGGCCCACTCGCTCAGGTTCGCCTTGCCGAGAAGAACGGCGCCCGCACGCCGGAGTTGCGCCGCGACGAAGGCATCCCGAGGCGGGATGGACCCTTCGAGGGCCAGCGAACCGGCGGTGGTCGTCGTGCGGTCGGCGGTCGCGATGTTGTCCTTGAGCAGGATGGGAACGCCGTGCAGCGGACCGCGCACGTTTCCGGCGGCGCGCTCGCGGTCGAGTTCTTCCGCGATCCCGAGGGCGTCCGGGTTCGTCTCGATGACGGAGCGCAGCGTCGGCCCCTGACCGTCGAGGGCCTCGATGCGGTCGAGGTAGAGCCTGGTGATCTGGGCGCTCGTCCGCTCGCCGTCCGCCATCCGACGGCCCAGATCGGCGATGGTGGCCTCTTCGAGTTCGAAGCCATCGACCGGCGCTGCTGGCCGGTCGTCTTCCCGCCGGTCCGTGTCACGGCCCGAGGGGGCGCAAGCCGAGCCGGCCACCGCAGCCGCTCCCAGCGCGCCCGCCGCGGCCATCACCTGCCTCCGCGTGGCGCCCTCCTTCCCGCTCATGGCGCCACGCTAGCAAGAACCCCGGACGGCTCCCCACTCGGTGCGCCGGCGCCCTCGCCGGCCGCCGCTGGAGGCGGAAGTGAAACGCGCCGGCCGGAGGCCGGCTCCTCCGTCCTGCCACTCAGACCCAACCCCCACAGCCAGGCAACCACGGCGCCCAGCGGCACGTACCACGGCCAGGCCAGAATCTCGCCGCCGGGACCCTCCGCCCGGCCCCATAGGGCCAGTACGCCGCCGGCGCCCATCGCCAGGAGAAGGCTGGCGCCCAGGCGGCCGCGGCCGTCCATGCGCAACCAGGTCCCAAGCAGCACGACGCATCCGAGCAGGCAGATCCAGCCCGCCGCCGGCTGGTGCCACACCGCCGCGAAGACGGCGAGCGCCGACAGCGGCCCGGACCAGAGGAAGCCCCGTCCGTCGCGGCCGAACGGCGCCAGGGACAGAGCCACGGCCGCCAGCAGAGCGCCTCCGGTGTACCCGGCCATCGCCAGGGCGAGGTCGAGCAGCGCGTCGTAGCGGGCCGCGACCGTGTCCATCGAGAGCGAAGTCAGGCCGAGCACGAGGCCCCAGCCGAGCACGAGCAGCCGCGGCAAGCGCACGCCGTTGCCGGGGCGCGTGCGGGAGCGCAGGAGCGCGGACGTCGTCTGCGCGAGCGCCGCGAGGATCGAGTCGAGGCTGGAAACCGCGGCCGCCAGCGCGCCGGCCACGACCAGGGCCTTCAGGCCAACGGCCACCGCCTCGACCGCGAAGACGGCGAAGATCCGGTCCGGCTGCTCGGCCACGATCTCGGCCGCGACGCCTGCAAGCGGCGCCTGCTCGTAGTAGGCCCACAAACCGATCCCGACGAAAGCGAACGAGAGGGAGACGAGCACGGAGACGCCGCTGGCGGTCACCGCGAGTTGAGCGTCCCGCGCGCTGCGGCAGCAGAAGAGGCGCTGCGCCATCAACTGGTCCGTGCCGAAGGCGGCAACGCCGCCGATCGTGGCGCCGATCAGCGCCGCCCAGAGCGTGTACGGCGCGGTGAGGGAGGCCGACAAGTCGAACAGCGTGAACTTCCCCGCGCTCCAGGCGTCGGCAATGGCCGGCGCCATGCCCCCCTCGAGCTCCCGCGCCACGACGCCCAGGCTGACCGCGACGCCGGCCACGAACAGCAGGAAGAGCACGACGTCCGTCCAGACCACCGCGGCGATGCCGCCGAGCCAGGTCCAGATCACGGCGATGACCACCACCGCCGCCACCGCGGCCACATGGGGCGGCACGCCGGTCGTGCGTTCCAGCCATCCCAGTTCCCGGTGGAGCAGGACGCCCAGGACGACGGCGGAAAGGTAGACCCGCGCGGACTGGGCCAGGACCCCTCCGAGCCAGAACATGCCGGTCGCCGTCCGTCGCACCGAGGCGCCCGCGGCGCCCAGCCGCCGCTCGATCAGGTCGTAGGGACTCATCACGTCGTAGCGGTAGTAGGCGGGAACGAGCAGCCACGCCACCAGTAACCGGGCCGCGAGATAGCCGAACAGCCCGATCTGCAGGTAGGTCAGGTCGCCCCCCGGCCGATGGACGATCGAGGGCAGGCTGATGTAGGTGACCGCGCTGATCTCGGTCGCGACCAGGGAGGCCGCCACCGCGTACCAGGGGAGGTTCCGGGCCCCGCCGAAGTAGTCGCGCTCGGTCTTCTGCCGCCGCGACAGCGAGCGCGCCATCACCGTGATGGCGGCGAACAGCGCCAGGAGAATCAGCCAGTCGGCAAGGCCGAAGCTGCCGCCGAGGCCCATGCAGGCCTACGAGTGGTTCACTCGCCCCGGTATACGAGACCCCGGGTGCTCGTCGTGACGCGGTAGAGCCCCGTGCGCGCCGTCATGTAGAGCGTGCTGCCGTCGCCGCCGAAGGCGGTGTTCGCGGGCAGTTCGGCCGGCGCGATGATCCCCAGGTGGCGGCCGTCTGGCGCGAACACCATCACGCCGCCCGGGCCGGTCGCGAAGACGTTGCCGTCCACGTCGACGGCCAGGCCGTCCGGTGCGCCGGGCGCTTCCATGTCGCTGGCGTCGAAGAACATCTCGCCCTCGCCCAGGGTGAGGTCGTCGTTCACCGCGTACTTCTTCCAGTACCGGTTGGGCGGCGCGTCCGAGTTCGCCACGTAGAGAGTCTTCTCGTCCGGCGACAGTCCCAGGCCGTTGGGGCGGGTCTGGCCGGTCTCGAGCAGGGTCACCGTGCCGTCCGGGTCCAGGCGGTAGATGCCGTTGTGGTCCTGCTCCTTGTTCTCGGACTGGTTCGGCAGACCGTAGGGCGGATCGGTGAAGAAGGCGGCGCCGCTCGAGTGGAACACGATGTCGTTCGGGCTGTTCAGCCGCTTGCCGTCGTAGCTGCCGGCCAGCGTCGTCCGCTCGCCGTCGAGCTCCATCGCCGACACCACTCGGTTGCCATGCTCGCAGAGAACGAGGCGGCCGTCCGGGTGCAGCGCCAGCCCGTTGGATCCGCCGGTGCCGCCGGTGCCGGCGTCCTCGGGCAACACGGGCTGCAGGAAGACCACCGTCCCCTCACTCTCCGACCAGCGATAGACCGTGTTGGCCGGGATGTCGCTGAAGTAGAGCCGGTCGGGCTCACCGGGCACCCACACCGGCCCCTCTGTGAACGTGAAGCCGTCCGCCACCTTCTCGACCACGGCGCCCATGGGCACCAGGTCGTCCATTGCCGGGTCGTTCCGCAACACCCTGCCGTCGCTCTCCATCTCCTCCGTTGCCTCCTCCATCATCGTCTCGGCTTCCTCGCTGTCGCCGCCATAGCCGCAACCCGCGACCAGCGCCACGCTCAAGATGGCCCATCCGACCAGGGAACTCTTCATCGCCGAACCTCCTCCTGTAGCTTGCCCTCGTTTCCTGCGAGGGCGTCAGGATAGCAACCGCGCGACACGGAGTCGTCCCCCACTGGGTGCGCCGGCGCCCTCGCCGGCTGCCGCCGAAGGCGGCCGGAGGAACGCGCCGGCCGTCAGGCAGGCTCCGCACCGGGAGCCGATGCGTTGCGTTCGACCCCGCCAGCTCCTATCCTGACCGCGTTGCCTTCTTCGCCCGCCATGGACCCCGTGCGGGAACTCACCAACGCACGGTCGGCTTCGCTCCTGGCGGTCGTCCTGCTTCTCGCGGCCGTTTCCGCCTGTCAATCGTCCCGACCAACGGCGCCCTTGTCTCCACCGACGCCGGCATACCCGTCACAGGCGGCCCCCGTGCTTCGCAACGCTCCGCCCGCCGCTGCCGGCTTCGACCCGGAGCGACTCCAGCAGGCCGCCGCCCTGCTGGAGAAGGCCGTGGCCGAGGGAGTCACTCCGGGCGGCGTGCTGCTGGTCGCGCGCCGCGGCGCCATCGTGCTCGAACGGGCCGCCGGCCGCCTGACCTGGGAGGACGATGCTCCCGCGGTCACCCCTTCGACGATCTACGACCTGGCCTCCCTGACCAAGGTCATCGCGACGACGACGCTGATGATGCGCCGGGTCGAGTCCGGCGCGCTCGACCTCGACGCCATCGCCGCCGCCTACCTGCCGGAGCTCAAAGGACGGCCGGTCGGAAACGCGACCCTGAGGGACCTGCTCGCCCACTCGAGCGGCCTGCCCTGCTGCAGCGAGCTGTTCCGGGAGCTGGGGGAAGGTCTCGGCCGGGACGAGGCCCGCCGCCGGTACGTCGAACACATCGCCGCCACCGAAATGGAGGTCGGGGCCCGCGAACGGGCGATCTACTCGGACCTCGGCGTGCTGCTGCTCGGGGAGATCCTGGAGCGCCGGGCCGGCCGGCCTCTCGACGACCTCGTCCAGGAGGAAATCCTCGATCCGCTGGGGCTACGGGACACCGGCTACCTCCCCGATCCCGCTCTTCGCGATCGGATCGCTCCGACGGAACCCGACGACTGGCGCGGGCGGCTCCCCCACGGCGAAGTCCACGACGAGAACACCCACGCACTGGGGGGCGTGGCGCCCCACGCCGGCCTGTTCGGCACCGCGCGCGACGTCGCGGCGTTCGCGCAGGCGATGCTGAACGGAGGCGTCTACGCAGGCCACCGGCTGGCCAGCGCCGAGACGGTCGCCCTCTTCACCCGTCGCGCCGAACTCGTGGCAGGCAGCAGCCGGGCGTTGGGCTGGGACACGCCGTCCGACCCCAGCTCCGCCGGCCGCTACTTCTCGGCCCGCTCCTACGGCCACACCGGCTTCACCGGCACGTCCCTCTGGATCGACCCGGAACTGGAGCTCATCGTCGTCCTGCTGACGAACCGGGTCCACCCGACCCGCGACAACATCGCGATCCGCAGGCTCCGGCCGGCGATCCACGACGCGATCGTCCTGGCCATCGACGACGCCATCGTCAAGCCGCGCGACAGCGCCTAGCAGCGGATCCAGAGCCCGGCGCTTCGCGCCGGTTGCCGGCGAGGGCGCCGGCGCACCCAGTGGGCAGTATTGCCTAGGCTTGGAGCTCCACGCCCAGGGCGCAGAGATCCCGTTCCGCCTGCGCCTCCCAGCCGCGGTTGGCGGCGGGGCTGGCCGGACTCGGGTGCAGCATCCTGCCGATCGGCACGCCGGCTTCCGCGAGCGCTCGCCGCGCCCGGTTCTCGGCGAAGGCGCCGACACCGACCACGAGTCGCGGCTCCAGCACCTGGGCCGCCCGCAGCAAGGCGCGGTCACAGGCCTCGAAGAGAGGCGCCTTCTCGCGCGCGGCCAAGCGGTCCGGTGTCAGGTTCGCACCACTCTCCAGGAGGAACGCCAGCGGGCAGTAGTTCCAGATGACGAAGCGCTGGAAGAACGCCTCCGGGTTCCCGAAGCGCCGCTTCGCCCAGCCCCAGACCCGCCGGCCGCTGACCTCGCTCCGCCGGCAGTCGAAGCCGAGGATCGGCCGTTTCGGGTGCTGAACGGCAGGCGGCTCCACCGGAGCGTCGATGCCGAGCCAGTCCCGCACGTGGGCGACCTCGCCGAACGGCACGCCGGTCTGGGTCATTCCCCAGGGGCCCGGGTTCATACCCAGGAGGACCACCCTGCCGGGCCGGTCGCCGGCCAGGTTCAGGTAGGCATGGTGGGCCGCGCGGGCGTGGACCAGCGGGTTGTAGACGTGGGCGACCGGCGGGCCGAAGCCGAGCGCGTCGACCGCCCGGGCCAGTTCGTCAGCGATCGGGATGAGCCGGGAACGGGCCATGCCGCGCCTCTCCGGACTCAGACGATCCGCGACGTACGGCCAGTCCAGTAGCGATCGCGCAGCAGGCGCTTGTAGAGCTTGCCGGTGGGAAGCCGTGGGAGCTGTTCCTCGAAGTCGATCGACTTCGGCGCCTTGTAGTGCGCGACGTGCTCGCGGACGTAGACCAGAAGCTCCTCGGCAAGGTCCGGGCTCTCGTCGAAACCGGGCATCAACTGGACGACCGCCTTGACCTCTTCGCCCAGGTCCTCGTTCGGCACGCCGATCACCGCCACGTCGGCCACCTTCGGATGGAGGATGAGAGCGTCCTCGATCTCCTGCGGATAGATGTTGACGCCGCCCGAGATGATCATGAACGCCTTGCGGTCGGTGAGGAACACGTAGCCGTCCTCGTCCAGATAGCCGACGTCGCCCAGGGTGCTCCAGCGGGCGTGGCGCGGATGACGCGAGCCGAGCGTCTTCTCCCGGTCGCCGTGGTACTCGAACAGATCCGCATCCTCGGGCGGTTCAAAGAAGATCGTCCCCGGCTCGCCCGCCGGCACCTCCTCGCCCTCGTC
>JAJDZH010000259.1 GCA_022824725.1 Thermoanaerobaculia bacterium | reverse complement strand
AGTCCGCGTTCCCTCCCCGGCGCCGTTCGGGAGGGTTTCGCGGCGGCGGCCACCGACACCGGCCACGAGGGTGCGAGCGGCAGCTTCGCCCTCGGACCGGACGGCGCCCTCGAGTGGATGCTGATCCGGGACAACGCCTACCTCGGCATCCACGCGATGACCCGGGTCGGCAAGGAACTGACGGCGGCCTTCTACGGCAGAGCCCCCGGCTACGCCTACTTCCGCGGCTGCTCGACCGGCGGCCGCCAGGGGCTGATGGAGGTCCAGCGCTACCCGGACGACTACGACGGCGTGCTCTCCGGCGCACCGGCGATCAACTGGGACCGGCTGCACGTGGCCCAGATGTGGGGACAGCTCGTCATGCTGGAGGCGAATCACTTCGTACGCCCGTGCGCCTTCCGGCTCGCCCAGGCCAAGGCCGTCGAAGCCTGCGATCTCCAGGACGGTGTGGCCGACGGCGTGATTCCCGAGCCGCGGCAGTGTCCGTTCGATCCCGGGGAGCTTCTCGGCGCCGATGCCGGGAACGGGGACTGCGGCCCGATCAGCGAATTGGACGTCGCCGTCATCCAGAAGATCATCGAAGGCCCGCGCCGGCGTGACGGCTCCTTCCTCTGGTACGGCCTGGCGCCCGGGACGAACTTCCTCTCGCTCTCCGGCACCGCCGGCGACCCGCCGGCCGGCCGGCCCATGCGGATCACCCTCGACTGGTTTCGCTACTTCCTGGCCCGCGACCCGGACTTCGACTGGACCGGGCTGAACCATGCCTCCTACGAGCACTACTGGGACCAGTCCGTGGAGGAGTTCGGTCGCGTCTTCGGCACGGACCGCACGGACCTGTCCGGCTTCCGCGACCGCGGCGGCAAGGCGATCGTCTGGCACGGCTGGGACGACTCCCTGATCTACGCCCAGGGGACGGTCGACTGGTTCGAGGGCGTCCAGGAGCGCATGGGCGATCCGGGCGACTTCCTGCGCCTCTTCCTGGCGCCGGGCGTCGAGCACTGCCGCAGCGGCCCGGGTTTTGCCCCCGACAACCCCTTCGCCGCCGTCGTCCGTTGGGTGGAGGAAGGCGTCGCGCCCGAGACCCTTGACGGCGCGCGCCGCGGCGTGGACGGGGAGATCGTCGAGTCGCGGCCCATCTGCCGCTACCCGCGGGTCGCGATCCACTCCGGCCGCGGCGACCTCAGCGACGCGGCGAGCTTCGAGTGCAGGGAAGAGGTGCTGGACCGGTGAACGCGAACCCGGAAAGCGCGGCCAGTCCGCCGGCTCGACCCGGACGCCTCAGACGCTGGCTCAAGATCATCGCCCTGAGCCTGGCCGGACTGCTCGTGCTTGTGGTCGCCGTCGGAGCGGCCGTGAGGCCGTGAGCCGGGAGGTCGACACGGAGCACCCGGACCAGGTCGGGTCCCTGATCCTGATCGGCCCGGAAGGCGTCCCGGGCGACGAGGGATACGACGTGAACGGCGTCTTCATCGACCCGGACGCGGAGCCGACCGAAACCGCGCTCGGCGAGATCGAGCTCTCCCCGCTGGACCGCCTGCTGGTCAAGGTTGGCAGTCCCTGGGTCGTCGGCGAGACGCTCAAGTACATGATGGCGCGCGACGAACTGGTGACCCCGGAGTTTGCGGCGCGGTTCGGCCGGATCCTCCGCCACGAGGGCAGCCGGTACGCGGTCGCGCTGATGTTCCGCCAGTACGCCGCCGTCATGCACGATCCGCGCGACCTCGAACCCCGGCTCGGTGAGCTCGAGATGCCGGTCCTCCTGCAGATTGGAGAGCAGGATCCGCTGGTGCCGCCGGCGGTCGGGGAGAAGTTCCACGCCGGGCTGTCCCGGAGCACGCTGGAGGTCTATCCCGGCGCCGGCCACATGATCATGGAGGAGGCGACCGAGGCGTCCGTGGCCGACGCTCTCCGCTTCCTCGATGCGCTTGACTGAAGGAGTTCCCGCTACCGTAGGGCACCCACTGGGTGCGCCGGCGCGCCGGCCGCCGCCGCAGGCGGCCAGGGAACGCGCCGCGAAGCGGCGACGATGGAGGTGCTGGATCGATGAACACGCGCTTGGAGAAGACACCCTCGACCGGGGATCGGATCGACTTCAGTGGCCGGACGGCAGTCGTAACCGGCGGCGGAGCGAGAGGCGATGGGATCGGCAACGGCCGCGCCACCGCGATCCTCCTGGCCCGCGCTGGCGCCGAGGTCGTCGTTGTGGATCTCAATGAGGAAGCGGGCCGCGGCACGGTCGAGATGATCGAGAACGAGGGCGGCGCCGCTCGGCTCTTCATCGGGGACGTGACGAGCGAAGAAGACTGCGCGGACCTGGCGGCCTTCGCGCGGGAAGGGTCCGCGCCGCCGACCGTGCTGATCAACAACGTCGGCATCGGCGCGCCTGGCACCGTCCTCGACACCGAACCGGACTTCTGGGACCGGGTGATGAAGGTCAACGTCCGGTCGATGGTCCAGGTGTCCCGCGCCCTGATTCCGTCGATGCAGGAGGCGGGCGGCGGCTCGATCGTCAACATCAGCTCGATCTCCGCGATCCGCCCCAAGGGGCTCACCCCGTACTCCGCGTCGAAGGGCGCGGTCGTGTCCCTGACCAGGGCGATGGCCGTCGACCACGCCGGGGACGGGATCCGGGTGAACGTCGTGCTCCCGGGGCCGGTCTGGACCCCGATGGTCCAGCGCCCGACGATGACGCCGGAGATCCGCGAACGGCGCAAGAACTCCTCGGCGCTGCGGATCGAAGGGACCGGCTGGGACATCGGGCGCGCGGTCGTCTTCCTCGCTTCCGAACACGCCCGCTACATCACCGGCCAGGCGCTCGTCGTCGACGGCGGCGTCACCGTACTGTCTCCGGTGCGCTGA
>JAJDZH010000235.1 GCA_022824725.1 Thermoanaerobaculia bacterium | reverse complement strand
CGACTTCGCCTGCAACCTGCTCGGCATGCAGCAGGTCGACCGCGGGGGCAAGTCCCTCTCCTACCGGATGGACGACTTCGAGCAGCGCCTGCTGGTCTCCGACGAACCGGGCGACACGCTCTCCTTCATGGGCTGGGAGGTTGCCGGCGAGGACGATCTCGAAAGCTCCGCCACGAAGCTGGACGCGGCCGGCGTCGAGGTGGACTGGGGAAGCTCCGAACTCGCCGACCGGCGCTTCGTCGAGCGTCTTCTCGTCTGCCACGACCCGGACGGGAACCGCGTCGAGCTGGTCTGGAAGCCGATGCGCACGAGCGAACCGTTCGTGCCGGGCAGGACGATCTCGGGCTTCAAGACCGGTCCGCTCGGCATGGGACATGCGGTCCTGCACGTCACCGACATCGAGAAGCAACTGGCCTTCTACCGCGACCTCCTGGGCTTCGAGCTCACCGACTTCGGCAACATGCCGCTCGTCCCCATCCACTTCCTGCACGTCAACGGCCGCCACCACAGCCTGGCGATGATCGCCTCCGGGCAGAAGGGCTTCCACCACTTCATGGTCGAGTTCCAGTCCCTCGATGACGTCGGCCAGGGCTACGACCTGGCCGGGGCGACGGAAGACCGGGTGGGCTTCACCCTCGGCCGGCACACCAACGACTTCATGACCTCCTTCTACGCCCGGACGCCCTCCGGCTTCTTCGTCGAGAACGGCTGGGGCGGCCGGATCATCGACCCGGAGACCTGGCAGCCCGTCGAGTTGTTCGACGGCCCGAGCCTCTGGGGCCACGACTGGGTCGACCTGCCGGACGACGCCAGGACGATGGCGCGCAACTTCCGGATCGATCTCGCCTCGCGCGGCGTCCAGTCTCCCCCCTTCATCGATTGCCCGTGGCTGTTCGAGCAGGTGGCGAAGACATCGCCCGCCGGCGGCGAGTAGCGCCAGTCGAAGCTAGCGAGCCGTGCGCGCCGCCGCCTGCATGGCCTCGCGCAGCACTTCGCGATCGCCGATGTGGTTGGCGAGCAGCAGGATCAGGCGGGCGTTGAGCGCGTCGCTCTCTTCCTTCGATCGGCCCTGGTGAAGCTCCAGGAGCTCCTGGTAGAAGCCGTCGCCGTCGGAGATGTTGGGTTCGGTCCGGAGTCGGGTCATGAGTCGGCGGTCTCCTGGCCGCTCGCCCGCCGGAAGGCGGCGGCGATCCGTTCGGGGTCGTAGCCGGTGAAGCGCGCGGCGACGTGCTGGTCGGGGCGCAGAAGATAGAGAGCGCCGGGAGCTTCGCCCAGGTACCGCTCGTCGAGCAACGGGTGCTGTCCGGCAGGCAGGCTGATGACTTCCAGGCCCGGTTCCTCCCCCGGAACGTCGATGCCCAGGGCCAGCAGCTGGAAGCGGTCGCCCAACCGCCCCAGCAGCCAGCCGTCGTCGATCGGCGCGTCGACGGCGGGCGAGCCCGGCCGGGTCCGCGCCGGAAGATCACTCCTGTCCGCGCTATGGAGCGGCGAGTCGACGTACACATGGGGCAGCGACAACCGTCCCGAGTTCACCAGGGGCCGCGCCATGGGCTGCGTCTCCGCGAGATCCAGCACGGCATCCCGGAACAGCCGGCTCGCGTCGGACTTCGGAGTGATGAAGTCGGTCGAGCGCGTCGAGTTCAGGATGTTCTCGTCGGCAGCCGGAACGCGCTCGGCGTCGTAGCTGTCGAGGAGCGAATCCGGCGAGCGGCCGCGCAGCACGCGTTCGAGCTTCCACACCAGGTTGTCGACGTCCTGGAGGCCGCTGTTGGCTCCGCGCGCGCCGAACGGCGAAACCTGGTGGGCCGCGTCGCCGGCGAAGAGCACCCGGCCGTGGCGAAAGCGCTCGATCCGCGCGCACTGAAAGGTGTAGACCGAGATCCACTCCAGCTCGAACTCGACGTCTTCGCCGAGCATCTGGCGCAGCCGCGGAACGACCTTCTCGGGGCGCTGCTCCTCCTCCCTGTCGATTCCCGGCCCGAGCTGCAGGTCGATCCGCCAGACTCCCTCCGGCTGCCTGTGGAGCAGCGCCGACTGACCCCGATTGAACGGCGGATCGAACCAGAACCAGCGCTCCGTCGGAAAGTCGGCCTTCATCGTCACGTCGGCGATGAGGAAGTTGTCCTCGAAGACGCGGCCGGCGAAGTCGAGCCCGAGTTCGCGGCGTACCGTCGAGCCGGCGCCGTCGCAGGCCACGACCCACTCGGCCTCGAGCCGGTACGGACCGTCCGGGGTCTCGACGGTCAGGAGCACGCTGCCCGCGCCGGGCTCGACCTTCGTCACCCGGCTGCCTCCCCGCAGCTCGACGGGCCGGCCTTCCGACCTAAGATCACGGAGGCGCCTCACCAGGAGCTCCTCGAGCCGGTACTGCTGGAGGTTGATGAAGGCCGGACGCCGGTGACCCTCCTCCGCCAGGAGATCGAACTCGTAGATGCGGCGGTCGCGGAAGAAGACCTTGCCGCGGCTCCACGTCACGCTGTGGTCGACGATCCCGTCGCCGCAGCCGAGGCGGTCGAAGATCTCCAGCGCCCTCTTCGCGAAGCAGATGGCGCGCGAGCCGTGGCTGACCCGGTCGTTGTCGTCGAGCAGGACCACGGAGATGTCGCGGCGCGCCAGGTCGATGGCCGCCGCCAGGCCGACAGGCCCCGCTCCGACCACGACCACCGGGTGGCGCGCCGGCGTAGAGGCGTCCTGGTCGGGGCTCCGCTCGTACGGATAGAGCGGAGTCTCGGAAACCCTCAATCCTGCAGCGCCGCCCACATCTCGAGGTCGCGCTGCGCGGTCCAGATGCGCGGCGTGTCGATCCCCCGCGCCTCGTCGTACGCCCGCGCGACGTTGAAGGGCAGGCAGTGCTCGTAGATGGCGTAGTCGGAGAACTTCGGATCGCACACGGCCCGGGTGGCTTCGAAGGCCTCCTTCAGCGTGCCGCCCCGAGCGGCGACGCGCGCCGTCGGCTCGTAGGTCGAATCGACGAAGTCGCGCGTGCTCTCGATGGCTTCCGCGACCATCTCCTCTCCGACCAGCGCGTCGCCGCGGCCGGGCGCGATCGCGCTTGGCCGGAAGGAGGCGATCCGGTCGAGCGTCCCGCCCCAGTCGAGGAAGTGGCCGTCGCCGCAGTAGCAGGCCGAGCGGTACTCGACGATGTCGCCGGTGAAGAGCACCTGTTCGTCCGGCACCCGGATGACGGCGTCGCCGGCGGTGTGAGCGCGGCCCACCTGCAGGATGTCGACCCGGCGGTTGCCGAGGTAGACCGTCATGCGGCCCGAGAAAGTCGTGGTCGGCCAGGTCAGGCCCGGGATCGACTCGTGGCCCTCGAACAGCCGCGGCATGCGCTGGAACTCGCTGTCCCAGTCCTCCTGGCCGCGCTCGGCGACCATCGAGCGGGCGACGTCCGACATGATGACCTGCCGCGCGTCGAAGGCCGACGCCCCGAGCACGCGCACCGCGTGGTAGTGAGTGAGGACCAGGTGCGTGATCGGCTTGTCGGTCACCGAGCGCACCTTCTCGATCACCTTGTTCGCGAGCAGCGGCGTCGCCTGCGCCTCGACCACCATGACGCAGTCGTCGCCGATGATCACTCCGGAGTTGGGGTCGCCTTCCGCCGTGAAGGCCCACAGCCCCTCGCCGACCTCGGTGAAGCTGATCTGCTTCTCGGCGAGGTCCCCCGCCGATGCGAATGCCCTTGCCGTCATCCCGTCAATCCCCGTCCGCGGGATCGAAGCGCTTCTCGAGCCCCGTCCAGCAGTCCGTGTAGTCGTCCTGGAGCGGCGCCTCCCGGGCCGCGAACTCGGTCAGGTGCTGCGGAAAGCGGGTCTCGAACATGAAGCTCATCGTGTTCTCCAGCTTCCTGGGCGCGAGTTCGGCGGAGGTCGCGGCCTCGAAGGCGTCGGCGTCCGGGCCGTGGGGCAGCATCATGTTGTGCAGCGACAGACCGCCCGGCACGAAGCCCTCGGGCTTGGCGTCGTAGATGCCGAAAATGTTGCCCATCAGCTCGGACATGATGTTCTTGTGGTACCACGGCGGCCGGAAGGTGTGCTCGGCGACGCTCCAGCGATCGCGGAAGAGCACGAAGTCGATGTTGGCGGTGCCCGGCACGCCCGACGGCGCGGTCAGGACCGTGAAGATCGAAGGGTCGGGATGGTCGAAGAGAACGGCGCCGACCGGCGCGAAGGCCTCCAGGTCGTACTTCGAGGGCGCGTAGTTGCCGTGCCAGGCGACGATGTCGAGCGGCGACTGGCCGATGTCCGTCGCGTGAAAGCGGCCGCACCACTTGACCACCAGCCGTGACGGGACCTCGCGGTCCTCGAAGGCCGCCACGGGGGTCTTGAAGTCGCGGGGGTTGGCGAGGCAGTTGGCGCCGATCGGCCCGCGGTTGGGCAGGCCGAACTTCGCGCCGTAGTTCTCGCACACGAAGCCCCGGGCCGGGCCCTCCGTGACCTCGACGCGAAAGACCATGCCGCGCGGCAGGATCGCGATCTCCCGCGGCTCGAGGTCGATCCGGCCGAGCTCCGTCCAGAAGACGAGCCGCCCGTCCTGGGGCACGACGAGCAGTTCCGAGTCCGCCGAGTAGAAGTACTCGTCGACCATGCTCTC
>JAJDZH010000405.1 GCA_022824725.1 Thermoanaerobaculia bacterium | reverse complement strand
GAGTACCTGTACTGGCGGGCCGGGCCGAGCCTGGCGATCAGGGACGCGCAGTACAAGCTGATCAAGCTGAACCGGACGGACTTCCGCCCCGAGAACCTGCGCGGGGACGGTCGCCTGCAGCCGCCGGAGGGCGGCTGGGCGACGGACTCGCCCCACGGCCAGGTCACGCTCCTGTACGACCTGGAAGCGGATGTCGGCGAGCTCAACAACCTGGCGGAGGAGCAGCCGGAGATCGTCGCCCGCCTGGAAGCGGAGCTGGACGACTGGCGAGCCACGCTGGCGACCGAGCAGATCCTGCCCGGCGTCAGGTCCACGATCACCGAAATCGATGGCGAGTGGGTGCAGTTGGTATTCTGATTTCGGCGGCTGCGCTGCTGGAAGATGAGCGGTACACCCAACAGCGTTGAACGCGGCAGCGGCGAAGGCGCCGGCAGACGGGCGATGGGTCGCCTGTGGCTCCCGCGCCGCCGGGTCCAGGCTGCGGTGCTGGCTGTTCTCGTCGTCGCGGCGTTCTCGGCGTGGCGGGTAGAGCGGCAGGTCGGACAGGCGCGGCTGGAGCTTCGTCTGGCGGAAGCGGCGATCGCCGGCCAGGACTTCGGAGAACTCGCGGAACGGGCTCCCGACCTGCTCAGCCTGGCCGCCCGGCACGCGGCCGGCGAAGGGCGCTGGCGGGACGTCGCGGCGCTGTACGAGGATCACGCGGCGCATCTGCCGCCCGCCCTGCTGGACGCGGCCGAGGTCGAACTCGGGCTGAACCGCGCAGTCGACGAGGAGGCGCCAGCGGAAGATGCGGAGGGCTCCGGGAGCGAAACGGAGCCCGACATGGCCCCGGTGGAACCGCCTCCCGCGTCGGCGTTCGAGCGGCGTCTGCGCCGGGCGCAACAGGTCGACGCCTCGGGCGTACAGCAACTGCTCTTCGACCGGCGGGGTCGGCCGCTGGGATCGATCGGCGACGACCGGTCGCTCACGCTGGAGGAGGATCTGCCCGCGGGCCTCGTGCCGGTCGAACTGGCGACCCACCTGCTGCCGCCCGCCCTTCAGCCTCCGGGTCTGGCCGCCGCCGGACCGGGGGCGATGAGCGAGGCCGCCGGTGCGCGAGCGCTACGGCTGACGATCGACCGGGCCTGGAGCGAGGCGGCGGACACGGCGCTGGGCCGCGAAGAGGGAGCGATCACCATTGTCGAGATCCCCTCGGGCGCCGTCCTGGCCGCGGTGAGCAACCGCAGCCGGAGCCGCCGGTGGCGGTCGAACGGCGACAGCGTCCTCGACCCGCGGGAGCCAGCCTCGATCGCCAAACTGATCACGACGACGGCGGCGATGCGGGCCGGGTTCGATCCCGACCAGGAGATCGCCGACATGACCTGCCGCGGCTCGGTGCTGATGGACGGTGAGCGGCTCTACTGCAGCGCGATCAACGGCCGGCTCCGGGGCCTTTCCCATGCGATGGCCAGTAGCTGCAACGTCGCCTTCGCCAGGCTCGCGATCGATGTCGGCGACCGGGCGCTGGTCGAGGAGTACGAACGCTACGGCTTCGTGATCGGGGGCCCTCAGGGCGCCGCCGTGCCGAGGAACGCCGTCGGCGTGGTGCACGAATACCGGCAGCCCGGCAAGCAACTTGGCGATCTCTCGATTGGCCTGGACGAGGCTTCGATCACGCCGTTGGGGGCGGCCCTCTTCGCGGCGACCCTCTCCGACGGTCGCCGGCGCGAGCCGAGCTTCGTCCTGCAGGCGGATGGGCTTCTGGGGATCTCGCCGCGGACACCGGTCGGCGACGGACCCCGGCAGGGCGTCCAGGTGCTGGATCCGTCCTGGCTGCCGGTGCTCCACGAGTCGATGCGCGCCGTCGTGTCGCCTGGCGGCACGGCGAACCGGGTGGCGCCGAAGCGGCTTCGCGTGGCGATGAAGACGGGTACGGCGCGCGACCCGGACAAGCCGTTCCATGTGAACTATGTCGGCTTCTTCCCTTCGGACGAGGAGCTGGCGCCCCGCTACGCCTTCGCGGTGCGGGTCACCGGCCAGCCGACGTCGAGGCGAGTGCGCCGGGCGGGGTACGCCGTGACGTTCCGGCTGTTGCGGGCGCTCGACAGGCTCGTCGGCGAGGAGATCGAGGACGCTTCCGGGGTTCCGCGGCGGCTCACAGGAGCGACCGGAGCGAGCAAGTGACAACGGCCGCGGGCGGCGGGAAGCGGCCCGCTCGCCGGCGCTACCGACCGGCGATCGGCCCGAGGCTGAAACCGCTTCTCTGGGTGGTCTTCGGGCTCTTCGCCCTGCTGGCGGTCAACTCGTTCTACCTGTCGGGGGTGCGCGTCGCCGAAGCGGCGACCGGCGAGACGTACCAGAACTGGTTCTACATCTCCATGTTCCTGCTCCACCTGGCGGTGGGCGGGCTGTTCGTCGTGCCGGTCATCTGGTTCGGTCTGGCGCACATGCGCAACGCCCGGAATCGACCGAACCGGCGCGCGGTGAAGGTCGGCTACGCGCTGTTCGGAACAGCGGTCGTCCTCCTGTTCAGCGGCATCGTGCTGACCCGGATCGAGGGCGTGATCACGGTGAACGATCCCGCCGTCCGCGGCGTCGCCTACTGGCTGCACGTCCTCGCGCCGCTGGTTGCGGCCTGGCTGTTCGTGCTCCACCGGCTGGCGGGCAAGCGGATCAACTGGCGGATCGGCGGCCGGGTTGCCGCGGCGGCCGTGGTGCTGGTCGGCGTCGCCCTCGTGCTTCAGTTCCAGGATCCGCGGGCCTGGAACGTCGAGGGCCCGGCGTCGGGCGAGCAGTACTTCTTCCCGTCGCTGGCGCGCACCGCGAGCGGCGGTTTCATCCCGGAGCACACGCTGAGCAACGACGCCTACTGCGTGGAGTGCCACGAGGATATTCACGGCCGCTGGGCCTACAGCGCCCACCGGTTCAGCTCCTTCAACAACCCGGCGTACAGCTTCTCGGTGCAGCAGACGCGCGACAAGGCGTACGAGCGCTCCGGCGACGTCCAGGCGTCCCGCTTCTGCGCCGGTTGCCACGACCCGGTCGTCTTCTTCTCGGGCGCCTTCGACGATCCGGAGTTCGATGTGGACCAGCCGTCCGCCCATGCCGGGATCACCTGCACCTCCTGCCACGCGATCACCCACATCAACAGCCCGCGCGGCAACGCCGACTACACGATCGAGGAACCCCAGCACTATCCCTTCGCGTTCTCGGACTCCGGCGTGCTCCGCTTCGTCAACCATCAGCTCGTCAAGGCCAAGCCGGAGCTGCACAAGCGGACGTTCCTCAAGCCTCTGCACACGACATCAGAGTTCTGCGGCGCCTGTCACAAGGTTCACCTCCCCGAGGAGCTGAATCACTACAAGTTCCTGCGCGGGCAGAACCACTACGACTCGCACCTGCTCTCGGGCGTTTCCGGCCACGGCGTGGCGAGCTTCTACTACCCGCCGAAGGCGGAGCCGAACTGCAACGGCTGCCACATGGCACTGCTGCCGTCGGAGGACTTCGGTTCGCAGCGCTACCCGGAGAGCGAGCAGCCGGACGTCACCCAGGTCCACGACCACCTGTTCCCGTCCGCCAACACGGGGATTCCCCACCTGCTCGACTTCCCGGACTGGGTGATCGAAGCGCACCGGGAGTTCAACGAGGGCGTGGTCGACGTCGACATCTTCGGCGTCAAGCCGGGCGGAACGATCGAGGACGAGCTGATCGCGCCGCTCCGGCCGGAGGTTCCCGCGCTCGAGCCGGGCGAGGACTACCTGCTGGAGGTCGTCGTCCGCACTCTGGGCCTGGGCCACCACCTGACCCAGGGCACCGCGGACTCGAACCAGCTCTGGCTCGACGTGGAGGTGCGCGACGAGCGAGGGAAGCTGGTCGGCCGCAGCGGCGGCCTGGGCGAGGGCAACCGGGTGGATCCCTGGTCGCACTTCATCAACGTCTACATGCTCGACCGCGACGGCGCGCGGATCGACCGCCGCAACGCGGAGGACATCTTCGTGCCGCTCTACGACCACCAGATCCCGCCGGGAGCGGGCGACGTGGTCCACTACCGGCTGGAGGCGCCGCCGGCGGGCGCCGCCGCCACACTGACGGTTGAGGCCGCGCTGCGCTACCGCAAGTTCGACACGACCTACCTGCGCCACATCTACGGTCCGGAGACGGCGAACGAGCTGCCGATCCTCGACCTGGCGCGGGATTCGGTGACGTTCCGGGTGGACGGCGACGCTGCTGTCGGCGGCGCCGCCGAGTCGCCGCCGCCGGCCGCCCGCGAGCCCGGGAAGCCCCTGTGGCAACGCTGGAACGACTACGGCATCGGCCTGCTGCGGAAGGGCGGAACCGGCCGCGGTGAACTCCGCCAGGCGATCGAGGCCTTCACGCGGGTCGAGGAACTGGGCCGTCCGGACGGTCCGCTCAACCTGGCGCGGGTCTACCTGGCCCAGGGCACGGTGCGGGACGACGCGATCGCGGCGCTCGAGCGGGCGGCAGCCTTCGATCCACCGGCGCCGAGCTGGTCGGTCGCCTGGTTCTCGGGCCTGGTCAACCTGCAGAACGGCGCCGTCGACGAGGCGATCTCCAACTTCCGCTCCATCCTCGGGGCGGACAGCGAGGAGATGCGCCGGCGCGGCTTCGACTTCAGCCGCGACGTGCGGCTGCACAACGAGCTTGGCCTCGCCCTGTTCGAGCGCGCCAAGCGGGAGCGCGGCCCGGCCCGGGCCGAGGCGCGGGCCGAGCGCCTGCACGAAGCCCGCGAGTCGTTCGATCGAGCGCTCGTCATCGATCCGGAGAACGTGACGGCCCACTACAACCTCGGGCTGATCCACGCTCAGCTCGGCGACTCCGACAGCGCGGTCCTGCATCGCGAGTTCCACGCGCGCTACAAGCCGGACGACAACGCCCGCGACCGGGCGATCGCCATTGCCAGGCGCTCCGACCCCGCGGCCGATCACGCCGCGGAGGCGATCGTGATCTACGACCTGCACCGGCCCGAGCGGTTCGATGGCAGCCGGGCGGCCGTTGCCGGAGGCGGCGGTTGACGCCGGATCGCCCGGGCGAAGGCCCGGAGGTTCCCGAAGGCGAACTCGCGCCGGAGGACGACGCGGTCATCGGCCGTGTCTTCGCGCGTTCGTTGAAGGTTCTGGCGGCTCTGGCGGTCGCCGCGCTCATTGTCGTGGCGCTCCGCTACGTGTTCCGGGCCGGGCCGGAGGAAGCGGTCGAGATCCCGGTCGCCGCGCCGCGGGCGGTGGAGGCCGCGCCGCGGGACGTGCCCGTAGTGCCCTTCACGGACGTCACCGCGGAGGCCGGCATCGACTTCGTCCACGTCAACGGCGCCGCGGGCGAGGCCCTGCTGCCCGAGACGATGGGCGCCGGCGGGGCCTTCTTCGATTTCGACCGCGACGGCGACCAGGATCTGCTGCTCGTCAACTCGACGACCTGGGAGGCTGTTCTCCCGGACGCGGAGGCTGGGCCGGGTACCGGACCGACGATGTCGCTATATGAGAACGATGGCGCCGGGAAGTTCGCGGACCGCACGGCGGGCTCTGGCCTGGAGGAGGTCAGCTTCTACGGCACGGGCGTCGCGGTCGGCGATGTCGATGGCGATGGCTGGCCGGACGTCTTCGTCTCGGCGGTCGGCCCGAACCGGCTGTTCCGTAGTGTGGAAGGCCAGAGGGAACACGGCTTGCGCTTCGAGGACGTCACGGCAACGGCCGGCGTCGCCGGCGCCGACACGGAGTGGAGCAGCAGCAGCGCCTTCTTCGACGCCGACGGTGACGGCGACCTCGATCTCCTGGTCGGCAACTACGTGCGCTGGTCACGGCAGATCGACATCGAGGTCGGCTACCAGTTGACCGGCGTGGGGCGCGCCTACGGGCCGCCGCTCAACTACGGCGGCACGACGATGGACCTCTACCGGAACGACGGCTCGGGCGTGTTCACCGACGTCTCGGAGGAGGCCGGCCTGCACATCCTGAATCCGGCGACGGAAACGCCGGTGGCGAAGACCCTCGGACTGGCGCCGGTGGACATCGAGGGCGACGGCGATATCGACGTCGTGGTCGCGAACGACACCGTGCGCAACTTCCTGCTGGTCAACGACGGCAACGGCGTGTTCACCGAGGACGGGGAGCTCTACGGACTCGCCTACGGCCGGGACGGCGCGGCGACCGGGGCGATGGGCGCCGACGCGGCCGACTTTCGCAACGACGGCGAACTCGGTTTCGCCATCGCGAACTTCGCGAACGAGATGACGTCCCTCTACGTCTCCCAGGGAGACCCGACCCTGTGGAGCGACGAGGCGATCACCGCCGGCATCGGCGCGCCGAGCCGCCGGGTCCTCAGCTTCGGGCTGTTCTTCTTCGACTACGACCTGGACGGGCGGCTCGACCTTCTCCAGGTGAACGGCCACCTGGAGGACGACATCGAGGTGGTCGAACCCAGCCAGCAGTACCGCCAGGCGCCCCAGTTGTTCTGGAACGCCGGTCCGGACGCGGCGTCGACCTTCGTGCCGGTCGAGCCCGCGCCGGGCGATGGCCTCACCCGGGAGCTCGTCGGCCGAGGATCGAGCTACGCCGACGTCGACGGCGACGGGGACCTCGACGTGCTGCTGCTCCAGACCGGCGACCGGCCCCTGCTGCTGCGCAACGACCAGGAGACGGGCCACCGCTGGCTGCGCTTCCTGCTCCGCGGCGACGGCGAGCGCGTGAACCGGGACGCCATCGGCGCCTGGGTCGAGGTGGAGCAGGAAACGGCGGGCGGAGCGGTCGTCCAGCGCCGGCGGGTCATGCCGACCCGGAGCTACCAGAGCCAGGTCGAGCCGGTCGTGACGATCGGCCTGGGCGAGGCGGCGTCGGTTGATGAGTTGACCCGCGTCGAGGTGCTGTGGCCGGACGGTACGCGGCAGCCGGTCGACATCGACCGCCTCGACCGCGTCGTCGATGTCGAGTATGAGTCCGCCAGCTCCGGGTTGGGTCCGGTCGAGTAGAGCCTTTCGGCCAGCGGTAGCGGCGTAGCTCTGGGTGCGCGGGTCTTCTGACCCGCATCCGGCGCCAGTCTCAAGCGAGTTTCGAGCCGCCCGTGTACAGTAGGTGTTTCGCTTCCCTCGGGATGAGAACGCACCGCACCTGTCTGGTCCGGGCGCTGCCGATACTGCTTGCCGGCCTGTTGGCCGGTTTCGCGCCGGCCAGCCTCGCCGCGCAGACGATCGTCCTGACGAACGTCAACATCATCGACGGCAACGGCGGTCCGGTCCAGGAGGACATGACGATCGTCATCGCCGGCGACCGGATCGCGTCGATTACTCAGGGACCGTACGAGTCGTCTGATGCCGACGAAGCGGCCGAAGTCCACGATCTCGACGGCGCCTGGGTGCTGCCCGGGTTCTGGAACATGCACGTGCATCTCAGCGTGATGTTCCCGCACAACCACGCCCTGGACGACGAACAGGTGCCGTCCAAGGTGATCCGCGCGGGACTGAACGCGATCGACGGGCTGCGGCACGGCTTCACCAGTATCCGCTCGGTGGGTGAGCAGGACTACATCGACGTCGCCTGGGGACTGGCGTTTGACCAAGGGTTCTTTCTCGGTCCGCGGGTCTTCGGCAGCGGCGAACCGGTCAGCCCGACCGCCGGCCACCGGGGTTCGGTGGCGGAGGGCGCCGACGGCGTGGCCGCGATCCGCAGGGAGGTGCGGAAGCGGGTTCAGAACGGCGCCCGGGCGATCAAGCTGTTCAGCGTCGAGATGCTGCCGGACGAGCTCGCGGCGGCGGTCGAGACCGCGGACAACCTGGGCGTTCACGTCACCTC
>JAJDZH010000305.1 GCA_022824725.1 Thermoanaerobaculia bacterium | reverse complement strand
CACCTCGCGCTCCAGGTCGCGGAAGCTGTCGACGACGAACAGAAGCGGCTGCAGGGCGTCGATCTCGAAGCCCTGGTTCACGACCCATTCGAGCTGGAAGGGCACGCGTTGCACCCTGGGAGACTCGAGCGAGTGCGCGATCTCGCCCGACGAACTCAGGAGGCCGCTGCCGTAGGCGCAGAGTCCCGCGCCGGCCGGACGGCGCATCAAACCGAACTCGATCGTGAACCAGAAGAACCGCGCCAGCGCCCTGAGCCCGCTCTCGACGCTCCGGCAGTCGCCGTCCCGCGCTCGGAGCGCCGCCGTCCGTGCCGCGTCACCGAAGCGGACCAGCACGTCGGCGAAGGCCGGGTCCGTGTGCATCGGCACGTGTCCGGCCAGGTCGTGGAAGATGTCCGGCTCGGGAAGGTAGTCGAGCCGGTCGCCGTCTCGCACCGTGATCGTCGTCGGAAACTCCCGACGGCGCAGGCAGTCGAAGAACAGGTAGGCCGGCACGTAGCCGCTGACCGCCCGCGCCCTGAACCCGCTCAACGGCTCGAGGAAGCGGTTGACGTCCTCGAGCCTCGGGATGCGATCCGGATCCAGGCCCAGGCGCGCCACGCCGTCCAGGAAGCGGGGGTGGGCGTGCTGCTCCCACTTGCCGGCGAGCGCCCGGTAAAGCCGCCTCCAGGTCTCCTGGTTCGCCTCGCTGTAGAGATCGCAAGGTTGCTCGACGAACAGGTCTCCCCGGGTCTGCGCGCGCTCGATGAAGTCGGCCCGGCCGGTCGTCAGATCCGCGCCGGCGAGCAGGCCGGGCGCGGCCCCGACCGCGCTCACAGGTTCCCCCTTGCCGCCTGCTCCCGCTCCAGCGCCACGAACAGGCTCTTGAAGTTGCCCGCGCCGAAGCCGGTGGCGCCGTGCCGCTCGATGATCTCGTAGAACAGCGTGGGACGGTCCTCGACCGGCTTGGTGAAGATCTGCAGCAGGTAGCCGTCTTCGTCGCGGTCGGCGAGGATGCCGAGTTCCGCCAGGCGATCGATCGGCTCGTCGATCGTCCCGACCCGCTGCTCCAGATCCTCGTAGTAGGAGATCGGCACGTGGAGGAACTCGACGCCGTTCTCGCGCAAACGCGTGACCGTACCCAGAATGTCGTTCGTCCGGCAGGCGATGTGCTGCACGCCGGGCCCCTCGTGGAACTCGAGGAACTCCTCGATCTGCGACTTCTTCCGTCCCTCGGCCGGCTCGTTGATCGGGAACTTGATCGCGCCCGTGCCGTTCTGCATCACCTTCGACATGAGCGCCGAGTACTCGGTCGAGATCGCCTCGTCGTCGAAATGGACGAGCTGGCTGAAGCCGAGCACCCGCGAGAAGAAGGCCGCCCAGTCGTTCATCCGCCCCAGCTCGACGTTGGCCACCAGGTGGTCGATCGCGACCAGGCCGCAGTCCCGACCGGCGTCGGCGCCGGGAATCACCGGCGCCGGCCGGAAGCCGGGACCGAAGACGCCGCCGTAGCCCCGGCGATCGATGAACTGAAGGACGCAGTCGCCGTAAAGGCGGATCGCCGCGTGGCGGAACCCGCCGTGCTCGTCCGCGGCCGTCGCCGGCGCCGCGGCCGTCTCGGCGCCCCGCGACACGGCGGCATCGAACGCGGCGTCCGCGTCCGGCACGGACAGCGCAATGACCGCGACCGAATCGCCGTGCCGGCGCACCGAACGCGCGGCGGGATGCGACGAGTGGAGACCGCTGGTCAACAGGAGCCGGATGTCTCCCTGTTCGACGAGGTAGGACGCGCATTCCCGCTCTCCGGTCTCCAGACCGCGGACCGCGGTGCAGTCGAAGCCGAAGGCGTGGCAATACCAGGCAGCCGACTGCTTCGCGTTGCCGACGTACAGCTCCAGGTGATCGAAGCCGAGGATCGGGCAGAAGTCCTCCTCCACGAGGGCGCTCGCCGCCAGATACTCCGTCCCTGTTGTCTCCGCTACTCCCAGACTCATGTTTCTTTCCTCCTGTTGTCTTCCTTGGCCGCCTTCGTCAGAGACAGGCCGCGAACTTCGCTACGGCTCGACGCAGCGATTCCGGCTCCAGCGTCGAGAAACTCAGCCGGACCGCGTTGGCCGGCGCGTCCAGGTCGTGGACATCGGCAAACGCCGCCGAGGGCACGAAGGCCACTCCGTGCTCGTCCAGGGCCCGCTCGAGCAGTCGTTCTCCGTCCGTCCTCGCGGGCAACTCGACCCAGACGAACATGCCGCCGGCCGGTTCGGAGAAAGCGCAGCCGTCCGGGAGGCGATCCGCCAGCTCTTCGAGCAAGGCGTCCCGGCGGCTCCGGTAGGTGGACCGCAACAGCTCGAGGTGGCGTTCAATGTCGAGCTCGGCAAGCAGACGGCCGACGGCAAGCATCGTCAGCCTGGAGCACTCGAGGTCGCCCGCCTCCTTGACGGCCGCGAACGTGTCGACCAGCGGCGGCGGCAGGCGCATCCAGCCCAGGCGCAGAGCCGGCGCCAGGATCTTCGAGAACGTGCCGACATGAATGACCCGCTCCGAGTCGAGAGCGGCGAGCGGCGGTTCGAACTCCCCGTCGCAGCACAGCAGGCCATACGGATCGTCCTCGAGGATCACGAAGTCGTAGTCCTCGGCCAGGACGACGAGCCGCTCACGTTTCTCCCGCGTCAGACTCACCCCGAGCGGGTTGTGTGCGTCCGGAATCACATACACGAGACGCGGCCGTTCCCCGGCCAGCAGGTACCGCTCCAGGGCCTCCACGTCGAGTCCGTCGTCCAGACTGCTGGGCAGCGTGAGAATCCGCGGCGCGTGCGGCGCGAGCACTTCGCGGATGCCGGTGTAGACGAAGCGCTCGAGTGCGACGCATTCACCGGTCGCCACCAGCGCCTCCACCGCGACCTGCAACGCCTGCTGGGCGCCCGCCGTGATCAGGATCTCCTCCGGGCGACACGGAACGCCACGCCGCTGCATCAGGAGGGCGACCTGCTCCTTCAGCGCCCCGCTTGGCGGCCCGTACTGCACGGAGCACGGGTCGGCCAGAAGCTCGCGCAGCTTCGCGCCGTACGTTTCGGCCGGAAACAGATCCACCGCCGGCAAGCCTCCAGCGAGCGACATCACGTCGCGCCGGGCAACCCGGTTCACCAAGCGGCGCAAAAGGGAACGTTCGCGGCCGCGAAGCCAGGGCGCCAGCAGGTGCGCCATCGCGGGTTGCGCGGGCGGTTGTCCGCCGATCGGCGGAAGGAAGGAGGCGCTCACGGTGCGGCGATGTATCTCAACAGCCATTATTGGGACGCTATCAGAGCCAACAGGGCACAACAAGTTCAGATTCCCCTCTATCGGCTATTGTTCGGGACAACTCCCACTCTGTGTAAGAATCCGCGCGATGGATCCCAAGAGCAACCACCAGAGCACCGAGTCGCAGCGCTCGGTCGGCCGCCCCCTCGACGCCACGGACTACGCGATCCTCGAGTTGCTGCAGGAGGACTCGAACCGCACCGATGCGGACATCGCCCGACGGGTCGAACTCTCCGCCTCAGGCCTGAAGAAACGCCTCCGGAAACTCGAGAGCCGCGGCGTGATCCAGTGCCAGGTCACGCTGCTCGACCGCAACGCCGTGAACCTGGGATTGCTGTGCTTCGTCCAGGTCTTCCTCTCTCACCACCAGGCGGACGCCGTGCGACGCTTCAGCAAGGTGATCAGCGAACTCCCCGAGGTGCTCGAGTGCCACTTCCTGACCGGCGAGCACGACTACCTGCTGAAGATCGTGGCCCGCGACTACCGGCACCTCGAGCACATCCTGGCGGACGAGCTCGCCTCGATCCCCGGCGTCGACCGCCTGCTCACCAGCATCGTGCTGAACGAGATCAAGCGCACGACCGCGCTGCCGCTCGAGTCCCGGACCGCCGCATCCCCAGAGGAACACGAACGCCGATGAGGCGGCTTGCTACCCTCCCGCTCCGATGAACGGCGCCCAGGCCATGCTCCGGACCGCGGCGAACGCCGGCGTCGAAGTCTGTTTCGCGAATCCCGGCACCTCGGAGATCCACCTCGTCGCCGCGCTCGACGAGATTCCCGGCGTGCGCGGCGTACTGGCCCAGTTCGAGGGCGTGGCCACCGGCGCGGCCGACGGCTACGGCCGGATGACCGGCAAGCCCGCCCTGACTCTCGTCCACCTCGGACCGGGCTTCGCGAACGGATTCGCGAACCTTCACAACGCCCGCCGCGGACGCACTCCCCTCGTCAACGTGATCGGCCACCACCCGACGTGGCACCGGAACTACGACCCGCCGCTCAACACCGAGGTCGAGAGTCTGGTCCGGGCAGTGTCCGACTGGCAGCGCACCTCGGCCTCCGCCGAGCACATCTCCCGCGACATGGCGGATGCGATCTCGGCCGCCCGCCGTCATCCCGGCCAGATCGCCACCCTGATCGTGCCCACCGACTGTCAGTGGAACGAGGCGTACGGTCCGATCGTCGAACCGACTCCCCCGCCCGCCGCGCTGGTCGGCCCCGAGGCGGTCGATCGAGCCCGCGTCGCCACGTCGAAGGGTGAACGAACGATGCTGATGCTCGGCAGCTCCGGCTTCACGGAAGCCGCCCAGCGCGAGGCGGCCAGGGTACAGGCGAAGACCGGCTGCCGCCTCGCCGCCGAGACCTTCTGCGGACGCATGGAGCGCGGTCCGCATCTGCCGCCGCTGCCGCGCGTCCCCTACTTCCCCGAACCGGCGGTCGACTTCTTTCGCGGCGTTGACACCGTGGTCCTGGCCGGCGCGCTCGACCCCGTCGCGTTCTTCGGCTACGAGGGCGGCGTCAGCCGGCTGATCCCGGAGTCCACGGACGTCGTCGTCCTCAGCCACCCGACGGAGGACAGCGGCCACGCTCTCCGCGAGCTGGCCTGCGCGCTCGGCGCGAAGGAGGAACCTCCGGCCCGGAGTGTCGAAAGGCCGCCGGCGCCCGCCGGGCCGATCGGCGTCCGGGTCGCGGCCCAGGCGATCGCCGCCACCCTGCCCGAGCAGGCGATCGTGATGGACGAGGGGATCACCGCCGGCGCCGGCTTCTATCCCGCAACGATGAACGCCCCGGCCCACACCTACCTCCAGGAGAACGGCGGCGCGATCGGCATGGGCCTGCCGGCTTCCCTCGGCGCCGCCATCGCCTGTCCGGATCGCAAGGTGCTGAACCTCGAAGGCGACGGCAGCGGCCTCTACACGATCCAGGCGCTGTGGAGCCAGGTCCGCGAGGGGGTAGACGTCGTGAACCTCGTGTTCGCGAACGACGTCTACCGCATCCTCCAGGTGGAGCTCCACCGCGCCGGGGTCGAAGAGCTCGGGCCACAGAGCGTCAACCTGACCGACCTCTCCGGCCCCCGCGTCGAGTGGCTCGACCTGGCCCGCGGCTTCGGCATGCCGGCCGTCCAGGTGCGGACCGGCGAGGAGCTGACTGCGGCGCTCGAACGCGGCTTCGCCGAACCGGGCCCCTGCCTGATCGAGGCGATGGTCGACGACGCGGCTTGAAGTACGCGGTCACTCTCCTCCCGGGAGACGGCATCGGCCCCGAGGTCAGCAAGGCGATGGTGCGCGCCGTCGACTTCGTCACCGGCGGCCGGATCGAGTGGGAACCGGTCGTGGCCGGCAGCACGGCGGTCGACCAGGGACTGTCGCCGCTCCCCGACGAGGCGATCGACTCCATCCGCCGCAACCGGATCGCGATCAAGGGGCCGCTCCAGACGCCCGTGGCGGGCGGCTGGCGCAGCGTGAACGTCCTCCTGCGGCAGTCGCTGGATCTGTTCGCCTGCGTCCGGCCGGTGCGCTCGATGCCCGGCAACACCCTGGCCCGTTACCAGGACGTGGACCAGATCATCGTCCGTGAGAACACGGAGGGGCTCTACAGCGGCCGCGAGCACGAGGTCGTCGACGGCGTGGTGGAGGCGCTCAGGATCGTCACCCGGGACGCCTCGCGCCGCATCATGCAGTTCGCCTTCGAGTACGCCCGCAGCCACGGCCGCAAGAAGCTCACCATCGTGCACAAGGCGTCCATCACGCCGCTGTCGGACAACCTCTTCCTGGACTGCGCCCGCGAGTGCGCGCGGAGCTACCCCTTCTTCCAGGTCGACTACCTGCCGCTCGACAATCTCGCGCTCGAACTCGCCACGGACCCCACCCGCTTCGACATGCTGGTCATGGGCAACCTCGACGGCGACCTGATGAGCGACCTCTGCGCGGGCCTGGTCGGAGGTCTCGGCGTCGTCCCGGGAGCGAACTACGGCGACGGTTGCGCCGTCTTCGAGGCCGTTCACGGCACCGCCCCCGACATCGCCGGCCGCGATCTGGCGAACCCGATCGCCCTCATCCTGTCGGCCGAACTGATGCTCCGCTACGTGGGCGAGGCCGACGCCGCGGAACACCTCCGTTCCGGCGTCGAGCGACTGCTCGTCGACGGCAGCTCCCTGACCCGCGACCTGGGGGGCTCGGCCAACACGTCCGAACTCACGGACGCCCTTCTCCAAGAACTCGAGGGCGTTGCCCGGGAACGCGAGGCCGGCCCATGAGCGCGAACGGCGACGCCGGCTCGGGGGCGGACCGGGACACGGCGCGGCCCAGGGTGGCCCTGATCGTCGGCACCAGCGGCATCGGCGCCGAAACCGCACCGCCGGTACTGGAGATCCTGGAATCCGCGGGCGCCCGCTTCGACTTCATCCGCGTCGACGTCCCGACCGCGGTGCGGCGGAACACGGAAACCGTTCTCGGCGAAGCCGCCGAGGCGATCCGCGACTGCCGGGTGGCGCTCAAGACCCGGCTCATCGGTCCGGGCCCGGACGCCGTGCGGGTCGGACCCGGGCCGCAGAACCCAAACGTCGCGCTGCGGCAGATGCTGGGACTCTGGGCCAGCGTGCGCCCGGTCCGGTCGATGCCGGGGCTCCCCACCCGCTATCCCGACCTGGACGTGCTGCTGATCCGCGAGATCACCGAGAGCGTCTACCGCGGCATCGAGCACGAGATCGTCGACGGCGTGGTCGAGAGCATGAAGGTGGTCAGCCGCGACGCCTGCCGCCGGATCGCCGACTA
>JAJDZH010000313.1 GCA_022824725.1 Thermoanaerobaculia bacterium | reverse complement strand
ACGTTTTCTGTGTCCGCGAGCGAACAGTTTCTGCGGCGCTCGGTTCTCTTGGCTCGACGGTTTTGTACGGTACAGTTTGTCGTGCCATGAGCGAACACTTTGACGCGGCAGGTCGTCAAGGGAGGCCTTCCCGCTCCGAGTTGTATCGCCGCCTGCGCGCCGATGTCGCCGAGTTACGGGGACGTCTGGGCGGCCTGCCGACCCCGCTGGAGGCGGCCGACATCTGGCGCGGCATCTGGTACGAGGAGGCGCACCACTCGACCGCGATCGAGGGGAACACCTTGGTGCTCAAGCAGGTGGAGCAGTTGCTTGCCGAAGGCCGGGCGGTCGGGAACAAGGAACTCCGGGAGTATCTCGAAGTGCAGGGCTACGGTGCGGCGGCTGCGTGGGTCTACGGGCAGGCGGCCGGGTTCCACGAGGACAGGCGGACGGATTCACTCCTGACGTTGGCCGAAGTGCGGCGGGTTCACCACTTGGCGATGGCGCCGGTGTGGGAGGTGGCGCCGCATCCCGATGCCTCGCCGGGGGAGGCGCCGGGATCGTTCCGCGAGCACGAGATTCGACCATTCCCCGGTGGCATGGTTCCCGTCACGTGGCCTCTCGTGTCCGCCGAGATCGAGAACTGGATCCGACGGGTAAACCTGCTGGATCCCGAGGACTCTGTGTTTCCGGAAGCCTTGGCCGAGGCGCATTGCCGGTTCGAGCAGATTCACCCCTTCCTCGACGGCAACGGACGGACCGGGCGGCTGCTCCTGAATCTGGTCCTCGTCCGCCTCGGGTATCCGCCTGCCATCGTCTACAAGCGTGATCGAGCCAGATACCTGGCTGCACTTCGTCGTGCCGACGCCGGTGAGCCTGGTCCGCTGGCAGAACTGCTGGCTAGGGCGATCCTGGACAACCTGTATCGGAATGTCATCCCGGTCGTGGCGGGACCGGCGCGGCTTGTACCGCTCGCGGCCTTGGCGACCACGGACTTGCGGGCATCGGCTCTTCGAGTCGCTGCCATTCGCGGGCGCCTCAGAGCGGTCCGTGACCCGGATGGCCGGTGGCGCAGTTCACGTCGTTGGGTTAACGACTACAGGAAGAGGCGTTATCGCCGGGAACCTGGCTAGAAGCTTCGAGCGGCCGGTTGCGGGTCGGCTCTTCAGACGTACTTCCTCGCCACCGCCTCGTTCAGCTCGACGCCGAGGCCGGGACCTTCGGGAACCGCGATCGAGCCGTTCTCGAACCGCTCCGGCGGGTCGACGAGCTCGCCGCGCCAGGCGGCTTCGCCCCACTGCATCTCCAGGATCTCGAAGTTCGGCAGGCCGGCGCAGAGCTGGGCCGAGGCGGCGGTGGCGACCGGGCCGCTCGGGTTGTGAGGCGACACGGCGACGCCGTCGAGCTCGGCGACGGCGGCGATCTTGCGTGCTTCGAGGAGCCCGCCGCAGTGCTTCACGTCGGGCATGATCACGTCGACCGCACGCTCGCGGCACAGGGGGCCGAAGCCCTCGATTCCGAACAGGAACTCGCCGCCGGCCATGCGCTGGTCGATGGCGCGTTCGATGGCCTTCGTCGCCTCGACGTCGGTGGGGGCGACCGGCTCCTCGTACCAGGCGAGGTGCTGGGGTGCGAGCCGGCGGGCGACGTCGACGGCCAGATCAACGTCGAAGAAGCTGTGGCAGTCGATCAGGATGTCCACGTCCGGCCCGACCGCCTCGCGGATCGCCTCGACGCAGGCGACGCCGAGGTTGGCGGCCGCCGCGACCTCCGACGCGGGTGCGTCGAGCGCCGGGAAGCCATCGAACGGAGCGGCCTTGATCGCGGTGAAACCGTCTTCAACGGCTGCGCGGGCGTTGGCCGCGAAGCCCTCGGGCGTGCGTTCCCGGGTTGCGCGGTTGATGTTCGCGTAGGCGGGCAGGCGGTCATGGAGTGTGCCGCCGGTCAACTGGTGGACCGGAGCGTCAACAGCCTTGCCGACCAGGTCCCAGAGCACCTGTTCGATGGCCGAGAAGGCGGTCGCCTCGACGATGCCGCCGGATGCCGCCCGTTCGCGGCCGGCGGCGCGGTAGGCCTCGATGTCGAACGGCGAGCGGCCCCGGGCGGCCTCGAACGCCTCCAGAAGCGCCGGCAGTTCGCGCCGGCGACCGAGCGAGCACTCGCCGATGCCCCGAAGGCCGAGGTTCGTGCGCAGGTGAACGAACATCCAGACGGTCCGTTCGCTCACCCGGACGGAGGTCAGTTCGAGGTCCTCGATCCGCAGTTTCGCTTCGGCCGCGCCGCTGGGCTGGATGGCGAAGGCGGTTGGGACGGCCACGGGGAGGACGGCAGCGGCGCCGGCGGCCGCCATCGCCTGCCGGCGTGTGATCGGCGCCGTCGTTGCCCGCGGCTTCTTCATCGGCTCGGGCAACGGTAGCAGCAGACCTCCGGCCCGAGTGCGCCAGGCTGTCGAAAGCCAGTGCCAGGCGCCGCAGGATGGTCGCCTCTACGCGGCGCGTCTTCCTCGGAAGCCGGCGGGGACGCCGGCGCACCCAGTTCTTGCGGCGCGAGCTCCTGGACCGGCTGCCCCTACCAGTTGTAGCTCAGCGAAGCGACGACGTTGCGCCCAGGACTCGAGTAGAGCAGCAGGCGCGACTCGAGCCGGAACTCGACGCCATCTCCGGACGGCTGCCGCCGTACCCTTTGTCAAGGACCAATTCGATCCTCTTTTTGCGGAAAGTGGTTTTACCGCACACCAGCGGCTTGGAATCAGCCGCAGTCCATGCTGTTCGAGCGCACGTAGGCGATCACCTGCCAGATCGTGTCCTCGGGGATCTTGCCCTCGAAGGGGAGCATCTCCGTGTCCGGCACGCCCTGGTTGATCACGCGGTAGAGGTCTGCGTCCGTGTTGCCGTGGTCCCAGTTGCAGTCGAACAGGTTCGGGGCGTCCTTGGTGACGCCGGGGGTCGTCGAATGACAGTAGCCGGTGCAGACGGCCCGGAACATGCGCCGGCCGGCGGTGATCGCCGCGGGGTCTTCC
>JAJDZH010000155.1 GCA_022824725.1 Thermoanaerobaculia bacterium | reverse complement strand
AGGCGTCGACTGGGGCCGCGGCTGGAAGCGGGTCCGGGTCGAGCGCCAGGACGGCGCGCTGCGCGTCTACTTCGACGGCGGCAAGCAGCCGACCGTCTCAACCGACCGCGACCCGCTCGGCTGGGGCCGCGTCGGCTTCGGATCGTTCGACGACACCGGGCGGTTCAGCCAGATCCGGATCTGGGCCGCCGAGGCGAAACGGGCCGCCAAACCGGCCTTTGAGTAGGCGGAAGTCCCCGAACAGACGAATGAACCCCGCTCGGTGGCTAGCCAGAAATTTGAGCCGGCAGTCACCGCGCATAGCCGAAGTCAGACTACAATCACCGCCTTAGGCCGGCTTCCTGGCACGGAGGAGGACATGCCCGACGCAAGCAATCCACTGCCAACTCAGCCTTGGTGGCCGCGCCTCCGCCGAGCACAGCCACGCGTCGAAACAGAGACGCGGCCGACTCCACACTGGGCCACGCGCTAGATCCCACGACGCGCCAGGAAAATGACCGACCCTCCAGAGTCCCCCCGCGCAGCCGGCTCCAGCGTCCATCTAGCGCAGCTCTCCGTAGTCCTGGTGGCGAATCAGGTCGACCCATCGATACTCAACCCTGACTTCTTGCGTCACAACCGAATCGTGGACCCCGACGCTCAGGTGGGCGCCCCATCCGTGTCAACCCCGCAACTGTCGCAAGTGACGTTCCAAGACGGAATTGCCGTAAAGGCAAACCACAACCGGGTCATCTTTGAAGAAGCCGATGATCCCCTACGGCCGGACTGCGTACGGTCGCCAAGCATGGCCATCCGGTTTGTGACTCTCTTCCCCAACATCCTCTACAAGGCTATCGGCATAAACCCCGTCGCCATTCCTTTTCTCGATGGAGCAGTCGATGAACGCGTCGCCATACAGAACGCTCTCGTCGACAAGGGTCAGTGGCTCCGCCTCGGTGAACAGTCGCCGAAGCTCGGACTAAGGACAGTCTATCGTCTACAAGACAGGACCGTGTTCCTAGAGATCCTCGACGGCGAGGCCTCGGAGGCAGACGCCCATCCGCCCTCCGTCGTCGCGTTCCGATCGAACATACACCGCGACCTCGACGAACCTGACCACGTAGCTCGGAATCAGCGCCTACTCTCAGTGCTCGCCAAGTGGGAGGATGACTTGAAGGACTTCGAGCAGCTCATCGGTCAGTTTCTCTCAAGGAGCACGACGCAATGATTGATTCGTCTCTCTCTGTTGTCAAGTCCGGTCCAGGCAGCCCTGTGCCCCCATTACAAGGGCCCCTAGTGGACTGGCCGTCGCCTACCGCTACCTTAGAGCCTTCAGTTCACTACTTCGGCGCAGACGAAGGTGACGCCTGGGCGCGACTTGAGTCCTTGGGATCACAGGGCCGGGAGAACTTGATCCGCGAGGAGGCCACGCTGATCGTTGGAGACCGGCCCTACGAGTTCGCGGCCGAAGGGTTGCCCGACTTTGAGAAACGGTCGTCACCGGAGTTGCAGGCCAAGCCTACTTCGTGGGTAAGGCCGTCACAGCCACCGACGCACTCGGCTAAACTGACGGAGGCCCTGCATGACCTCGACGCAGCACCACAGGAGGCACTCGAAGAGGGCTTCCCGGCACCGACGGAGGTCGCCATGAGGAACGCAGCGCGGCTGGTCCGGGCGATCTATGCCCTACACACTTGCCGACTTGAGGTCTACCCCACAGTCGACGGTGAAGTCGCGATCGACGCGCCGAGTCAGCGGCCGCACTCAGTCATTCTTCTCTGCGACGCCGCCGGTGGCGTCTTGTGCCTCGTGAACACAGGCAGGACGCACCGTCGCGCGCACTACTCCGACGCTGAACAACTTCCTGACGGCTTCCTGCGTGAGGCCCTCGCTGAGCTGGGCCAAGTTGAACAGAATGCCGCATGAGCGTACCCTCGCTCGTTAAGCCAGAAGAAGCGTTGGGGCGCGGCGTCTTTTCGAGCAAGGAAGCACGACGAGCAGAGCGCCAAGCCAAGGTGCGTTTCAACGTCTTTCTCGAAAAGGAGGGCGTCCAGGACATTTCAGTTGATCGCCTCGACCACGCCTCCGGAGAGGAGGCCGTTCTGCTAGGAGAGCGAGCGGCTCAAAAGCGGAACCGAACTTTCTACGGATGGGGCGTCGTGGACGCAGCGGGCGCTGCATCCAAGGGTCGTCAAGTTAGGGCCACACCGAAACGAGAGAACCCGTACCACGCCGACATCATCTTGCCGGACATCACAGCAGTAGACCGGGAAGAACAGAAGGCGCACGCCCAGCAACTTGCAGATCTCTCTTGTTGGCGTTCTCGCCACGAACCAGTTCAGCCTTAACGGCTCTCCGACAGTACGCTACTAAGGCGTCGACGAGGATGCGGATGTCAAGATTCAGCATCCCACCCGACGCCGGTGCTCATGGCATCGCCCGCTGGCTGCAGCTTTCCCCGAAGACAGCCAATCAAGTGCTCGGAATGCCCTCGACCCGGTATCAACTTCGCCACCGGGCGACCGCGTTTCGTGATCACCGCGCCATCGCGGTCCACCTGATCGAGGATCGCGAGGCACTGTTCCTTGAACTGCCTAGCGTCAATCGTACGGCTCATTGTCTACGGGTCCGCGCTGTCGTCGATGATCGGCGGGTGCCTCCGAACTGCACGGATCATAAGACCAGACAGGCAATCAGCCCCATTTTCGGCCAACAGCGTCGAAGCCTTGGTTGACTCTTACAGCGGACCCCGACTTCGCCCCAGGATCGAGGCCACCAAGTCTCGCGGGTCTCGAGAGTGTAACTACTCGATCACTGCCTGCGCCTCCCCCGCCGGGCTGACGAGATCGAGCCCTTCCAACATCTCCTCGGCGTGCGCCTGGAGCTTCTGGAGCGGGGTCAGCTTCATGTCGAGCGCTTTCAGCCGTTCAATGACGATCGGACAGCCGGCCGCCGCGAGCCGGTTCGCGTACTTGACGATCTCGGCCGGGTCGCGGGCCCGCTCGCCGTCCAGGCCGAGTCCCGCCGCTGCCACTGCCGCCAGCAGGGTGCAGAAGTCGGGCGACAGATCAATCGACCCGGTGTCCTTGAACCGGTGGCCGCGGACAGCCTTCTTGTCGTCGACAGGCGCAAGGCCAAGGGCGACCGCCGTCATCACGCTGTAGGCCCAGAGGTCGACCCGGCGGCCGAACGGCGCCCGCTCCGGACCCGGCGCGGACGGGCTCAGATGGCGCACGTAGAGCTCTACGTCGTCCCGCAGCTCAAGGGGCAGCCGCAGGGCGTGGCCCTTCGTTGTCAACAGGCGGTGGAAGAACGTCATGCTGCGGCCCCTCCGTCGGTCTCCCCCGTTCTCATCGACCAGGCCGGATCGTCGGCCTGCCCAACACGTTCACAGACCGGGCAGTACTCGCGCGGCCCGCAGGCGCACAACAGGGTCACGTGCCGGTCGTTGCCGGTGCGACGGACCACATCGCCGCCGCCCGCGCCACTCCATTGGGGTGTCAGCGTGTACACGGCACCAGCGAAACGATCGACGATCACCTGCTCCGCTTCCCCGAGGTCGGAACCGGTCAGAAGGAGGACAGGTTGTTCTGCGGTCGTGGCCGTCACTTCGAGCGTGTTCCGCCGCACGGCGCCAGACATCGAGTTCAGTAGCGAGTCCGCCACCAGAGGCCCGTGCGTGCGCGACTCGGCGCAGAGCGCGAGAACGAAGCAGAGCGCCAGCACCCTCCGCGACGCGCCGTTGATCTCCGTGGGAGGCATGGCCCTGCCTTTGTGGTTCAGGGCGAAGATCTCGAAACGGTCGCCCTGCTCCTCGACGGGACGGACACCGACCTGGGCGATCATCTGGACCGATTCCCGCGCATCTTCCCGCAGCCACCGCTCCTCGGCGTCGACGTTCGCCGCCATCTGAGCGAAGAGCCGGTTCATCCGGGCGGAGAGTTCGCTCACCTGATTGGTCTGAACTTCACGATAGGCCCGCTTGAGCACCTCGGTACCGCGCTCGGCAATCGCCTGCGCTCTCAGGCTCTCGTGGCCAATGGCGGCCGCACGCCGCTTGGTGGAGAGCCTCTTGCTCACGGCTTCGAGCACCTTTCCGAGATCCGCGAGTTCCCGCTCGTGCATGCCCGTCGTGAGCGCAAGCTGGTCGATGCGCGTCTCCGTCGCTGCTTCAGCGTCGCGCAGACTCCTAATCTTGTTCTCGTCGATGGCGCCGATCCTCCCGTTCACGTCGCGAAGTTCCTGAGCGGCAGCGTCGATTTCCTGGTTGGCCGTCGCCAGCCTGCTCTCCCGCGACCGCTGCTGACGGAGCCAAGCGGGCGTCCGGGCCGCCGTCAACAGGGCGTTCGCGGACTCGTAGAGTTCACCCTGAAAGCCAGCCGTCGCGGCCATCCTGTCGCCCCGGTCGAGTTGCTCCTGAACCAGCCGTCGCCGCTCGCTGCCGCCCACGAGCTCCTCTCCGCAGACGCAGACCGCCTCGTCGAGCAGCCGCCGCACGAACGGAAGGTGCCGAAGGGGAATCGCCCCGGCCTCGTAACGGGGCTTCAGCCCGTCGACGACGCCGGCTAAAGCCGGGACGGCCAGCGAGGCAAGCAACCTGCTGTCCTCGAGGCCGCTGGACAGCCCCGCCAGTTCCTCGTCCCTCCGCCCTGAGGCTCGCTCAAGCTGCTGTTCCGCCAGTTTCTTCCTCTGCACCAGCGACTCGTACGCGCCGGCCCGCATCATCTCGGCATGCAGCTCCTCCTTGCACTCGGCCAGTTGCGCTCGCAGCGACCGCAGCTCCTCTTTCTCGCTGGCGACCTCCTTTCGCAACCGCTGCTGCTCGACCTCTTGGCGGTCCTTCTCCCGCTGAAGCTCTTCAACCTCCTGACCACCTATCGCCTTTGACGCTTCTCTTCCCAGGTCGCGGGCCAGTCTGTCCAGTCGCCCGGCCGCCTTCTCGAAGACCTGAATGCCGAGCAGACTGCGGATAGCAAAGGTCGTCATCTCCTCGACATCGCCCTTCTTCATCCGTTTAGCCTCGATGCCACCTACGAAGTCGACGGCCTTGTCCGCATCCATGACGAAGAAGTCGCGCAGAGCATGCGGAAGCAGGTGTCGAACTACGGCATCAGGACCCGCCGTCTCCGGTCTCCATTGACCGTCCTGCTTCCGGACCATCAGTAGCGTCCGCTCTTCCGCTCGCACGAAGTCGGGCTCGTCGTCCTTCGCCGCCTCCCGACGAATCGTCCGTACGGAACGCTTGAGTCGATAGCGCCATCTCCCATCGCCAGGTGCAGGGTCGTGCTGACTCGAACCGTCCGTCTCGAACTCGATGGAGACCTCGGTCTCAATGCCCTCTTCGTCCGGGGTCCAGGATGCCGGATGCACCCGAAAGCGGCCGGCTGGCCCAGGCAGCCCCTCCTCGCCGTACATCCCCCAGAGCAACGCCCGCAAGAAGGTGGTCTTGCCTGACCCGTTCTCCGCCCGGATCACGGTGAGAGGGCGTTCAGGATCCATCGAAGGCCGGACGACCAGATGCCCGAAGACGGCGAAACGCCGAATCTCGACTTCCCGCAACCTAAGCACGGTCGTCCATCCCACCGGCGACGTTGCGGACGATTTCCTCGACCTGCTTGTTGATCGCCGCAACGGCCTTCAGTTCGTTCTGATCCTCCAGGTCGACAATCCGCATCAGCATCTCAACGAGAACCTCCGGCACCGGGCCGTCATCGGCCGACCCGACTGCGAAACGCCGGACTTCCTGCACCATGCGGTCGATGTTGTTCATCCGGTCCTTTCCCTCCATGTTCCGGGCGCGAGGATCTGTTCGCCGGGCCCCTTGAGAATCCGTCGACCGCCCAAGCTCGAATCCGGCCAGTAGGCTTCGCGAAGACGACGGATGACGGCCAGCGCGCCGTCCTCGCCAGCCGCGTTGCGGGCATGGCCTGCGAAGGCGTACGCCCGTTCCAGTTCGTTCGCTACGAGCCCTCCCAACGCCTTGTCGCCACGCGTGACGCTGTCCCTGGGCGGCAGCGCAAGGAAGTCGTGGACGACGGCGTGGCTCTTTCCCGGGTGGCGGCGGAGCACCCGACCGCGCCGCTGCACCCACTCCCGCTCAACGGAGGACGAGGCGACGATGAACGCTTCCCGGACACCGGGAATGTCAACGCCTTCGTCGAGTACCTTCTTCGCCAACAAGACTTGGTAGCCGCCGTCACGGAAGGCGTCGAGAGTTCGTTCGAGCCTGCCCGCACTCGCCGTCGTCTCCTGGGTCACCGGCGCCCAACGCACTTCAAGCTCATCCAGCATCGAGCCGATCGTCTCGAACTGGGCCGGATTCTTCGCTGACGCGTAGATGAGCGCCTGCTCGAGTGACCGCCCTCGCCGGAGGAGCACCGCCCGCAGCAAGGGCAACTTGGCTCCTGCGTTCTCGACGATACGCCGCCGCCGAAGCAGGAGGCGCAACAGCGAGTCGTCTTCGAGGTCGTCCCCGAACGCCATCCTCTCACCGATCCGCCGCGTGAGAGCAAGGAAGTCGTCGAGTTCCTCTTCCTCGAGGACGCCGGCATGGACGAGATAGTCGTACGGCACCAGACAGAAGCCGATCGCCCGGTCCAAACCGAAGTCGTACACTGGCGGGCCGAAGAATCGGAAGATCGCCTCCGTGCCATCCGGGTCATACTGCCGTTCGGGCGTAGCGGACAGAGCCAGACGCCGTTGAAAGAACTCGGGCGGCGCGTCGATGAAGCCATGAGCACCCAAACGGTGCGCCTCGTCGGCAATCAGGAGGGTCGGAACGCCCCGGCTCATCCGTTCCATCGTCGTGCGAAACGCCTCCGTGCAGAGCAGGTTGTTCGTGATCACCATCACGTGAGTACCGTCGCGCCGCAGTCCACGAAAGAAGTTCGTTAGGGCTGCGTCCGTGTCGCCTGCCACGGTGGGCGTAGCCGCGCGTACACCGAACCTCGCAATCTCACCCCGCCACTGGAGGACGAGCGGCACGGACGGCGCCGCCACGACGACCGCGAAGGGGCTCTCGGCCGGTAGCCGTTCCTGGCAGCGAGCAGCGCAGACCAAAGCCGTCAGCGTCTTGCCGGCCCCGGTCGCCATCGCGATCGTGCCGCGCTCCGGTTCGGGATCTCCCTCCCAGGCGTCAACCGCTTCCTTCTGGTGGGCGTAGCGCCCGGTTCGCCAGTTCAGCCAGTCCGGAACCTCCAGCCGCGGAGCCTTTGGCCGGCGCTTAGCGCCGGCCGCCCAAGGCGGGCTGCCGTCCCGAACGACGGCCGCGTCGTAGTCCGCCGCCTTTGGAGCCACATCCGGCGCGACCTCGATGATCCGCTGCCGCAACGCTTCCTCCAATGCGACTACCCGCTCGATTCCCTGGCTCCGGCCACGACGCCAGTCCTCCATTATCCGAACGCCCTGCTGCACCCGGGTACGGCTGGCGGGAACCCAGGAAACATCAACATCGAAGTGCTCGACGCCCCTATCGATGCCGCGGCTGGTGGCGTTTCCGGACCCTCGGACGATTAACTGATCCTGGCCCTCCCGAAAGAACCAGAACTTGGGGTGGTAGTTCGAGCCAGCCGTCGGGACGGCGATGCGCAGGCTGAGCTTCCCGGTCGCGACCATCCAGGTCATGCAGTCGAGCGCATGCTGGGCCAGAGCGGTTTCGGCCTGCTCAACGCTGGCGCCGGTCAGAACCTCCGCCACTCTCGCTTGGCCTTCGTCCACCGACAGCGCCTGCGCCCGCTCCATCGCTTCGATTTCCGCAGGGTAGTGCCACGGCGCCACCGTGAACTCGATCGGGCCCGTGTCGTCACGGTTGAGATACACGGCCAGACCGGGCGCCAACCTCTCGATCCAGCCGGCAGTGAACCAGCCGAATGCCCCCAGCACCGCCTCCGACGAGCGGAATCCCGGGATCAGCACGTCGGGGCCGACCGGATCCTCCGGCAAGCGATAGACCCCGGGCACCAAGGTGGCCTGGTCAGCGAGCGCGGTCACGACGCCTGCCGCAACTGGGACGCGGAGGCGGCGACCAGACCGTAAAGCTCGGCCCATGGAACCTGATCGAGCGAACGACCGATCGCCTCGCGGGCCGCAGTCTGGGCGGCGGCGGCCATTTGCTCGCGGCGCCAGTCACCTCCACTAGCCAGCGCGGCGATCAGAGCCGCCCGGGTCCGGTCGTGGTTGATCACCGTAAGCCGCCAGACTCCCAGGCGGACGAGCTCTTCCCAGACCTGCTGGCTTCGGTGGAGACTGCGATGTGCGACGTCGACGTCAATTGTCCTGCCAGCGTGTCGGGCGGCGCTTCGCGCGAATCGCCGCCGCCACCAACCGCGCGAGATCGGGCAGTCGCTGAGAACCGAGACGTTGCCGCGCACCCTCGGCAGGCCGCCCGTGCGGCGAAGGAAATTGCGAGTTTCCTTCTCCAGCCGGTCCCGGTCGTCTCGCGCACCCGCCACTGCCTCGCCGCCCATCAGCGGTGAATAGACTTCGTCCCCAAGAAGCCCCTGCTCAAGCCAGTTGATGTGGCAGACGAGCCAGAAGAGCGGCCGGGCGGCGTTTCGCGGCGTAAGCAGATTCGCGCGGTTGGGCTGCTGACACCACCCATCTCCGATCTCCGCCTCAAGCTCCAGCGGAGGCTTCAGATACTCGCCGGGCGTCAACCGCCGGGGCAGCGTCGGAAGCCCGACGAGGGTTTGTTCTTCAAGGAACAGCACGCGTCGCAGGTAGCGGGCCGTAGCGGCCGCGCCGTCCGTCACCGCAGAGTGGAGTTCGCGTTGGCAGGAGCCGACAGCAGCCCGCTTCTTCTCTGCCTCATCCGCACCCATGTGCGGCTGCCGCTTCATCCAAATCAAGTCGACCTGCCACTCCCCAAACGCCTCAGCCCGGGCCGGAGTCAGCAGTTTCACGCTTCCTCCTCGAGCGCACCGTCCGAAGCCGCGTGAAGACGCTCAACCGCCGTCGCGGCCCGTGCAGGGTCCCAATCGTCGCCTTCGTCCCACGCAGGCACGCCGGCGTCCGCTAGGCGCTCGCGCACCAGGAAAGCGACGCGGCTGTCCGAGCCCTCCCTGAAGCGGTCGCTCATTGGCAGGATGGCGAAGGCCGCGATGAGGCCCGCCATCTGCAGATCTCTGTCCGTTTCGACCCGGCCGAAGACATCCGGCGCCAAGTGGACCGCAAACTTCGGCTCTTCGCCACTCCCGTCTTCGCGCACCCTCATGCATCCGCTGGGTAGGTCCGCATCGCGGCGGTACTCGACCAACGAAGCGGCTAACGGCTGCGACGTGTGAACATCGCCCTTGGCCAGCCACCACCCCTTCGGGACACATGGCGAGTCGCGCCAGAGATCGGTCAATGCCGCGGCGGGCAGCACAACGTCCTCCACCGCAACGACGCCCGGTAACAGAAAGATCTCGTCGCCAACCTCGTCAGGCGGCCAGACCACCTGGAAGGAAGGGTCCGCATCAAGCCGGATGCACGCGTATTGGGTCACCGGGCAGCGCACCTCGAGGGCAAACCTGGCATCTCCCGCAGCGATGAGGTTCTCAATCTCCGCAGCGTCGCGGAGCCGGTGCGTCACTTGCGCACCACCGCGCCGCACGTCAATCTCCACTCCGTAGGAGGCCCGCTTCCAGTCCATCGTCGCTCCGTCCTCTCGGAGCACCGGCAAGTGGCTCCCGGTCACGCCGCCCCGCCACAAACCACGCCCGCCGTGTTCACTCAGCGCCCTCCGGCTGGCGATGCACGATGTCGATCTGGACTCCCCGGGGATCGACAAGCGCCTCACCCAGGACGACAGTGAAATCTGACCAGTCGACCGGGATGAGCAGTTCCTTCACCGGCTCTTCCAGCGAGCGCCTGGAGTCCTCCCCGCGTTGCACGGCCACGAGATCGAGCCATTCCGGCGGCAGCGGGCGAGGGCACGAAATGTCCGAACCGGAGTCCCTCCGTACACGCAGCCCCAGAGCCGGGGGCCGAGTCTTCCCGAGAACCCTCAAGCGGACTTGCAGCCGGTCGACCTCTCCGCCACCGTTGGTTAAGGGCCGGAGCGTTGAACGCATGGCCAAGGCGCGCCCTGGCCGTGGTCGTCTCGGCTTCGGGTCCGTTCCGTCCTTCGGCCGTGGGCCGGGCTCCGTGCCTGGCACGGGCGCCGCAACTTCCGCCTCGCCTCGGGACAGCCGGTGGCGAACCGGCTTCATCCGCTCCGCCCGCCTCAGGACCGCGCCGTCAACAAGCGCGAACCCCTCAGGGCGATAGACGCCGTCCTCAGCGAGATCGCCGGCTTCCCTCCGGAGTAGCTCCGCGATGAGCCGGAGCTTGCCGTTGAGCTGCTTGCGATCGGAAGGTTCCAGCCTCCGTTGATCGATTCCCCGGTGCTCAGGTCCTTCCGCACCGCGGACCAGGCCACACAGTTCACCGTGGCCCAGGAGCACGACTGCATCGAAGGGCCGCTGCCCGCCGAAGTCCGCCGGCCGAAGCCCTGGCGCCGCATTGGTAATCCACATTCCGGTCCTGAACACGTTGACCCGGCTGCCGGCAGCGTTCTGCTCCGTTCGGCGGCGAAACCAGATCTCGACTCCATCTTCTGCCGGGCCCAGCTTCGAGCCACTCTCGATCGTCTGCCAAGCGCCATAGGCCTGGGCCCCCGGAAGCCAACCACCAAGGCCCCGCCGACTCCGAAAGCGGCCGGCGTGCTTGCCAAGATGCATCCCCAGTGACTGCCGGTCTACGACCTGCAGCGCCTCCGACTTCTCCTCAAAGTCGATCTCGACCTTCATCTCGCCGCGAGAAATCGCCGCCAGAAAGTTGGTCGCGGCCACCCGAGCCACGTCGGCGGCAACCTCCTCCTCGCCTCGAGGCTCGCCAAAGCGGTTGAAGCCGATTATGGCCACCACAGCGCCCGTCGATCGCACCTCATCCATCTCCGTTTCGAGCATCACCGGCACGGAGTCAGGGAAATCCCCGCCGAACAGGGGAATCCGGGAAGACCTCGACCAGAAGCCCTCACCGGCGCGAGACGTCCCACCTTCGTCAGGGTGGTCCGCCAGCACCGCGTGGCCGCTGAAGACGTCCAGGGATCCTCCACCGGAGCAGGACCGGCCGCCATAGAAGACGTACCGCAGATCGGACGCGGCGAAGGCGCTCAGGTGCCCCACTCCGAAGGAGCCCGCGGAACCGCCGTGGCCGCCTTTGTCACCCCGGCCTTCCGTCAGCACAGCCCTCATGCGGGACGCATCGAAGCCGTGGCCGTTGTCGGCGCAGAACAGGACCTCAGTGCTCTCGTCGGCCAAGACGCTCTCTATTCGGCGGACGGCCTCCTTGGTGGCGGGCGTCGGAGCCCGCTCCTCGCAGTACTGACGCCGAGCCGCTTCAAAAGCCCGGCGGTACGAATCAACGCCGGGAATCTCATCGACCGGCCAAGATCGCACCGTCAGGAAGACCTCGAGGGGCGCCTCGGGGCGCGCCCGGCCCGCCTTGCGGGCGCCGTCCAGGCTGTTCTGCAGCAGTTCCCGGATCACCGGATCCGGCCTACCGTCGTACTGGGCCATGGCGTGCGTAGTGAAGCCCTCGGGCTTGTACGCTTCCGGAAAGTAGAGGTCCGGCATCCGACAGATTCAGTCCGTGCAGTCGCAGGCGACCCCGCCTGAGGCGAACCGAGAGCTCTTGCCGGCGTCGCCCTCCGCGAGCTGGGCGAAGGTCGGGCCGGAAACGCCCAGAAAGCCGAACCGGGACGTGCCCTCGCCGTCGCGACGCGGTCTCTCCTGCCGATAGCGACGCTCGATGTCCGCCCACCACGCGATGTCGGAAGGCGCTCCTGCGACCCGTTGAGGATCGGCGCAGCGGGCGGCAGCCGCAAGATGGGACGTGCCCTTCATGAAACAGAACACGCAGTTTCCGGCGTGGTCCGGGCAGTCGAGATCAAAGGCACGCCCTTGCCAGTAACCAGCCACATCCGCCGCCGACACACCGTCGTCGCAGAGCGGGAAGTACGGCCGCTCGCCGGGTGGCTGGGTGCGTACAGAGCACTTCCGGCGGGGCGCGTCCTCGGCGAAGAAGGAACGCGACAAGACGCGCCTCACACGCCGCGGCTCGTCGGCCCGGAGTCCCAACAGAGTGACGAACTGGGCCGCGTGCCGCCCCCAGAGCTCCGCCCGGCGAAGGGACGCGCCATTGGGGCGCACCGGGGCGCCGGTGAAGTCGCGCCACCGCTGGGCCGGCCGCGACGGGGGCTGCAGGGTCATGAACTCGACCCGCTTTCGGTAGTCCCCGGTGTCGGCAACCCCTCCGTTCTTGCGATAGAGGCGAATCGCCTCTCCGGTGGTCAGGAATCTCCGATCCGCGTGATGGCCGTCATGTGCCGGGCCGTCCGTCGCACCGAGCCACTCGGCGAGCAGCAGATGCTGCGGGTACAGCTTCAGCTTGGCGGTGCAGGACCGCGACATCGGCGTCGGCAGCATGCCTTGATAGGAGAGAAACTCCTCGAACACCTCCCCACGCGACCGGTAGCCATTCGGGTTCGACTCGATCGGCTCGGCGAGCACGAGACGGTACGACTGGCGACGGACGTAGGCCCCCTTGGAAGCGTCCTCGACGGTGCAGAACTCGTACCAGAAGAACGGAAGTCCATGCTCCCGCTCCAGGCGCCGCTTGCATTCCGCGGCGAACTCGTAGGTGCCTGGATGCTCGGCGGACGTGTTTGCGAACAGGACGATGTCGCCGCGCTCCGGCCGAAGGGCACCGGAGCGGGCAAGCTCGAACGCCATTAGCGCAGACGAACGGCCACCAGAGAACCGAACAACGTGAGGCAGGTCTTCATGCCGCGGGTCGCGGTAGGTGATCTTCATGGCCTACCCGGAGCTACACGCACTCCCCGGCGAAAGGAAGGGCCTGCCTCGCTTGGAGGTGCTA
>JAJDZH010000452.1 GCA_022824725.1 Thermoanaerobaculia bacterium | reverse complement strand
CAGCACCTCGTGGCGGTCGCAGATCTCCCGGATCGCGCGCCAGTAGCTGTCCGGCGGGACACAGGCGTAGTCCGCGCCGCAGCCGTGCGGCGTCGCCAGGAACGCCGCGACCGTTTTCGGGCCGGCGTAGTGGATCGCGGTTTCGAGCGCCTGAGCGCACTCGACGCCCCACTCTTCCCGACTCGTCCCCTCAGGCCGGTCGAAGTCCGAGTACTGCCGGATACCCGGCCACTTCGGCAGCATCGGCTCGAACCGCGACTGGCTGGCGGGGTTATGCGAGACGCCAAGAGTGGCGAGCGTCATGCCGTGGTACGAGTCGCGGTGGCTGACGATCTTGTACTTCGTCGGGTTCCCCATCGCGATCTGCGCCTGGCGAGCCAGCTTGATCGCGGTCTCCACCGCTTCGGACCCGCCCGAGACGAGGTAGGTGTGATCCAGGTCCGCCGGCGTGATCTCCGCAAGCAACCGGCAGAACTCGGCCCGCTTCGGGCTGGCGAATGAGGGATGGGTGTAGGCATAGTCCTCAAGCTGCGCCGCGATCGCCCGCTTCATCCTCGGATGGTTGTGCGGCAGGTTGACCGCCATCGGACCGCCCGAGACGTCGAAGTAGCGCTTGCCTTCCCGGTCGTAGATGTACACGCCTTCCGCGCGCTCGATCTCGACGTCCATCGGGTGGTACGAGAAGACGTGGCGCCAGTCGCCTTCGGGGCGGAGAGGGCGGGACAACGGATGCGTTTCGGGCACGGTTGCGGGCGCTGTAGCCATCGACTCTGCTCCAGATTGGGTGGGAGGGAAGGAGGCATCGTAGCAAGCTGTTACCGTGCCGCCCGACCGGCAAAGGAGCAACGGATGTCACAGCCCACAGGCAGCGAACGAATGGAACGGATCGTGGCGCTCGCGAAGCGCCGCGGATTCGTGTTCCCGGCCTCCGAGATCTACGGCGGGATCAACGGGTTCTGGGACTACGGGCCGCTCGGCGTCCAGCTCAAGAACAACCTCCGCGACGCCTGGTGGCGCGACATGGTCGAGTGCCCGCCGCTCGGCCCCGACGGCTCTCCCCTGTCGATCGTCGGCATCGACTCCTCGATCATCCAGAACCCCCGGGCCTGGGAAGCCAGCGGCCACGTCGGCGGCTTTTCCGACCCGATGATCGACTGCCGCGAGACGAAGGCGCGCTTCCGGGCGGACCATCTGCACGTGCTGCGGCCGAAGCGGGAACTGGAGGAGCCTGCCTTCTTCGCCTACCTGGAGGGCGAGCCGGACCCCGCGGTGAGGACCGCCCGCAAGGCGATGCGCGGCCGGCCGAGCCTCGACGACTTCGAGTCGCTGCCGCTCCACGAACTCGACGAATCCGAACGGGGTCGCGTCTGGGCCCCGGGCGCCTCGGAGGCGGGCACCCTGACCGACGCGCGCGACTTCAACCTGATGTTCAAGACCTTCGTCGGCGCCGCCTCAGGCGAAGAGAACACGGCCTACCTGCGGCCCGAGACGGCCCAGGGGATCTTCCTCAACTACAAGGGCGTGCTCGATACCTCACGAGTGCGGCTGCCGTTCGGTATCGCGCAGATCGGCAAGGCCTTTCGCAACGAGGTCACGCCCAGGAACTACACGTTCCGCACCCGCGAGTTCGAGCAGATGGAGATGGAGTTCTTCTGCCATCCGTCCGAAGCCGGACTGTGGTTCGAGTACTGGACGAAGCAGCGGATGGACTGGTGGAGCGATCTCGGCCTCGCCGGCGACCGCCTGCGCCTGCGCCGCCACGAGGCGTCCGAGCTCGCCCACTACGCCCAGACCGGCGAGGGCACGTTCGACGTCGAGTACCAGTATCCGTTCAGCGAGCCTGGCTTCGGGGAGCTCGAGGGCGTCGCCCACCGCGGCAGCTTCGACCTCGAACAGCACCAGCAATGGAGCGGCGTGAAGCTCGAGACCTTCGACCAGCAGTCACGGGAACGGTTCACCCCGCACGTGATCGAGCCCGCCGCCGGCCTCACGCGAGGCGTGCTGGCCCTGCTCTGCGAGGCCTACTCGGTCGACGAGAGCCGGCCTTCCTCCGAGCTGATGCGCTTCCCGCATCGCCTGGCGCCGATTCACGCCGGCGTCTTCCCCCTGGTGAACAAGGGCGGCATGCCGGAGATCGCCGAGTCCCTCTACCTCGAGCTGCGTCGCCGCTACCGCATCCAGTACGACGCGAAGCAGTCGATCGGCAAGCGCTACGCGCGGATGGACGAGGCCGGGACCCCGTACTGCTTCACCGTCGACGGCCAGACGCTCGAGGACCAGACGGTCACCGTGCGCGACCGCGACACGGGCGCTCAGGAACGGCTGTCGGTCGACGCCGTGTCGCGCTACCTGGACGAGCGCCTCAGCCTCTGAGCTCAGCCTCTGAACCGCGCCATTCTGGCGCGGTGCGCCGTTACCGCCACTCGATGGCGGCAACGGCGACCAGGAGAACAAACTGAGGAAGTGGCGCGGAGGAGGTCCGGTTGGAGGGATTCTGGAAGGGCTCGCGGCGTCCCTGACGCGCGAGTCGGAGGTTCCGAGCAGGAGGCTCTACCGGCATATGGGCGCATGGCAAACGGCTGACCAAGCGTGTCGAGCACACGGCCGCGCCGCCGGTTGGCTCGCTGTTGGGGAAGGAATCTGATTGAGGGGGACCTCCTCCGATGATTTCCACATCTTCGGGATGACGCTTGCAATCCCGACACACAGGGAGAAAGCAAGGGTCGTGCCAAGACCGCCTAAACAGCCCCTTCCTGCGCCGCCCGCCGCGGGTCCTCGATGCGGATCAACTTCCGCAGGGCCAGCAGATGCAGGACGATCGCGATCAGGAAGACGCTCTCGATCGGGGCCAACTGGCTGACGACGCCGGCGGTCAGGAACCCCGCCACGCCGCTCGCCTCGGCCAACGAGTGGGTGGCGGCGATCCGCATGGGACGGTCACGCTCGCGGCCGAACTCCAGGACGAGGTTCTGGGACGCCAGCATCACCCCGGAGAACCCCGCCCCCACCAGCAGGAAGACCGCGTACGCGATCGGAAAGGCCGGCGCCCAGAGCACGGTCAGGCTGCCGAGAATCCAGGAACCGAGCGCCAGCACGTAGACGGCGCGATACCCCGAGCGGTCACCCAGCAGGCCCCACATCAGCGCGCCCACCGACTGCGCCGCCGCGAAGGTGACGGTCAGAGCGGCCAGGCGCGCCCCGCTGACGCCGAACCGTTCGCCGACCAGCAGGACGTAGAACGGCAGGGCGCCCCGGGCGGCGCCCGTCAGCAGCCGCGCCGAAAGAAAGCGGGCGTAGTGGGGGTCGGATCGCAGAAGGTCCGGCAACTTGCCGAGCCGGGCGCGCAGGTCGAGCCCCGCGTCGTGGACGTCCAGCGCCGCGGGCTCGCGAATGAACCCCATGAACGCCAGCCCGGTCGCCGCCAGCAGCGCGGCGCCCAGGAAGGTCAGGCCGTAGCCGCGTGGAAAACCGTACTCGTCAAGCACCCAGCCCGCGGCCACCGAGAGCAGGATCACCGAAATCCCCGCGGCCAGGTTTCGCGTTCCCTGGAGCCGCCCGCGACGACCGACGGGTACGGACTTCGCGAACAGCAGGTTGAACGCGACCATCTGCATGCCGCTCGAGAGACCCCACATCAGGAGCACGGGCCAGACCAGGAACACCGCGACCTCCACCGGAGCGAAGAGCGCGAGCAGGGCCAGCAGTAACACCTGGCACCGCATCAGGCCGCCGAACAGCAGCGCCACCCACTTGACGTGGCTGCGGTGCTCGACGAACGCGGCGCTCAGGAGCGGCGACACGAACATGCCCAGGCTCTGACAGGCGGAAGCCAGGCCCACCGCCGCATTGGCGCCGGTCAGAAGGTTGATGTAGGTTGGCAGGAAGGTCGGGGCCTGGAGCAGCCGGAACCCCGTCATCCCGAGCAGGCCGTGGGCCAGGAGGGCAGCGTAGTTGCGCCGCCGGTCGAGGCGGCCGCGACCTCGGTCGGCGGAGGACATGCCTGACCCCAAGGTAACACGCAGCCAGACGACGATGACGCTCCCGGATCAGAGCCCTGACGGTTTGCAGGAGACCTTCCGTCGCCTCGTTCGGCTGATCCCCGAGGGCCGGGTGGCAACCTACGGCCAGATCGCCGCGCTGGCGAACCGCCCGCGCAACGCCCGGCAGGTGGGCTACGCGCTGGCCCGACTGAACGGCCACGACGTGCCCTGGCACCGCGTGGTCAACGTCAGGGGCTCGATCAGCGAACGCGGACTCGACCCGCTCGAGAGTGTGGAGCGCCAGCGCTTCCTGCTCCAGGAGGAAGGCGTCGTCTTCGATCGCCGGGGCCGCATCGACCTGGATCGCTTCGGGTGGAGACCATGATGAGTTCGCTCCGAGTGCTTCTCGCCGCCGGCCTGCTCGCAACCGTCGCCTGCACGGCCCCGGAGCCTCCGCCCGAAGGGATGGTCCGCGTGCCTGCGGGAGCCGTTCCCCGTTCCGGTGAAGATCAACGGGTCGAGACCTTCGACCTGGACACCCACGAAGTGACGAACCGCGACTTCGCCGCGTTCGTCGACGCGACCGGCTTCGAGACGGAAGCCGAGCGCTGGGGCTGGTCCCTCGTCTTCCACCCCGAGGAAACCGCGAACCCGGATCTCGAACAGCGTGTTCCGGGGACTCTCTGGTGGCTCGCCGTCGAAGGTGCATACTGGCGTCATCCCCGGGGACCCGGTTCGGAAGCGGAAGCCGAACTCCCCGTCGTCCACGTGAGCTGGGGAGACGCCAGGGCCTACTGCGACTGGCGCGGCAGGCGCCTGCCGACCGAGGCCGAATGGGATCTTGCCGCGAGTGCCGGCAATGCCGGCCAGGGCGACGCTCTCTACCCTTGGGGCACCGAGCCAGCTCCCGAAGGCCGTTGGCTGGGCAATGTCTGGCAGGGTAGGTTCCCCGATCGAGACGATGCCGCCGACGGCCACACCTATCTGGCGCCGGTCGGCTCCTACCCACCGAATGCGCTGGGCGTCTTCGACCTCGGCGGCAACGTCTGGGAGTGGGTCGACGACTGGTACCGGCCCGGCGGCGCGGGCGGCGAGAAGGTCCTGAAAGGCGGTTCCTGGCTCTGCGCCGCCAGCTACTGCGAGGGCTACCGGAACGCGAACCGGAACCAGTCGGCGCCCGACTCCGGTCTCGACAATACCGGCTTCCGCTGCGCCCGCAGTTTGCGGCCGTCCTGAGGCCGATCGTCGCCGCTCCGCGGCGGCGCACTCCTGGCCGCCCTCGGCGGCAGCGGGTCAGCACCCGGCTGGCGCGATCTCGCGCCAGCCGTGAACCAGTCCGTGTGCCCGTCAGCGGGCGCACGGATGACAGACCCGCGCACCCAGTCGGAGTGAAGGCGGGAGCTTTCACGAATTCCTGAAAGTTCCAATAGTTCAGTCATATTTCGAAAAGAAAAACCTCCAGCACGGGGCATTTCCGTGCTACCGTCCCTTTCTCTTCTTTTCGTACCGGCCGGACCGGCGACACATTGAACCCGTCGCCAGCGCGGCCGGAACTACCTTCAGGTTCAGCGAGGAAGGACAAAATGACCAAGATCGATACGGGCATCGCCTCCATCGGACTCCACCTGCCGCCCCTGGCCATGCCGGTGGAAGAACTCGCGTCGCTCCGCGGCGTCGACCCGGACAAGTACCGCATCGGGCTGGGCTGCTCCGAAATCTCCCTCTGCCCGCCGGAATTCAGCATCGTCGACCTGGCCTCCGAGGCCGCCCGGCGCGCCCTTTCCCGCTGGGACGGCGGCCTGGAGGACATCGGCATGATCGCCGTCGGCACGGAGACCGCGGTCGACATGAGCCGGCCCCTCTCCGCCTTCGTTGCCGACGAGCTTGGCCTGGTCGGGAACATCCGCTCCTACGAAGTCAAGCATGCCTGCTACGGCGGCACCCTGGCCCTGCGCCAGGCCTGCGAGTGGCGCATGTCGGGAGCGGCCCGGGACAAGGCTGCCCTGGTGGTCGCCGCCGACATCGCGCTCTACGAACAGGGTGACCCGGGAGAACCGACCCAAGGCGCCGGGGCCGTGGCCTTCGTGGTCGACCAGCCCGAGATCGCACAGGTGGGTCTCGACACCCACGCCTGGAGCGAGCCGGCCTTCGACTTCTACCGCCCGGTGGGCGAGTGCTATCCCACGGTCGACGGCAAGCTGAGCCTCGAGTGCTACAAGAAGGCGGCCGTCGAGTGCTTCAACGCGCTCGCCGACGGCCGGAACCCCGCCGAAGTGATGGAACGGTTCTCCGCGATCTGTTTCCATGTCCCGTTCCCGAAGATGGTCAAGAAGGCCTTCCACCTCGTCGGCGAGGTGGCCGGATGGTCCGCCGAACGGATCCAGCAGATCTACAGCGACAAGGTCGAACCGTCGATGCTCTGGAACAGGCTCTCCGGCAACTCGTACACGGCCTCGCTCTGGATCGCGGTCGCGAACGCCCTCCAGGGCCTGAAGCCAGGCGAGCAGGTGGCAGCCTTCTCCTACGGCTCCGGCTTCGGTTCCGAGATTCTCTCCCTGGTCGCGGGCCCGCGCGCCAGGGAGGCCGGATGGGCGCAGGACATCGAACGCGACGTTTCCAATCGCCGACAGGTGGACGCAAGCGGCTACAGCCTCCTGCGCGCGGCAGTTCGTACGGCAGCCGCGTAAGTCGACCCGCGGATGCCGGCCCCCAGGTGGCTGGGCTACGGTCTTCTACGGATTCCGTAGCCCGGCTACCTGTTCCAACTGCTCAGCGTAACCCGCCAGTACGGCAGCGGCGATGTCAATCTGCTCCTGGGCCTCGTCCCATGCGCGCTGCTCGATCGCCTCCCGTACTCCCGGCAGCGTCTTCACGCCGTAGCCGGTGTACATGCCCGGCGCGTAGAGGTGGTGCCGGAACCAGGGCCGCCGCGGCAGGCCCTCGCTCCGAGTGAGCTTTCGTTCGCTCTGGGCGACCAGCCGGTCGAGCGCCGCCTGAGTGGCAGCGTCCCCACTCCGGGCGGCCTCCTCCAGGGCGCGGTCGGCCGCCTTCGCCGCTCGCCGGAGGCGATCGTGCGCGTTCCTGAGCGGCGCGAAGTTCAGGTACGGCGCCGGCGGATCCGCCTCAGGCTCGACGAACGGTCTGGTCGGATCGGCCGCCAGGCGCAGGGCGGCGCTGCTGAGGAGCCCGTTCTCGCGCTCGACGCTCCTGCGCTCCTCGTCGGCAAGATCCGCGACTTCGTTGATGTAACGGCCGGCGGTCGCGGCGGTGGCGCCGAACTCGAACGGAAGCACGTCGGCGTTCGCGAGCCGCAGCGTCAGGCGCAGCCCGGTGCGGGCGAGCGCGGCGCCGTAGACCGCACCGGGGTCGACGAACCGCCGGAAGAAGTCGAAGGTGTCGAAGGCGGTGTGGTACTCGCCGCCCGGCGCCTCGCCGCCGTAGCCGACGTTCAGCGACGACACGCCGAGGTGCTGGAGGAACGGGGAGTAGTCCGAGCCTGAACCCAGGGCCGCGATCCGCAGCCTGTTCGAGGACTGGAGCCGCTCGACCACCGCGCTGCTGCCGTTGACGCGCCGGAACGCGAGCAGGCGCTCGCCCACGCTCACTCCGGTCTGCGGATCCTCGACCTCGCCGGCCACCTGGTTGACCAGCGTCTCCAGCGCGTGGGAGCCGCCCGCGCGCAGAAAACCGCGGCTGTTCGAGTCCGAGTTGATGTAGACGGCCGCGTGCTCCCGGAGGGCGTCGGCGTGGTGCTCGGCCCACTCGGTCGAACCGAGCAGGCCCGGCTCCTCGGCGTCCCAGGCGGCGTAGACGACCGTGCGCCGCGGCGGCTGGCCTTCGCGGGCGAGCCGTCCCAGCGCCTTCGCCTCGGCCAGCAGGCCCGCCAGGCCACTGATCGGATCCTTGGCGCCGATCACCCAGGCGTCATGGTGGTTGCCGCGGACGATCCACTGGTCCGGCCTCTCGGAGCCCGGCATGCGGGCAATCACGTTGTGCGCCGGCGCCAGACTCCAGTCGAACTCGAGCCGGAGCCGCACGCGGGCGGGGCCAGGGCCGGTCCGGTAGGTGATTGGCAGACCGCCGCGCCACTCGCGCGGCGCGGTCTCGCCGCCAAGCGCCTCCAGCAGGGGCTGGGCGTCCCGCCAGGCGATCGGCAGCACAGGGATTCGCATCAGCGTGTCCGCGTCCTCCCGGTCGAGCCGCGGCTCCCCGTCGACGGCGCCGCGCATCGGCGTCAGCGGGTCGCCCGGGCGAAGCGGAAGGTCCAGCACCGAACCCCGCTGCACCGCGCTCGCGTGTTTGAACGAGCCGTCCGGATACCCGGCGCCCTCGCTGTAGCCATCGTCGCCCGGGTCGTTGAAGATGAGACAGCCGATCGCACCGCGCTCGTGGGCGACCTTCGGCTTGATTCCGCGCCAGGAGCCGCCGTAGCGGACGATCACGATCTTCCCCCGGACGTCGATGCCGAGCCGATCGAGCACCTCGTAGTCCTCGGGCACCCCCCGGTTCACGTAGACCAGCTCCCCGGTGACGTCGCCGTCGGCCGAGAAGGCGTTGAAGGGCGGCAGACCCTCGGCCATCGCGATTTCCGCGGTGCCGTCGCCCGGCGCCGCCTCCTCGACGAGCGACGCCTCGAACCGCGTCGGCTCGAGCAGGGTCAGCGACCGCAGCCGCGGCGTCGGGAACAGCACGTCGAAGGTCTCGATCTCGGCCTCGAATCCCCACTCCCTGAACCGCTCGACCATCCAGCGCGCGTTCGCCTCCGTTTGCGGCGCGCCGGCGTGGTGCGGCCGCGGCGTCATCAGCCGGTTCCACTCGAGCAGTTCACCGGCGACGATCCAGTTGTCGGCCCGCTGCTCCATCTCCCGCTGCGCCTCGACGCGGTCGGCGTTGAAGCCGATCAGTTCCTGGGCGCCGGCCGGCGCCGCAAGCAGGACCGCCGCCATGAGAGGCGGCAGAAACCGGGTGCGCCGGCGCCCCCGCCGGCATCCGGCGCGAAGCGCCGGCCTCTGAACCTTCGGTCGCGCCGTCACCACTTCAAGCCCCCCGTTCCGCCGCCGCGAGCACCGTGTTCCGCAACAGCATCGCCACCGTCGTCGGGCCGACGCCGCCGAGCCGCGGCGTGATCCAGCTCGCGACCTCGCCGACGGATTCGTCGACATCGGGCAGGAGCTTCCGCCCCTCCCAACTGATGCCGCCGCTGACGACGACCGCGCCCGGTTTGATCATCTCGGGCACAACGAATCGGGGCACGCCGAGAGCGGCGACCACGATGTCGGCGCGGCGCGTGAACGGTCTGACGTCCTTCGCACCCGTGTGGACCACCGTGACGACGGCGTTTGCGCCCGCCTGCTTCAGGGTCAGCAGAAGGGACAGCGGCCGCCCCAGGGTCGGGCCGCGCCCGAGGACGACGACTTCGCGGCCCGCGATGTCGATTCCGTAGTGCTGGAGCATCGCCTGGATGCCGGCCGGCGTGCACGGCACGGGACCGCGCTCCTGGAGCACCAGCTTGCCCAGGTTGACCGGATGCAGGCCATCGGCGTCCTTGGCCGGATCCATTCGCGCCAGGGCCTCGTTGAAGTCAAAGCCGGCCGGAACCGGATGCTGGATGATGTAGGCGTCGACCTCCGGGTCGGCGTTGAAGCGGTCGACGGCGGCCAGCAGCTCGGCCTGGCCGCCGTCGGCCGGTACCTGCTCGTGGAAGGAGGCGACTCCGACCTCCTCGCAGGTCTCGTGCTTCTTGCGCACGTAGCCCGCGGAGGCCGCGTCGTCACCGACCAGAATCGTGCCCAGGCCCGGCTCGACGCCCGCCGAAGCGAGTTCCTCGACCCGCTTCGCGACGTCCTCCAGCACGGCCTCGGCGACCGGCCCGCCAGCAAGTAGTTGCGCCGTCATTCGTCGCTCTCCCCCGCGGCCCCTGCCGCGTCTCCTCCGTGACATTCGTGGTGGTGATGTTCGTGATGGTGATCATGGCCGTGCGGCCGGGCCGCCAGCCGGCGGCTGCGGCCATCGATCTCGGATCCGCCGACCAGCCCCGCGGTCTCCAGTGAATCCTCGAAGGCCTCCCGCCAGCGCTGCCAGTATTCCCAGGTCTCTCCGGCACCAGGTGCGCCGGCGCCCCCGCCGGCTGCGGCCGGAGGCGGCCAGGATGCCCGCTTCTCCCAGTCGGCGATGCGCGCGATCAGGCGGCCCCGGAACGCCTCCCAGTCAAGCCGTCCGCCCTCTACCAGCGCCATCGTCAGGCCGAACAGACGGCTCTCCCAGGGCGCGGCGAAGGCCAGCTCCCCGTTCTCCCGCGGAGGCGCGGCGGCGCCGTCCTCATCCAGGCGGACAGGGAGAGTCATTCGGGTTAGCCGGGCCTACAGCCGCTCGACGCCGATCATCGAGTCGCGGGTGACGCGAGCGGTCAGTTCCTCGACGTCCAGGCCGTCCGTGCCCTCTGGCCGCCGCGGCAGGACCATGTAGCGGACCTCGGCGCTGGAGTCCCAGACCCGCACTTCGACGTCCGGCAACAGGTCGAGCCCCAGTTCCGCGAGCAGCCGTCGCGGTTCCCGCACCGCGCGCGACCGGTAGGCGGGCGACTTGTACCAGGCCGGCGGCAGCCCGAGCACCGCCCACGGGTAGCACGAGCAGAGCGTGCAGACGACCAGGTTGTGGACGGACTCCGTGTTCTCCTTGACCACCAGGCGGGCGACGTGGGAATCCGTGTTGTCGCCGAACCCCAGTTCCCGGATGGCCGGCATGCCGTCCTCGAGCAGGCGCGCCCTGAACGCCGGATCGGTCCAGGCCTCGGCCACCACCCGGGCGCCGCGCAACGGCCCGATGTCCTGCTCGTAGCGTTCGACCAGGGTGTCGACGGCGGCGGACTGGACCAGTCCCTTCTCCACCAGCAACGCCTCGATCGCCTCGGTGCGGATTGCCGGGGATTCGCTGCCGTGCCGGTAATCGGCAGTCACTCCAGCGCCTCCAGGTACGGCTCGAACAGATCGATGTAGACGGTGGCGCCGGCCTCCGCCTCCTCGCCCCAGAGCTCCCGGCTCTCGAAGCCGACGGTGTAGAGGTACTCCGGCGACTCGCCGAGACCGTCCGCGTTCGTATCGGGATAGACGCAGGCAGGATGGACGTCGGCGATCACGCCCCGCCGGTCCCGGGCGTAGCCGGGCAGCCGGGTATGCCCCCGCGGATGGCGGTTCCAGGTGCGCACCGGGTCGCCGACTGCGAAGCGGGGCTCGCGGTCCACCTCCCGGGTCACCGAGCCGATCTCCGGGCGCTCCGGCGTCGTGTCGCCGCCCAGACGTTCCCGGGCCAGCGTCTCCAGCGCGTAGAGCCACCGGCCGTAGTAGCCGTCGGCGAGGTAACGGTCCGGCGGCATCCGCTCGATCGCGTGGCGGAAGGCGTCGATGTTCGCCAGTCCGGCGCCCATCGCGTAGCCGGCGAGGGCACAGACCCGCCCCTGCCAGGCTTCCGGGAACAGGGCCTCATCCGGGCGGCGATCCACGGCCCCGAAGCCGTGCATGCCGCCCATGTCGTGGATTCCGTTCACCGCCTTGAAGCCAGCCGAAAGCGGACGCGAGTCTACTAGGAGCCCTTGCGCGCAGACTGGGTGCGCCGGCGCCCTCGCCGGCCTCCGAGAAACGCGCGCCGCGAAGCGGCGACCGCTAGGCTCAGGGCATGAACACCGCCGACCCAAGCCTTGCCGCCGCCCCGCTGCCGCACGCCGAGGACTATCCGTTCCTGGGCCAGGGCAGGGCGCCTCTCGAGGTGGCCGCCGCCGAGGGCTGCTACATGATCACGCCCGACGGCCGGCGGATCCTCGACGCCGCCGGCGGCGCCATCGTCTCGAACATCGGCCACGGCCGGCGCGAGGTGGCGGAGGCCTACGCACAGGCCGCGGCGCAGACGGACTACATCGTGCCTCCCTTCGCGACCCCGGCGCGAACGGAGCTCGTCCATCGCATGCGGACCCGCTGGCTGCCCGGCGACATCAACCGGATCCTGTTCGCGAGCGGCGGTTCCGAGGCGATGGACCTGGCGATTCGCTTCGCCCGCCAGCACCACCTGTCGGCGGGCCGCCCCGAGCGCTGGCGGGTGTTCGGGCGCCAGCTCTCCTACCACGGCGCGACGATGGCCACCCTCGCCGTGGGCGGACACCAGGGGCGCCGGGCCGGCTTCGAGCACTGGCTGGTCGACGAACAGACCGATCAACCACGACCGCCCGCCCACTACTGCATGCGCTGCCCGATGGGCAAGACGTATCCCGGCTGCGACATCGCCTGCGCCGACGAGGTCGAGCGCGTGTTCGAGGAGATCGGCCCGGAGGAGATCGCGGCCTTCGTCGTCGAACCGATCGTCGGCTCGAACGCCGGGGCGCTCGTGCCCCCGGGCGACTACCTGGAACGGGTCGCCCGGATCTGCCGGCGGCACGGCATCCTGCTCATCGCCGACGAGGTGATGACCGGCTACGGCCGCACCGGCCGCAAGTTCGGCGTCGACCACTGGGACGTCGTGCCCGACATCCTCGTCGGCGGCAAGGGACTCACCGGCGGCTACGCGCCCCTGGTCGCGATC
>JAJDZH010000139.1 GCA_022824725.1 Thermoanaerobaculia bacterium | reverse complement strand
GGGCCGGCCCTGAGCGCCTCGTCCAGCGCGCCGGCCGCCGCGGTCAGGTAGCTGCGGACATGGAGCGGCGAGATGCCCTGGTTCTCGGCCACCACGTCGAAACCGCCGGTGTCCGTCTCTTCCGGCAGGTCGTTGGCCAGGCTCGCGGCCACGTCGGGATCGATCCCCAGCAGGTCCTGGATCGTGTACTCGTACTCCAGCCTGGTGAGGCGGCGGAGCGGCGTCCGCTGACCGGCCCGCTCGGCGCGGTTCGCTTCGAGCAGCGCGTCTCTGAGGGAGTTGAGCGCAGAGTCGACGATGCGCTGCACCGGCCTGCGCGCGCCGGCCGGCGGCATCTCCCCTTTCGTGACGCGATCGAAGATGCGCTCCCACAGCCGGAAGGTCTCCCGGTCGGCCAGGTCGTGCCCGAGCGCGGTCAGGTCGAGCGGCGTCTGCTCCGTTCCGACATGGCACGTCAGGCACGACGCTTCGAACAGCGGCGCCACGTCCGCCTCGAACGATCCGGCGCCGGCGCCGCCCGGGACGAAGCCCGGGATCAGCAGCGCCAGACACATGGGCAGAACTGGCTTCCCTCCGCGCGTGGCTTTCTCCTTGATGAGTTGGCCGATCCTACAACGCTGTTGCAGGAACTGGGTGCGCCGGCGCCCTCGCCGGCTGCCGCCGAAGGCGGCCAGAAACACGCGCCGGCCGCAAGGCCGGCTCCGCTCGGGTGGCCATCTCCTCACGAGGGCGTAAGCTGCCAACCTCAGCAATCTCGACGGCCAAGGAGGCGGTCACGTGCCAACGAGCAGCAGTGCGACGGTCAGCCTGACGGACGGGCCGGTCGTCCTCGGAAACGGCGTCGCGGGCGATACGCTCCGTATCCCGACCGCCGATCCAACCGGCTTCCACCAGGCGATCTCCGAGCCCGACTCCATGCCGCCCACGGAGATTCTCGGCAGCCTGTTCCTGCCGCCGGGCGAGGGCCCGTGGCCTGTCGTCATCGTCGTGCCCGGAAGCCTGGGGGTCGCGCCGTCGCACGTCGCCAAGGGGGACCTGCTGACCGAAGCCGGGATCGCCTGCTGCGTGATCGACCCGTTCGGGCCGCGCGGCGTGACCTCCACCGTCGCCAACCAGGCGCAGTACTCCTTCGCGGCCAGCGCCTGGGACGTGCTCGCGGCCGCCGCGGTCCTGGTTGAACACGCGGACATCGACGCCGCGCGCATCGGCGCCCAGGGCCACAGCCGCGGCGGCTCCGCCGTGCTCTCCGCGGCGTGCATGGCGCCGTTGGTCGGCCCCGAGCGGGCGCCCGAGCTCGCCGCCGTCTACGCCGCCTACCCGTGGTCCGGCATGCAGTTCCTGCGGCCCGACGTCGGCGGCACCGTCGTGCGCTCCGTCATCGGCGACCTGGACGAGTGGTGCCTGCCGCTCCAGGTCCAGGCCCACATGCACGCGATGACCCTCTGCGGATGCGACGCCAGCTTCCGGCTCTTCCCCGACACGCACCACAGCTTCGACCGCGACACGCCCGTCGAGCTCGTCGCCGACGCATCCGTCAGCCCCGGCGCCCCGACGATCTACATCCGTGAGGACGGCGCCCTCGTGCATCCGGTGACCGGCGAAGCCGATCCCGGCTTCACCGAACGCGACGCGATGATCTACCAGGTCAAGTCGCCGTACGGCCGCAGGGCCGCCCGAATCGGCACCGCCGGCGACCAGGCGCGGGCGTTCCACGAGGACATGATGGCGTTCTGGACCGCCGCGCTCACTCCCCCACGTCGGAGAAGTTCGTGATCGCGACCTCCCCTTCCGGGAACTCGGCCACGATCTTCAGCGTGCCGCCCACTGCCTCGATGTAGGACCGCAGACTCGACACGTACATTCGCGGTAAAGTCGCCCCACTCAGTGACTTCCAACGGCAGCGACCACGGCGAACGGTCCGGCCCCCTCGCCTACATGGCCAGCAATGGCATCGCGGCCAATCTCCTGATGATGGGCATCGTTGCGGCCGGACTCGTGTCCCTGACCGGGCTCGAGCGGGAAGCTTGGCCTATCACCCCCTTCTACCACGTCGAAATCTCGATGGCCTATCCCGGCGCCACGCCGGAGGAGATCGAGGAGTCGATCGTCGTCAAGATCGAGGACCAGGTCACCGGGCTCGATGACGTGAAGGCGGTCAAGTCCCTGGCGGCGCCGGGCATCGCCTCGGTGCGGGTCCAGATGGACTCCGGCACCGACATGAATCGGGCCCTGGACGCTATGGAGTCCGCCGTCAGTCGTATCCAGTCCTTCCCGGCCGGTGCCGAACGTCCCAGTTTCCGGGAGATGGACAACCGCTTCAGCACGATTCGGCTCATCGTCCACGGAGACGTCTCCGAGCGCTCGCTGAAGGAACTGGCGCATCGGGTAGAAGACGACCTCACGACCCTGCCCTCCGTCTCCCAGGTCGAGGTCAGCGGGGTCCGGGACTACGAGATCTCCATCGAGGTGCCGCTTCACCGGCTGAGTGCCCTGGGGCTCACGCTTGATGACGTTGCCGGCGCCATCCGCCGAAGTTCGCTCGACCTGTCGGCCGGCAGCATCAATACACGGGAATCCCCGGTTCGAGTGCGGACCCTCGGGCAAAACTACAACCAGCAGGACTTCGAGGAGATCGTCCTTCTCAGCGGCCGCGACGGCACGCTCGTGCGCCTCGGCGACATTGCCGAGGTCCGCGACGGGTTCGAAGAGGCAGACCTGATCGTCCGCTTCCAGAACCGGCCCGCCGCCTTCGTGGAGGTTTATCGGGCTGGTGGCGAGCAGGTGATGGATGTGGCCAGGTCGGTCCGCGAGCACCTGGCGAACGAGGTGATTCCGGCCTTGCCGGAAGGTGTCGGCATCACCTTGTGGAATGACGAATCCCAAGCCTACGAGGAACGTGCCGATCTTCTTCTGAAGAACGGAATCCTGGGTTTGTTGCTGGTGATCGTCGCACTTAGCCTGTTTCTCCAGGTTCGGCTTGCCCTGTGGGTGGCCGTGGGCCTCGTCGTTTCGGGTGTAGGCGCCCTCGCCGTCATGATGGCGCTCGACGTGGCGATCAATACGATCAGCCTCTTCTCCTTCGTCCTCGCCATCGGGATCGTCGTTGACGACGCCATCGTGGTGGCCGAGCACATTCAGTCCGAACGCAATCGGGGAACCCCCGGGCTGGCGGCCGCCATACGCGGGGTCCGGCGAATCAAGGCGCCGTTGACGTTCGCCGTCCTGACCTCCGCTGTGGCCTTCGTCCCGTTGCTGTTCATCCCGGGAGGCGTCGGTGACGTATGGGGGGCCCTGCCGATCATCATCATCGCCATGCTGCTGATTTCGCTGGTGGAATCGCTGTTCGTCCTGCCTAACCACCTGTCCCGCCTGCCCGGCCCGGAGTGGGCGCCGGGCAACGCCTTCGATCGCTTCTTTTCGCGACTCCAGAGTCGCGTCGACGCCCAGTTGCAGCGGTTCGTGCAGGGGCCCCTGGACCGGGCCCTGCGGTTTGCCACGACCCGGCCCGGGGTGACGATGTCGGGGGCGGTTGGAGTGCTCGTGCTGAGCATCTCCCTGGTGCCCGCGGGAATCGTACCCACCACGCTCGCCGACGACGTGGAGGGTGATTTCGCGACGGTCGTGCTGGAGATGCCCGATGGGACCACCGCTCCGAGAACGTACGAAGTGGCGCGGGAGCTGGAGGCCGCGGGCCGCCGGGCCATCGAACGACTCTCCCGCGGCCGGCCCGGGGACGCGCCACCGCTGCTGACTGGCGTCACGGTGACCGTCGGACTGGGATCGAGAACCGAAGGCGGACTCAACCCGCTACCCACCGTCAATCCGCAGGCCAACATCGCCACCATCGAGTTCAGACTTCTCGGCGCGCAGCAGAGACGGATCACCACCGGAGAAGTCGTGCAGGCGTGGCGGGAGGAGGTGGGTGTGCTGCCCTACGTCCGCGGCCTCACCTTCAGCGGCGAGCTCTTCACCCTGGGGAACCCGGTCGAGGCCGTACTGTCCCATCCGGACCCGGAACGCCTCGCCCGCATCGCCGACTCGGTGGTCGACGGACTCCGCGGCGTAGCAGGCGTCCACGACATACGGTCGGATCACACCCCGGGCATCCCGGAAGTTCGGCTGGAGTTGCGGCCCGAAGGGCGGACCCTCGGTCTCACCGTGCAGGAGTTGGCCGGCCAGGCGAGAGCCGCCTTCTTCGGCACGGAGGCCGTCCGTGTGCAGCGCGGCCGCGAAGAGGTGCGGGCGTTCGTCCGGCTGCCCACGGAAGAGCGAAACTCGCTCAACGACATCGAGGGCTACCTGGTCCGCACGCCGGGCGGGAACGAGGCGCCGATCATGAGTGTGGCCTCGCTGAGCCTGGGCGTCTCGCCCTCGGCCCTCCGGCGCAGGGACGGTCAGCGCGTCGTCACCGTCACCGCCGACGTCGACGCCTCGGCGATCTCCGGCAACGAAGCCAACGAGATCCTGGCCAGTTCGATCCTCGCGGACCTGACCGCGGCGCATCCGGACCTGACATACACGTTCGGAGGCGAACAGCAGCAGCAACTGGAGTCCCTCGGCGCCCTGTACCGCGGCTTCGCGGTCGCCTTGATCATGATCTTCGCGCTCCTCGCCATCCCCCTCCGTTCATACACCAGGCCGTTCATCATCATGGCCGTGATTCCCTTCGGGTTCATCGGCGTGATCCTGGGGCACTGGATCCTGGGAGTAGCCCTGAGCGCCGTGTCCTTCATGGGAATCTTCGGTCTGAGCGGGGTCGTCGTGAATGATTCCCTGGTCATGATCGACTTCATCGATCAGAAACTCCGGGAAGGCGCTCCGCCGAGAACCGCGATCGTCGAAGGCGCCAAGGGGCGCTTTCGTCCGATCATGCTCACTTCCGTGACCACGTTCCTGGGCTTCACGCCGCTGATTCTGGAGCGCGCCATTCAGGCCCAGTTCCTGATTCCGTTCGCCGCGTCTCTCGGTTTCGGAATCATCTTCCTCACGGCCATCCTCATGATGGTTGTTCCGGCGCTATGCACGTTGCATCCGCGCTTCGTGCCGACGCGGCGTCCTTCGCTTGTGAGCGCCGGACAAGACGCGTCAGTTACAGCAACGCCATAACCGATGAATGCGCGCTAATGCGACTGGGAAGACTGTTGAGAGCGCTGAAGGATGCGCGCGCGGGATCGGCCGTCGCGCGTCGAGTCCGGCGCTTCAACGGCTGGCTTGACCGCGCGGCCTCGGAGGCTCCGGGCGCGGGCGCCTACGACCACGCCGAAACGGTAAGAGACTACTACGAGCTTTGCAACGGCTTCATGGTGTTCGGCTGGGGTGAATCCCTGCACTTTGCGCCCCTCACGCCTGACGAGAGCCTCGAGGAGTCCAAGGTCCGGCACCAGCGGTCCATGATCTCCAGGTTGGAGTTGCGACAGGGCATGAAGGTGGTCGACGTTGGCTGCGGAGTCGGCGGCCCCATGCGCCGCGTCGTCCGTGAAGCAGATGTCAGGGTCGTGGGAATCAATATCAATGAAATCCAGTTGGCGGAAGCGAAGAGGTTGAACGCCGAGGCGGGGCTGGAGCACA
>JAJDZH010000276.1 GCA_022824725.1 Thermoanaerobaculia bacterium | reverse complement strand
AGTCCCAGGTCGACCGGCTGGCCAAGGGCCTCGGCCACTGGCATTCTGCCTGGGGACACGGCGACCTCTCCCGCGGCGACAGCAAGCAGATGGACGAGGAGCTCGCCGAGCTCGGGTTCGATCCCCGCGACCGGCGCATCCGGATCTTCGTCCGCCTGTGGCGGCAGCTCCAGAACCACCCCCGCCACCTGGGCCAGCACTCGGGCGGCATGGTGCTCTGCGCCGGCCGGCTCGACGAGATCGTGCCGCTCGAACCGGCGGCGATGGAGAACCGGGTGATCGTCCAGTGGGACAAGGACGACTGCGCCGACCTGGGGCTGATCAAGGTCGACCTGCTCGGCCTCGGCATGCTGAACGCGCTGGAGGAGGCGGTGCCCCTGATCCGCCGGCACGAGGGCAAGGAGGTCGACCTCGCCCACCTGCCGCCCGACGACCCGGCGACCTACGAGATGATCTGCCGCGCCGACACGGTCGGCGTCTTCCAGATCGAGAGCCGGGCGCAGATGGCGTCCCTGCCGCGCCACAAGCCGTACCGGTTCTACGACCTGGTGATCCAGATCGCGATCATCCGGCCCGGGCCGATCGTCGGCGGCATCGCGCATCCCTTCTTCGAGCGCCGGGTCGGCCGCGAGGAAGTCACCTACCCCCACCCGCTGCTCGAGCCGATCCTGCGCCGCACCCTCGGCGTACCGATCTTCCAGGAGCAGATCCTGAAGGTCGCGATGGTCGCGGCCGGTTTCTCCGGCGGCGAGGCGGAGGACCTGCGGCGGGCGATGGGCTTCAAACGCTCCGTCGAGCGCATGCACGAAATCGAGCGGCGGCTGCGCTCGGGGATGAACGAACGCGGCATCGAGGGCGAAGCCCAGGAGCAGATCGTCAAGGCGATCACCTCGTTCGCCCTCTACGGCTTCCCCGAGTCGCACTCCGCCAGCTTCGCCCTGATCGCCTACGCCAGCGCCTGGCTCAAGCGCCACCACCCGACCGCCTTCTTCCTGTCGCTCCTGAACGCCTGGCCGATGGGCTTCTACCACCCGGCGACCCTGGTCCGCGAGGCGCAGCGGGCGGGCAGCGTCGTGTTGCCGATCGACGTGAACGAGTCGGGGGTGAGGTGCCGCTGGCAGGACCGGCCGGCGAACGCCGGCGGGCCGGAGCGGTCCGGCGAACCGCCCCCGGCGGGTGCGATCCGTCTCGGGTTGCGCTACGTCAAGGGGATGCGGCGCGAAGCGGTGGAACGGATCGAGGCCGAACAGGCTGTGCGGCGCTTTGCGAGCATCGAGGACCTCGCCGAGCGCTGCCGCCTGCGCCGGAACGAGCTCACAGCACTGGCATCGCTTGGCGCGTTGCCTGGGCGCGGCCGGCGCGCGGCGCTGTGGCAGGCGGCCCAGGTCGAGAAGCCGAAGGGCCCCCTGTTCACCGAACTCACCACGGCCACCCCCTCGCCGCTCGACGAAATGACGCCGATGGAAGAGACGGCCGCCGACTTGCGCATAGCCTCGATCACCACCGGCCCCCACCCGATGGAGTACTACCGCCGGGCGCTCGACCGCCGCCGCGTCGTGACCGCCGCGGCGCTCCCGTCCAAACCCGCCGGCCGCCGCGTGCGCACCGCGGGCTCCGTCATCGTCCGCCAGCGCCCCGGCACCGCCCGCGGCCTGCTCTTCCTGACCCTGGAGGACGAGACCGGGATGAGCCAGGCGGTCGTCATGCCGGATCAGCTCAAGAAGCACCGCCGCACGATCGTCTCCTTCTCCGGCCTGATCGTCGAGGGCGTGCTGCAGAAGAAGGACGGCTCGCTATCCGTCAAGGCGGACAGGTTCTGGCCCATCGACCGCCTGGAACGGATCCCGAGCCACGACTTCCGGTGAGAGTGCGCCGCGCCGCATGTACGGAACGGTCACCGTACGCGATCCGTTCCGCGCCCCCTGACCTGTCGGGGCTGCGGAGCAGCCGGTCCGGCTCTACCGGTCCCGGACGGGGATGCCCTGCCGGTACTGCTCCAGCCTGCGGTTCAGCAGATCGAGCAGCCGCTCCCGGTTGGGCGAGTCGTTCCGCGGGTCGCCGACGATCTCGAGGGCCTTCTCGACCGTCCGCGCCGCCGCTTCGAAGTCGCCGGTCTCGGCCTGGGCGGCTGCCAGGGTTTCGAGCAGGGCGGGCTCGGCGCCGCCGGCGACCGCGTTCAGTTCGAAGGCGATCAGGAGAGCGAGCTGGCCATCACGCCGGCCGGCATCCGGATGGGTCGCCAGCGTCCAGGCGATGTCGTTGCCCCGCGCCAGAAGGTTCCGGTCCTCGACGTAAGCGCGGCGAAGGTGTTCCGCGCCCTCGGCGGCGGCCGAACCGCTGCGGATCAGGGCCAGTCCGAGTTCGTGGCGGCCGGCCGCGTGGTTCGGGTCGTGGGAGAGCAACGCCCGGTAGTCCTCGATCGCCTGGTCCAGTCGGCCCGCGGCGGCCGCGATCCGGGCCGCTCCGTAGAGCGCTTCCGTGCCCCGCGGCTCGACTGCGAGGATCGCCCGGTAGTGGCCCCAGGCCGCGCCGAGCTCGTCGCTGCGGACTGCCGCTTCGGCCAGGACCCGGTGCGCTTCGACGTGGCGCGGATCGAGGGTCACGACAGCCGCGAACTGCTCCATCGCTTCCCGCAGGCGCTCCGCCTTGGCGAGCAACTGGCCATAGAGATACCGCAGCTCCACATCCCGCGGGCTCTCCTCGACCGCGCGGCCGAGTTCCCGCACGGCCTCGTCCGTGCGTCCTTCCCCGTCGAGCAGCTCGGCAAGGCGCACCCGGGCCGCCACGTCGCCGGGGTCGGCGGCCAGCGCGGCCTCGGCCTGCGCCCGCACCGAGCCGGTGTCGCCGGCATCGAGAAGAGCGTTCTGCCAAGCGGCCCGCGCGGCCGGATCGTCGGGTTCGAGGTCGAAAGCGGCGCGGGCGTACCGGGCCGCGGCCTCATCGTCCCCGCGCCGGCCTTCGAGCACCGTCAGGCGCTGGAGCGACCTGAACAGCCGGTCCCGCGCCCCCTGCCGTTCGAACGACGCCGCGCCACTGTCGTCAAG
>JAJDZH010000205.1 GCA_022824725.1 Thermoanaerobaculia bacterium | reverse complement strand
GCGGGACTCGCTGAGCTCCTCTAGCTCAGATAGCGAACGGCGGCCAGAAGCGCCTCGTCCGGCCGGCCTTCGAACGCTGCCCGCCAGCCGCTCAGGCCGGGCCTTTCGCCGAACAGGACAATCGTCTGACCGTCCCGTTCAGGGCCCGGCCACAGACCGGCCTCGACGCGCCATCCTCCGGCGGCGCCCGGCATCAGCGCGGCTGATCGCGCCGTGAGCCCGGAGGACCCTGCCGACCGCAGGCGGCGGGCCTCTTCCCTGCACGCGGCGTACGAACCGGCGTCGCCGGTCTGGGTTTCCGCGGGCAGTTCGGCGCGGGCCAGATGTTCCGAACCAATGTCGACCGCCCACAGGGACCGGCGCACATGGACCAGGTCTTCCGGGTCGCGAATGTCCTCGTGCCGCAGGAACTCGGCCCACGCACCGTCCGGCGTATCGCTGAGGTACTGCACCGGTCCTTCACCCTCCGCATGCCATCGGGCGCCCGGCTGTGAGCCCTCGCCCTCCTCCCACAGGAACGGAAAGCGGGGATCCGCGTTGCGATAGGCGATCACGTGGCGGGAGACCAGACCAGGGCCCTGGCCAGGTCGCGCACCCGCCGCGGGCCCGGATCCTCCGGCTGCCACTCGGCTTCCAGCAGCGCCGCGGGGCTCAGGCCGTCCAGAAGCGTTCGCGGCCGGTCGAACCAGCGCCGCACGCCGATGTCGTTGTAGGCCCCCGCCAGATCGCCAGCGACCAGCGCGAGGAAGTGCAAGCGCGCCGCAACCGCGTCAGGCACCGATCTCGTGCCCGCCAGGTAGCGTCGCAGGCTCACGGCTGACACCCGCAGCAACCTGGCAAGGAGCTCACGCCCCAGCAGCTTGTCGAGCCGGGGTCCCTCTGCCGCCGGGACCGGCGACTCCTCCAGTGCGTCGCTCAGTTGCCGGAGTTGACGGACGAATGCTTCACGTTCGTCCGCGCCCTTGGGGACGATTGCCGGCAGGTGGCGTCCCACGCCGGCGTTTCGTATCCGGGCAAGTACGTCCTTCCAGACCGACGCATCCAGCGTGTCGATGGCGCCCTTGCCCAGGATCCCCATCGCTTCCGCTCGGGTCAGCACTTGAATCCCCAGGGGCAAGGACTGGCGGTCCTCGAACGGATCGCCAACGGTACGAATACGGATCTCGCTCATTGATCCGTACGGTATCCGACCCGGCTCCAGGCCGTCAACCGCGGCTCACGTAGCGTTCTACGGCGCAAGCCCCTAGGATCCCTGCCATGGCCGCCGCCCCCTGGGTCATCGTCATCGACGACGAGGCCGGTTCCCGCCAGTCCATGGCGATCGCCCTGGAGCGGGCCGGACTCCGCGTGCGCGTCTTCGACGACGCCGAACCGGCGCTCGCCTTCGTCGAACGGGAACCCAAGGTGCGCCTGGCGGTCTGCGACCTGCGCATGCCGGGGATGGACGGCCTGGCCTTCCTGAACCGGGTACGGGCCCAGGAGCTCGACCTGGCGGTCATCCTGGTGACCGGCTTCGGCACGATCGAGTCGGCGGTCGAGGCGATGCGGGTCGGCGCCGACGACTACCTGACCAAGCCGGTCGATCTGTACGAGTTGCGGAGCCGCGTCCTCAAGCTGATCGAGAACTGGCAGTTGCGGGACGAGGTGAAGAACCTGCGCGAGATGCTCGACGAGCGTTTCGGCTTCGACGCCATCGTGGGCCAGTCGGCGGCGATGGAGCAGTTGTTCCAGCAGATGCGCCAGGTCGCGCCAAGCCGGGCCTCGGTGCTGATCCTGGGCGAGAGCGGCACCGGCAAGGAACTCGTGGCGAAAGCCCTCCACCAGGCGAGCGACCGGCGACAGGAGAGGTTCCTGGCGCTCAACTGCGGCGCCATCCCGAACGAGATCCTGGAAAGCGAACTGTTCGGGCACGAGAAGGGCTCCTTCACCGGCGCGGTCGGCCGCAAGATCGGCAAGTTCGAGCTCGCCGCGCGCGGGACGCTGTTCCTGGACGAGATCAGCGAGCTGATCCCGGAACTTCAGGTCAAGCTGCTGCGGGTGCTCGAAGAGCGGCAGATCATGCGCGTCGGCGGCAGCAAGATGCTCGATGTCGACTTCCGGCTGCTGGCGGCCACCAACCGCAACCTGGAGGAGGCGGTCGAGCAGGGCGTTTTCCGGGAGGATCTCTACTACCGGCTCAAGGTCGTGACGCTGCGCATTCCGCCGCTGCGGGACCGCCTCGACGACCTGCCGCTGCTCGCCGACCACTTCCTGAGGGGGTTCGCGGCCCGCGAGGGCAAGCCGGAGATGCAGCTCTCGGGCAGGGCGCTCTCGTGCCTGGCCCAGAACCGCTGGCAGGGGAACGTGCGGGAGCTGCGCAACGTGCTCGAGACGGTCGCGGTCTTCCACGGCGGCGGCCGGATCGAGGTCGGCGATCTGCCCGAGGAGATTCGCCAGGCCGCCGAGGCGCCCGCCGAAGCCGCCGTCCAGACCACCTTCGGCGAACCGCGGACGATGGCCGAGATCGAGCGCCAGGCCATCCTGCAGACACTGGACCGCACCGGCGGCAAGCGCGCCGAAGCGGCGCGGCTGCTGGGCATCGGCGTGCGGACGCTGCAGCGGAAGCTGAAGGACTACCGGGAGCAGGGACTGGTCGGGGGATAACGATGTGGAGCCGACTGGGTGCGCGGGTCAGCCCTGCATTGCTTCGAGCATCTCGGCGACGGCGGCAGGCATGCCGATGAGCACTGCGCGCGACACGATGGAGTGGCCGATGTTCAGTTCGCTGACGCCGGCGAGCGCGGCCACGCGGCCGACGTTGGCGACGGTCAGGCCGTGCCCGGCGTATGCCTCCCGGCCGGCGGCGAGGCCGCGTTCGGCCGCCGCCTCGATCTTCGCGAACTCGGCGTCGGCTTCGGCGCCGGCGACGCGGGTGTAGGCGTCGGTGTTCAGTTCGAAGCCGGTGACGTCGTCCTGGTCGGCGAGCGCCGCGAGCTGTGCCAGGTTCGGGTCGACGAAGACGGCGACGCGGATGCCGGCCTCGACCAGGCGGCCGGCGGCGCGGCGCACCTGGTCGCCGCGAGCGATCAGGTCGAGGCCGCCTTCGGTGGTCACCTCGTCGGGCCGTTCCGGCACCAGCGTCACCTGCTCGGGCTTCACCCGCTCCGCGAACCTGAGCATCGGCTCCTCGGCCGCGATCTCGAGGTTGAGCCGGCCCGTGACCGTCTCCCGAAGGTCGACGATGTCCTGGTCCTGAATGTGGCGGCGGTCCTGGCGCAGGTGCACGGTGATGCCGAAGGCGCCGGATTCCTCGGCGAGGCGCGCCGCCTCCAGCGGGCTCGGGTAGCCGGCGAGTCGAGCCTGTCGCAGCGTCGCGACATGGTCGACGTTGACGGAGAGATGGGTCATGGCTTGATCCTAGATCGGCTGCCGCTGGGTGCGCGGGTCTTCCGACCCGCCTCCGGGCGGAGCCGCGAAGCGGTGGAGCCCGGAGAGTATTGCCGCCGGCGAAGCCGGCGACGACTTCGAAGCCGCCTGCGGCGGCAGCGGGTCGGAAGACCCGCGCACCCAGCGGCAGCCGATCTAGGATCAGGCCATGACCCATCTCTCCGTCAACGTCGACCACGTCGCGACGCTGC
>JAJDZH010000146.1 GCA_022824725.1 Thermoanaerobaculia bacterium | reverse complement strand
ATTCCGAGCGTCAACCCTCCCGGCGACGCCTACCGGGAATGCGCCGAACTGATCGGCGTCCGTCTCGAGGCGGACGGCTTCGAGACCGAGTACATCCAGGGGCCCGGGGACGACCCGCAACGTCCGAAGCTCAACGTTCTGGGCCGGCGACGCGGCCGCCAGGCGAGGCCCGCGCTGCACCTGAACGGACACTTCGACGTCGTGCCGCCCGGCGAGGGCTGGACCGTCGATCCGTTCGGCGGCGAGATCCGCGACGGCTACCTGTACGGCCGCGGCTCGGCCGACATGAAGGCCGGCCTGGCCGCCGCCATCTTCGCCGCCGAAGCGGTGCGGCGCGCCGGCATCGGTCTGCGCGGGACGGTCGAGATCAGCGGCACGGTGGACGAGGAGAGCGGCGGGCTGGCGGGGGTAGCCCACCTCGCCGCGACCGGCCGGGTCACCAGCCGCACGACGGACTACGTGATCATCCCCGAGCCGTTCAGCCCCGGCCGGATCTGCATCGGCCATCGCGGCGTCCTCTGGTTCCGGATCGTGGCGCGGGGCCGCATTGCCCACGGTTCGATGCCCTTTCTCGGCACCTCGGCGATCGACGCCGCGGCCGAGGTAGCGCTCGGGCTCCAGGAGGCAATCGGCGACCTGGTGACCGAACTGCCCGTGGTGCCGGAAGGAGCGCGCCGGCCGACGATCAACATGAACTCGATCGCCGGCGGCCAGGTCATCGAGGGCCTCGACTCCTCGGCCGCCCTGGATGGCCATGGCCAGGGGCTGCCTTCGCCCTGCGTCGCCGACACATGCGAACTCGTCGTCGACCGCCGGTACCTGCTCGAGGAAGGACCCGACGCCGTGCGCGCCGAGGTCCGGGGGGTGCTGGACGCGGTCGAGGCCCGCCGGCCCGGCATACGGTTCGAGGTCGAGGAGCTGCTGAGCGTCCTGCCTACCCGGACCCCGAACGACTGCGCCCTGGTCGAGTCGCTCGCCCGCGCCATCGAGACGACGACCGGAACCGCGGCCGATCTCGTGGCGAGCCCCGGGACCTACGATCACAAGCACTTCCAGCGCATCGGCGGCATCGACCAGTGCGTCGCCTACGGACCGGGCGAACTGGAGCAGGCCCACCAGCCCGATGAGCGCTGCCTGCTCTCCGACATCACGCAGTCGACCCAGGTGATGGCCCTCACGATCGCCGATCTCTTGAGTTGAACACTGGGTGCGCGGGTCTTCTGACCCGCATTCCGCGCGATGCCGCGCAGCGGCGAGCCCGAATCGTCTTCCATCGATTCCTGCCGGACTGCTAGGGTTCCGCCCACGCCGCCGCGCCCCTGCGCGGCCGCAACAGCGAATGACCTGAAAGGCCCCCGCGAGCGGGCCCCGAGGAACACCGACATGACCGTGGCACTCGACGTCGCGACCCCTGCCCGATCCCGCGCCCTGGAGCTGCCGCCGTGCAGCCACCAGCCGGAGCCCTACCTGGGACCGGGTCGCGAGAAGATCCTGGAGCTGCGCCGGCAGCACGTGAACCCGGCCCTCTTCACCCTCTACAGCGAACCCGTCATGCTGGTCGAAGGCCACCGGCAGTACGTCTGGGACGAGACCGGCCGCCGCTACCTCGACCTGTTCGCCGGCATCTGCACCGTCGCCTGCGGCCATTCCCACCCGAGGATCGTCGCCGCCGTCCAGAAGCAGATGGCGCTGCTGGCGCACGGCTCGACGGCCTTCCTTCACCCGAACATGCCGCGGTTCGCCGAGGCGCTGCTGGCCAAGCTGCCCCCGAGCCTCGACCGGATCTACTTCGTGAACAGCGGCAGCGAAGCGAACGATCTCGCCATCCAGATGGCGCGTCTCCACACCGGCAACGCGGACGTCGTCGGCATACGCAACGCCTACCACGGCGGCAGCGCACCGACCGGAGCGCTCACCGGCATCCACACCTGGAAGTCCGGCGTCCAGCGCGGCGGGCCGGTCCACCACGCGCTCAATCCGGACCCCTACCGCAATCCGTTCTCCGGCACGCCCGAGCAGATCGCCAGCCGTTCCGCGGAGGACGTGGCCGAACTCATCCGCTACTCCACGCCGGGCCAGGTCGCCGCCTTCATCTCGGAGCCCATCCAGGGCGCCGGCGGCGTGACGATGGGCGCGCCGAACTACCTCCCCGAGGTCTACGACATCGTTCGCGCCCACGACGGCGTCTGCATCGCCGACGAGGTGCAGACCGGCTTCGGCCGCACCGGCGACCACTTCTGGGGCTTCGAGCGCTCCGGCGTCGTCCCCGAAATCGTCACGATGGCCAAGGGCATCGGCAACGGCCTGCCGCTGGCCGCCGTCGCCACCACGTCGGAGATCGCCGCCGCCCTGGCGCAGAGACTCCACATCAACACGTTCGGCGGCAATCCTCTGGTGTCCGCGGCCGGCCTGGCCGTTCTGGAGATCATCGAGGAGGAAGGCCTGCAGCAGAACGCCCAGGTCCAGGGCAACCGGCTTCTCGACGGCCTCCGGGCCCTGGCCGAGCGCCACGAAGGCATCGGCAACGTCCGCGGCCAGGGACTCATGATCGGCGTCGAACTCGTCGCCGACCGGGACGCAAAGACGCCGGGCACCGCCCTGGCCGGCCGCGTGCTCGACGAGCTGAAGGACCTCGGCGCCCTCGTCGGCAAGGGCGGGCTGTACGGCAACGTGCTCCGGATCAAGCCGCCTCTGGTGCTGACGGACGCCGACGTCGACTTCGCGCTGGCGGCGATGGATGAGGCGTTGACTCGGGCGGCGAGTTAGAAAAAGGATCGCCGCTTCGCGGCGCGTTCCATGGGCCGCCTGCGGCGGCAGCCGGCGAGGGCGCCGGCGCACCCAGTGGCCCGAAAGAAAACGACCCCGCCGGCTTTGCCAGCGGGGTCGTCGCACGTCCTGTCTGTGCCGGGGCCTTACAGGCCGACGACCGAGACGAAGCTGACGCAGCGGCCCGGGGCGCCGCCGAGGTTGTGGGTCAGCCCGACCTTGGGGTCGGCGATCTGACGCTCGCCGGCCTCGCCGCGGAGCTGGAGCCACATCTCGTACATCATCCGCAGGCCGGAAGCGCCGATCGGATGGCCGAAGCTCTTCAGGCCGCCGTCGGGGTTGACCGGCTGGTCGCCGTCGAGGTCGAAGCGGCCGTCCATCGTGTCCTTCCAGGCCTGGCCGCGCGGCGAGAACCCGAGGTCCTCCATCAGAACCAGCTCGGTCGGCGTGAAGCAGTCGTGGACTTCGGCCATGCTGATCTGCTCGCGCGGATCCTCGATGCCCGCCTGGACGTAGGCGTCCCGGGCACTCTCGACGACCTCGGGGAAGGTCGTGAAGTCGTAGTCCTGGCGCTTCGCGCCCTCGGAGGGTCCGGCCACGAACGACAGCGCCTTGATGAAGATCGGGTTGTCGTTGTACTTGTGAGCGTCCTCTGCACGGCAGATGACCGCCGCAGCGGAGCCGTCGGAAACACCCGAGCAGTCCATGATGCCGAGCATGCCGGCGATCTTGGGCGAGGAGTTGATCTTCTCGACCGGGACCTCGCGCTGGAACTGGGCCTTCTCGTTGCGGGCGCCGTTGTAGTGGTTCTTGTAGGCGATCTTGGTGAGGACGTCGCGCATCGTCTCCAGGTCGACGCCGTACTTCTCGGCGTAGGCGGGAGCGAGGAGCGAGAAGTTCGCCGGCGCGGTCATGCCGGACTCGGTGCCGTCGCCCGGAGGGGCGCTGCCGGTGAGGCCGGAGAATCCGGAGTCCTTCAGCTTCTCCACGCCGACCGCCATGACCAGGTCATAGGCGCCGGACGCGACCGCGTAGGCGGCGTTGCGGATAGCCTCGCTGCCCGTCGCGCACATGTTCTCGAGCCGGGTGACCGGCTTGTACTGGATCTTGAGCGGCTCGGAAAGCGTCAGGCCCGAGATGCCGCTGCCGGTGGTGCCGAGCCAGTAGGCGTCGACGTTGTCGGGCTCGATTCCGGCGGAGCCGTAGGCCTCCTGCACGGCATCGACCAGCAGATCGCTGGCGCTGCGGTTCCAGTGTTCACCGAACTTGGTGCAGCCCATGCCGACGATGGCTACGCGATCACAGATTCCCTTGCTGGCCATTGGTGCTCCTTGGTCGTTCTCCGGACGGATCCGTGGTTCCTGTATCGATCTTCAGCGCCTCGGGCGCGCCTTCCAGAAGTAGTTGTGAACGCCTCCCGCAGTGTACAGGCGGCGGAACGTCATTTCCAACTCATCGCCGATCGCCACATTGTCCGGATCGACATCGGTGAGTTGACAGAGCATCCTGCCGCCCTTGTCGAAGTCGACCACCGCGCCGATCACGGGCGGCTGCAGGGAGTAGGCGAGCCGGTCCAGGGTGTAAGTGCTGATCCGGCATTCGCTGTCCGCGTAGGGCTCCATCGTCGAATCGTCGGAGGCCTGGCAGACGACGCACACGCGCTGCGGCGGCAGGTTCGTGTTGCCGCAGCGGTTGCAACGCGAGCCCACGAAGCCGAACTTCCAGCGCTCCGCGCGCTGCATCGGCGGCGCCGCCGGCCGGTCGGGATCGGGGCGCCGCGGCGGCTCGAAGGGCAGCACGTCACGCCACTTGAGATAGGTCGTGTAGGCGAGGTCGTCGCGCTTGGACTCGATCCAGGAAGCCACGCTGTGCTTCGGCCGGCCGTCGTCGATCGCATCGGTGACCTCGAAGACGGCCACATCGACACCGTCGGCCACGCAGGCCACCGCGATCCTGTCACCGGCGGACGCGCCGTCGAGCGCGCTCGCCAGGGTCAGACCGGCGTGGGCGGCGCCGGCGCGGCCCACCGAGCCCGCCATGCCGTCCGCAAGCTGCGCCGGATCGAGTCCCGCGGGGCGCATGAAGCCTCGGAAGACTCGGGCGTTCGTGCCGTCCAGCACCACCTTGGAGAGGTCCGAAGCCGCCACTTCGGCATCGCCCAGGGCGCGGGCGAACGTGTCGACGAGCAGCGGCGTGAAGATGCTGGCGCCGAATCGCTCCTCCCACTGCTTGGCGAAGGGCATGCCGGGGCTCTGCCAGACGTCGAGCACCTCTTCCGTACAGGAAGCGCGGCCGATCAGCCTGGCGATCGGCTCCGTGCCGTTGCCGCCGAGGACGAAGGCAGCCGCCGCGTCGCCGCCGCCCGACTCGCGCGGGCCGCTCGGCGCGCCGACGACCACGTCGCTGGCGGCGACCAGGACCGTCCGCCCCGCCGACGCCATGTCGATGCCGGCCAGAAGAGCCGAGAGACCGGAGCGGGTCGAGCCGCCCAGGTCCAGAGCCGTCACTGACTTGGGCAGGTTCGTGGCCGCCTGCAGAGTGGCGGCGTTCAGCTTCTCCGTGTAGGGAGCACTGGTCGATGCGAAGGCCACCGTGTCGACCTCGGCGCCTTGCGGCAGTTCGCGCAGAGCCTCGCGCGAGGCTTCGACCGCCATCGACGCGGAGTCTTCGTCATAGCTGGCGGCAGCACGCTCGCCGCGGCCGCCGCCGATGGCGGACCGCTGGATGCGGTTGAAGGGTACGTAGCTGCCATAGCGGACGATTCCGGACATGGAAACTGTTCTCCTGGTTGACGGGGAGGCTGGCTGCCGACCGTTCGGTAGGTGTGACGGAGAGAGTATAGCGATCCGAAGCGGCGCGCCGTGTCGTTACTGGTCCCGATTCATCCGCTCGATCTGCTGCTGGAGCCTCTCGAGTTCCCGCATCCGCTCCTGACGGATCCCATCCCAGTACTTCTCGAAGTCGACCGGCTTGCCATCGACGATCTCGTAGATGCGCGTGAACTTCTGTACGTCGCCGGTCTCCCTGAACTGGATCGTGCCGGTGACCCCCTGGAGTTCCCGAATCGCACGCATGCCCTTCAGGAAGTCGCTCGGCACGTTGATCACTTCGAGTTCGGTCAGGGCGGCGATCAGGACGCCCATCGAGTCGTAGCCGAGGCCGGCGTAGTAGCCCGGCGTGTTCAGTGCGTCTTCGACCGTGGCCAGCTCCTCCGCGGCCGCTTCGGCCTCGGCTCTGGCCGCCGCCAGGCCCGAATCGCCGAGGTCCATTCCCTGCAGCACCGTACTCGCGCGCTCGTCCTCCGCTACCGCCTCCTGATACGCCGTCCAGGCGGCGGGATCCGTGTACTTTTCGCGGTAGTCGGCAATGAACGAGGCGATCGGTTCGTCCGGACTCTCAAGATCGAACACCGGCGCCGTGAAGTAGACACCGTTCGCCGCCGGACCGGCGGCTTCGAGCACCGCCTGGATCATCAGCGACGAACTCGTGGCCAGTCTCTTGCCCCGACCCTCGAAACCCGCCAGACGCAGCGCCTGGATCGCCTCCGCCAGAGCGGCGCCGGAGGCCGCGACGTAGATGCCGTCCGCCTCGTACCCCAGAGCCTCCTGCACCATCGCGTTCTGGTCGGAGGATGGAGTGAAGGTCACCCTGCCCGCCAGTTCCGTTCCCCATACCGCTTCCACCGAGTCGGCGAGCGAGTTGCCGAAGGCCGAGTCCTCGACCACCAGGGCGAGCCGCTGGACGCTCACCCCGTCCCGCAGGTGGGTCGCCATCGTCGACGCCTCGATCTCCGCGCTCGGGATAAGGCGGTAGAAGTACTCCGACGCGCCGCTCAGTTCCGGGCTGGAGGCCGAAGGCGAAACGAGCACCCGGTCCGCGTCGTCGGCGACCGGCACCATGGCGAGGGCCTCGTCACTGGTGGCGCCGCCGATCGCGGCCAGCGACGTCGAGAAGGCCGTCTCGAGCAGCGACGCGGCCTGCTGGGCGTCGCCCTCGGAGTCGACCACGTCGATCACGACGTTGTAGGCGAGTTGCTCGTCGCCGCTCATCAGTTGTTCGTGGCGCAACTGGATCCCGTTGGCGATCTCCTCGCCGTAGATCCCGGCTGGCCCGGTCATCGGCAGGATGACGGAGAAGTTGACGGTCGGAACCTCGGGGCCGCAGCCCGCCGCGAGCAGCAGGCACAGCGCTCCGGGCAGCGCAAGGGTACGAGTGCGGAAGTTGTTCACTTCAGATTCTCCATCATCCGGCAACCTCAGGGCATCGAAGCGGCGCGCCCTCCCGGGCGTCTCGTGCAATCCGGCACCAAGCACACGGAATTGCACGATCGAATCCTTGATTCTAGGAGTCCATGCGGCAGGAACGCAACCTCGCGGAAGGCGCCGCTCAGGTGTCGAACAGGGGGCTCGGCGGCATCCAGTCCGAGCCGTTGCGATCGAGCCGGAAGCCGTTGGCGTTCCGCGTGGGCGTCGGCCGGTGCCGCCAGGCGCCGGCAATCCACGCGCGCAGGGCAGCCATCACGCCGCCGTGAGAGACGACGATGACCTGCTGCCCCTGGTGACGATCGGCCAGCCCGGCCACCACCGGCGCCGCGCGCGAGGCGACGTCGACGAGCGATTCCCCGCCTGGCGCCCGATGGTGCCAGAACTCCTCGATGTCGAGATCGGCCACGGCCGTCCGGTAGACCTCCCAGGGCTTTCCCCGCAGCTCCCCGAAGCAGCGCTCCTCGATGCCGTCGATCTCGACTACCGGAACGCCGACTTCCGCGGCTATCTCGTCGGCGGTCTGGCGGGCGCGACGAAAGCGGCTGCAGTACAGGTGAGACGCCTCGTACTGCTCCGCCAGCAACCGGCCAGCATCGCGAGCCTGCCGGTGCCCGAGTTGGGTCAGCGGTTCGTGATCGTGCCAGGTGTACCGGCTCGCCAGGTTCGCGGTGCTCTCCGCGTGGCGAACCATCAGCAGCGTGGACACGGGTCGAAGCACAACTCGCTGATGTGAATCCGTTGGAAAGGCCGTACGCCCGCGACGGGGCGCCAGTCCCGGCTCCGCCGCCTCAGTCCCCCACCACGCGCGTGACCGGCTGGCTGCCGACCGGGCCGCTGACCCAGCCGCCGACCACCGCCGAGAACAGGCCCGCGTTGCCGCCGGCATGGACCAGCAGCAACCCGCCCGGCCGGAACTTCGGCACCTGGGCGTCCGCCATCTTCTGCGGCAGGCCCTCGGCGATGTCGCCCGCGCCCCGCACGAGGTCCGCGCCGGAGCGGACGAGCACGGCGTCGAGTTCCCGCCGCAGCCTGGCCTTGTCCCAGCCCGCTCGCCGGAAGACGTTGCCGTGCTCGAACCCGACGACGAGCATGGCGTCGAAGCCGACGACGGCCTTGTAGTGGGCGACCGCCAGCAGCGCCGAGCCCAGGGAGCGGGCCAGCGACTCCGGCTCGCGCGAGAGTTGGTCCACGACACCCCGCGGCCCCTCGCCGGCGAACAGGGTGACGGCCGACTTGCCCTCGGGGACTCCCCGTTCCGTGGCCAGCGATGTCCACGGCGAGTCGGCCTCGCGCTCGGGGAAACAGAAGCTGAGCTTGCCGGGGTTGCCGAGCGTCGCCCGGTCGACCTCGCCCGGGCGGGCGCCGCCGACGTTGCGCAGCACGAGCTGCAGCGCGCGGCCGATCGTGGTGTTCGCCCGGTTGCCCTGTCCCAGGACGTTCATCTTCGAGTTCATGCCGAGGGCGCTCGTCACGGGGCCGTTGACCACCACCACAGGGCCCGCGAAATAGGTCGTGGCGGCCAGGCCATGCCAGTTGAACTCCTCGGTCAGCGCCGCCTCGACCGCGGCCAGGACAACCGGCATGTACTCCGGCCGGCAGCCGGCCATCACGGCGTTGACCGCGACCTTCTCGACCGTGCACTCCCCGTAGTCCGGCGCCACCAGCCCGAGCACCTCGGCGCGGTCCCGGCGAGTGCCCGCGAGCATGCGCTCGACCCGCTCGGGCGTCGGCGGCACGACCGGCAGGCCGTCCGTCCAGCCGCGGGCGAAGCAGGCCTCGACATCGTCCTCCTGGTCGCCGAGCTCGACCCGGCGCGCTCCGCCATCGGCGAAGAGGGCGGCGAGCCGCTCGACATGCGGCGGCTCGACGTTCAGGGCGCCGCAACCCGGACGGCTCGGCGGCAGATCGACGCCAAGCTCGCCGATGCCGGTCACGTCCTCCCACTGCTCGCGGTTCCAGCCGATCGCGGTGGCCGACGTGGAGCCTCCCTCCCGCGTCAACAGGGTCGGCACGATCTCGATCCCCAGTCGGTGCGAGAGCGTCAGGTCGGCATCGTGCACGGGACTTCCCTCGGCGGGAAACATCGGGTCGTCCTGGGTCACGACGAGGACCGGTCGGTGACGGCGAACCTCCGCCAGTACCGGTTCCACCATCTGGCACGTCGGGCAGTCCTTCTTGACCACCGCGACCAGGCCCTGGTCGAAGCCCGGCGGCGCGGGAGCGGAAGTGGAGGTTGCTTCGGTCATGGGCGGCGACCCTAGCACCGCGGTTGTGGTCGCCGCTTCGCGGCGCGTGCTCCTGGCCGCCTTCGGCGGCAGCGGGTCAGAACCCGGCTGGCGCGTCCCCGCGCCAGCCGCGTCACAGTCCGAGCGCCCGTCTTCGGGCGGTCGGATGTCAGACCCGCGTACCCAGTTCCGCGGCGCCAGTTCCTGGCAGCGTCGTGTATCGTTCAGCCCTCACTCAGGAGACTCCCATGGTCCAGACTCTGATCGACCCGACGAACGAGGCCGCGGCCGCCGCACGCACGGCGGCGCCGCGCCTCGACGCCATCGGCGGCAAGACGATCGCCCTGCTCGACATCTCCAAGGCTCGAGGCGACGTGTTCCTCGACCGCGTCGAGGAACGAATCGCCAGCCGGGGCGCCAACGTCCTCCGCTTCACCAAGCCCACCTTCTCCAAGGTGGCGCCGGCCGACCTGCGCGCCGAGATCGCCCAGCGTTGCGACGCGGTGATCGAAGCGCTGGCCGACTGAGGGTCCTGCACGTCGTGCAGTGTGCACGACACGACCCAGTTGGAAGAGATGGGGCTGCCGTCCGTGTTCGTCGCCTCGTGCGAGTTCCAGGACGCCGCCGAGTCGCAGTCGAAGTCGCTCGGCTCCACGCCCGAGGTCGTCTACGTGCGGCACCCGATCCAGGATCGCACGGACGACGAGATGGGCGAGATCGCCGACCAGGCGGTCGACTCGCTCGTCTCCGCGCTGACCAACTGACCCGGACCGCAACGCCGGTCCAGTCGAGGGCTCGCTAGGCCCATGCGGGCAGGCACGTCCAGCGCGAAGAAACAGCTCGAGTCGCCGCGGCGGTTCACGACCGCTGCCGGGCGCGTCGTCTACGCGCTGAACTTCGAGGTGTTCCCGAACTTCTTCGGCAACGTCTACCTGATCTACGACGGTGACCGCCGCATCCTGGTCGACTGCGGCTCGGGCATGGAATTCTCGAACGAGAACCTGGTCCGCGGCATGGCCTCGATCGAGGACCGCTTCGGCGACCGCATCGGCCTCGCCGATATCGACGTCATCCTGATCACCCACGGCCACATGGACCACTTCGGCGGCCTGCAGTTCGTGCGCCGCCACACCGAGGCGCCCGTCGGCATCCACGTCCTCGACCGCCGCGTGCTGACCCACTACGAGGAGCGGGTCGTCGTCGCCTCGCAGCAACTCCGCGTGTTCCTGCACCGCGCCGGCCTCTCGGCAGGCAAGTGCGACCAGTTGATGACGATGTACACCGCGCCCAAGGCGCGCTACGGCTCGGTGCCGGTCCAGTTCCTGCTCGAGGAGGGAGAGCCGGTGCGGGACGGGAACGGCGACGACCTCGGCATCGAGGTCCTGCACGTCCCGGGCCACTGCCCCGGCCAGGTCTGCCTGCGGATCGACGACGTGCTGCTGACCGCCGACCACGTGCTGGCGCGGATCACGCCCCACCAGTCGCCCGAGTCATTGACGCTGAACATGGGCCTCGGCCACTACCTCGAAGCCCTGGGCAAGGTAGAGAAGCTGGACGGCATAAGCGTCGGCCTGGGCGGGCACGAGGAGCCGATCGACGACGTGACCGCGCGGGTCGGGGAGATTCGCGAGTCCCACGACCGACGCCTGGACGTGATCATGGACACCTGCCAGGCGCCGCAGACCACCGCGGACATCAGCCGCCGGCTGTTCGGAGCGGTGCGCGGCTACACCGTGCTGCTCGCCCTGGAGGAGGCCGGAGCGCACGTCGAGTACCTCTACCAGCGGGGCGAACTCGTGGCCGAGAACGTCGGCGAACTGGAGTCCGAGCAGAACCCGGTCGTTCGCTACGTGAGAGCGTAGAAGAGCGCCGGACTCTGTGGTAGATCTGCACCCTGCTGCGCCATGTCTGTCACGGCTACTACTTCACACTGCGGCTCTCCGCCCGGCCCCTGACGCCCCCCTCCGCGAAACGTGAAGATCAAGGGCTCGCACACGCTGGCCGTTCCGCGCGGCGTCGTCTGGGAGGCCATTCTCGACCCGGAGGTGCTGTCGCGCACCCTGCCGGGCTGCGAGGACATGGCGCCCGTCGCCGACAACCGGTTCCGCGGCAAGCTGAAGATGAAGGTCGGGCCCGTGCAGGGCGTGTTCGAGGGCGGAGTCGAACTCCTCGATCTCGATCCGCCGAACGGCTACAGACTGAAGATGGACGGCAAGGGCGCCCCCGGCTTCGTCAACGGCAACGGTTCGCTCCGCCTGGAGGACAGCGAAGACGGCGGCACCCTGCTCCACTACGAGATCGACGCCCAGGTCGGCGGCCGCATCGCCGCCGTCGGCCAGCGGTTGCTCGACAGCTCGGCCAAGGTGCTGACCCGACAGGGCCTGCAGGGCCTGGAGCAGCAACTCGCCGCCCG
>JAJDZH010000173.1 GCA_022824725.1 Thermoanaerobaculia bacterium | reverse complement strand
CGTGCTCTGCACCGTGGTCGGCATGTCGGTCGAGGACCTCTCCGAGGGCGGCGGGCCGTTCCTCGGCGTGAACGACGTGAAGTTCCACCGGCCGGTCTACCCCGGCGACACGATCACCGCCACCAGCCGCGTCGTCGGCCGCCGCGAGTCCGGCTCGCGGCCCGGCTTCGGCATCGTCACCTGGAAGACGGAGGCCACGAACCAGAAAGGCGAGACGGTCCTCACCTACCAGCGCACGAACCTCGTAGCCAAGCGCCGGGAGGCCGCATCATGACGGCCGCCACTGGGTGCGCCGGCCTTCTGGCCGGCTTTCCGGCCTCCGCGCCGTTGGTGGAAGCAACGCCATGACCGCCCTCACATCCACCTCCACCTACTTCGAGGACTTCACCGCCGGCCAGAAGATGCGCCACGCCCGCAGCACGACCGTCGAAGAAGTCGAAAGCCAGCTCCTCACCAAGCTCGTCATGAACACCGCCGACGGCCACTTCGACGAGCACAAGATGAAGGCGTCCCCCTTCGGCCAGCGCCTCGTCTTCGGCCTCGTCACCGGCTCCACCGTCATCGGCCTGGCCACCCAGGACACGGCCGAGAACGCGCTCGCCGAGCTTGGCCTCGACAGGCTGCGCTTCCGCGCGCCGGTCTTCCTCGGCGACTCGCTGACCGCCTACACCGAGGTGCTCGAGGTCCGCGACGCCGACCGCGACGACGCCGGCGTCGTCCGCTTCAAGCACTGGGGCACGAAGCAGGACGGCACGATCGTCTTCGAAGGCGAGCGCGAGGTCCTGATCAAGCGCCGCTCGCACTGGGGGTCGTAATGAGCGGAGGCACAGGCCCCCTCTCAGACATCGTCATCATCGACTGCACGATGGCGCTCGCCGGGCCCTTCGGCTCGGCCATCCTCGCCGACCTCGGGGCCGACGTGATCAAGGTCGAGCCGCCGACGGGCGACATGTCGCGGCCGTCCCCGCCCATCCCCGAGGACTTCATCCACCCCGCCCAGGGCAAGGCCGGGGTCGACGGGGGCTGCGACTTCGGCGGCTACTTCGGCAGCATCAACCGCAACAAGCGCAGCATCGCCCTCGACCTGAAGGACGAAGCCGACCGCGAGACCTTTCTTTGCCTGTGCGAGCAGGCCGACGCCGTGCTCGAAAACATGCGCGCCGGCGTGATGGACCGGCTCGGGCTGAGCTACGAGACGATCCGCGAGCGCAACGCGCGAATCGTCTACGCGGCGCTCCGCGGCTTCGGCGACCCGCGAACCGGCGAGAGCCCCTACGCCGACTGGCCCGCCTTCGACATCGTGGCCCAGGCGATGGGCGGCTTCGCCCACGTCAACGGCCCCCGAGGCGACGGCGACCGTCCCGGCGGCGGCTACCCCGGCGGCGCCTCCGTCGGCGACCTGTTCCCCGGGGCGCTGATGGCGCTCGGCGTCGTCGCCGGGGTGCACCACGCGCGGCGCACCGGCAAGGGCCAGTTCATGGACATCGCGATGATCGACGGCGTCAACCTCCTGTGCGAGTCCGTGTTCGCGAACTACGGCTCCGCCAGGCGCCACCAGCTCCCGCCGCGCGGCAAGCACCACCACAGCCTGTGCCCGTTCGGCATCTACGACGCGAAGGACGGCGGCGTCGCCATCGCCGCGCCCCTGCCGGCGCAGTGGAAAATCCTGTGCCGGGAGATGGGACGGCCCGACCTGGTGGACGACGAACGCACCAGCGACTTCGCCGCCCGCCGCGCCAACCGGGACTTCGTCGAGGGCGTCGTCTCCGGTTGGACCGCCTCGCTCACCCGCGCCGAGGTCGTCGACGCACTGGCCGGCCAGGTCCCCTGCGGCCCCGTGCAGACCGCGGCCGACATCTTCGAGAGCCCCCACACCGCCGTCCGCGAGATGGTCGCCGAGGTCGAACTCCCGGGCGACAACGCGCCGGTCAAGATCGTCGGCAGCCCGATCAAGTACACCGAAACGAAGACCGGGGTGCGCCGGCGGGCGCCCCTGCTCGACGAGCACCACGACGAGATCCTCGCCCAATTCGGGATCAACGCCTGAGATCAAGGAGTAACGACACATGCGACTGAGACGTTCCGAACTGGCCGTGCCCGCCAGCAACCCGCGGATGGTCGAGAAGTCGGCGCAGAGCGACGCCGACCTCGTCTTCCTGGACCTGGAGGACGCCGTCGCCCCCGACAGGAAGGAAGGCGCGCGCCAGATCGCCATCGACGGCTTGAACGACCTCGACTGGGGCAGCAAGGTGCGCTCCGTGCGCGTCAACGACCACACCACCCGCTGGGCCGTCGACGACATGATCAGCATGGTCGAAGGCGCGGGCGAGAACATCGACGTCATCATCCTGCCCAAGGTCAAGCAGCCCCGCGACGTCTGGTTCTTCGAGACGATGCTCGACGGCCTCGAACAGAAGCTCGGTCTTTCGCGCCCAATCGGCCTCGAAGCGCTGATCGAAGAAGCCGAAGGCCTCGCCAACGTCGAGGCCATCGCCACCTGCTCACCCCGCCTCGAAGCCCTCATCCTCGGCTTCGGCGACCTCTCCGCCAGCATGGGCATGCGCTTCGGCCACGAACTCGACAAGGACTTCCGCTACCCGGGCGACATGTGGTCCGCCCACCGCGTCCGCATGATCGCCGCCTGCCGCGCCGCCGGCATCGACGCCATCGACGGCCCCTTCGGTGACTTCAGGAACGACAAGGCCTACCTCAAGCAGGCCACGTACGCCGCCAGCCTCGGCGCCGTCGGCAAGTGGTGCATCCACCCGAACCAGATTCCGCTGGCCAACGACGTCTTCGCGCCGTCGCCCAGGGAGATCGAGCAGGCCCAGAAGATGGTCGATCTCTACAACGAGTCCGTGAAGGCCGGGGCTGGCGCCGGAGGCAAGGGCGGGCAGTTGGTGGATGCGGCTACGTTGCGGATCTATGAGCCGGTGTTGGAGAGGGCGCGGGCTACTGGGAGGTTGTAGGGCAGTTTGAGGGCTCGTCGCCAGGCCTTGACATCGTCTAGGCTTCGGCAGCGATGAGCAGGGTGAGCATGAACGGGACCAAGACGTATACTTGAAGGGAGACGAACCGATCCCTTCACTCCGTGATCCCAAGAGAGAACCCTGCAGAGTCGCGACCAGATCCGACGAGGCTGGTGCTCTCGCCCATCACGAGATCGGCTCTTCCGACCGCGCCGCGGTTGTTCCCATGGGAAGCCGGGCGGAGGCGGACGCTCGGTTTGACTTGCCGTTGAGACGGCCCCCACCCGCCAGCTATGCTTCGCTGCTGGCATTCGCCACAGGTACTGCCCATGTCCCTTGAAGTGAAGCTCTGGAAGGTCGACTCCGACCAACTCCGCCCGGTGCCGCGGTCTCGCCTTAACCTGGAAGGCCGGCTCGAGGACTGGCTCTGCAAGGACATTGGACTTCTGAGCGACAACTTGCTGGTCATCGGACGCCAGATCGAGCAGTACGGTACGCCTCTCGATCTCCTCGCGGTCGACAGAGACGGCAACCTTGTCGTCGTGGAGTTAAAGCGGGACAGAACGCCCCGTGACGTCGTTGCCCAGGCGCTGGACTATGCGTCCTGGGTGGAGGAGCTTGGCCGGGAGGACGTTGAACGGTACACGCGTGAGCATCTGGGCCAGTCCTTCGACCAAGCCTTTGAGGGAGCCTTCGGCGACAAACCCCCGGAGATCGTCAACGAGCGACACCGCATCTACATCGTGGCGTCCTCGCTCGACGGAGCGACGCAGCGGATCGTCGAGTACCTGTCCTCCACGCATGGCGTGGACATCAACGCGGCGACGTTCTCCTACTTCAACACCAACGACGGCGAGTTCGTTGCACGCTCCATGCTGCTCGACGAGGAGGCCGTAGAGAGACGGGCGAAGGCGCGGCCGGGAGCAAAACGGCTCCCTGCGTTGAGCGAAGAGGAACTACGTGCGATCGCTGAAGAACACGGTGCCGCCGACCTCTGGGATGTGGCCGTGAACGGCTTCGGAGGCCTTGCGAAGAAGAACCGCAGCCGCACAACTCTCTGGTTTACGGCTGAGCTCGATGAAGGCCACCGCGCCATCATCTCGATAGAGCCGGGGCGCTCGCACCAGGACGGGCTCGCAGTAACCGTGATTGCGGAGCACATCGCGCTCGCGTTCGGCATCGAGGAGCACCTCGTCTTGGACGCCTGCGGTCAGCCAGCGGGAACGATCTTCGGAGGCACTTACAGCACAGAAAGCAACTGCTTCTTCCTAGACCACGGAAGTCTTGACAGGCTTCTCTCAGCGATTGGCG
>JAJDZH010000291.1 GCA_022824725.1 Thermoanaerobaculia bacterium | reverse complement strand
AAATGGAGATGGAGACCTTCGATCTGGAGCGGCAACAGTCCCTCTGGGAACACCGCGTCGACTTCAACCTGAGCGAGAGCGGCGTCGAGCCGCTGACGCTGAACGGCCTGGCGGCGCTGGGGTTCGATCTGGACGGCCTGCACCGCGTGCCGCTCGAGTACATCCAGTCGAACGGCACGCCGGAACTGCGCGCGCAGCTCGCCGGCCACTACGAAGGGGCGACGATCGAGCACCTCCTGGCGACCACCGGCTCGTCCGAGGCGAACTATGTGGCCGTGCAGGTCCTGGTCCGGCCGGGGGACGAGGTCGTGGCGATCGTGCCGAACTATCTCCAGGTAGGCCTGGCGGCGCGCGGCCTGGGCGCGGTCGTGCACGACATACCGCTTCTTCCCGGCGCCGACGAGTCGACCTGGTCGCTCGACTGGGAGGCGTTCGAGGCCGCGGTCTCCGAGCGGACGAAGCTCATCTACCTGAGCCACCCGAACAACCCGACCGGCCACGTGTTCACGCCGTCCGAACTGGACCGGATCGCGGCCGCGGCGGAACGGGTCGGGGCCTGGGTGCTGTCGGACGAGGTTTACCGGGGCGCCGTGCACGATCTCCTGCCCGGAGAGGAGGCGCCCGGCATGTGGGGGAGGGGTGAGCGTGTCGTCGCGGTGTCGAGTCTGTCCAAGTCATACGGCCTGCCCGGCGCTCGCCTGGGCTGGATGGTCGGTCCGCCCGACTTCATCGAGCGCTGCTGGTCGCGGCGGGACTTCACGACGATCGCCCCCGCCGCGCTCTCCGACCCGATCGCCCGTTTCGCTACCGAGCCGTCGAACCAGGAGCGGCTGTTCGAACGCGCGCGGCGGATGATGCGCACCAACCGCGCGACCTTCCGCGACTGGACGGGCCGGCAGAACGGCGCGATCGTCTATCGAGAGCCGCGGGCGGGCGCCTACGGCTTCGTGCCGTTGCTGGAGAACGGCCGCCCGGCGGACTGCGCCGCCTTCGCCGAACGGCTCCGGCGCAACCGCAGCGTGCTGCTGGTCGCGGGCCTCTGGGCCGGGATGCCGGGCTACCTGCGCTTCGGTCTGGGCGTCGAGCCGGAAGCGTTCGCGGAGGGCCTGCGGCGGGTCGAGCTCGAGATCGGCGAGAGCGTCGCTTCGTGAGCAGCACCCGTCTCCGGCGCGCCGTCCACTTCGTCCCCGGCGGCAACGAGCGAATGCTGGCCAAATCCCTGGGTCTCGATGCGGACACGTTGATCCTCGATCTCGAGGACGCGGTGACGCCGGACCGCAAGGAGGAGGTTCGCGGCGAAGTCGCCGACTGGCTGAAGTCGACGGACTTCGGCCGCAAGGAGCGCGCGGTGCGAATCAACGACCTGATGAGCCCTTGGGGCCGCAACGACGTCGAGGCCACGATGGAGCACCCGCCCGACGCCTACGTCGTGCCCAAGGTCAGCGGCGTCGACGACGTGTTGCGGATGGATCGCCTCGTCGCGCAACTGGAGCTGGCCCATGGGCACGACCTGGGCGGCATCGTCCTCATCCTGATCGCGACGGAGACCGCCGGCGGGGCGCTCAATCTCGCCCATCTGACCGCGACGACTCGGGTCTCGGCGCTCACCTGGGGCGCCGAGGACCTGTCCGTGTCGATCGGCGCCAGCCGGCGCCGCGACGAGCGCGGCGAGTACCTGGACGTCTTCCGCTACTGCCGGTCGATGACGCTGCTGGCGGCCCGCGCCGGCGGCGCCCAACCGATCGACAGCGTCTTCACCGACATCGGCGACCTGGACGGCCTGCGCCTCGACTGCCAGCGGGCGGCCTGGATGGGCTTCGAGGGCAAGATGACGATCCACCCGAACCAGATCCCGATCGTCAACGAGGTCTTCACGCCGAGCGAGGCGGAGGTCGCTTCCGCCGCCGGCCTGGTTGCCGCGTTCGCCGAGAACCAGGCCGCGGGCCGGATGGCCTTCCGCTACGAGGGCCAGATGGTCGACGCCCCGCACCTGCACCGTGCCGAGCGTGTGCTCGACCGGGCGCGCCAGGCGGGAGCGCTCGAGTAGGGCTACACCGGCAGGCACGATGAGCTGATCGCGCGCCTCGGGGTTCGCGTCGAACGCGGTGATGCCGAAGTAGATCGTCGAGTCGGTGAAGACCAACGCTGACAACAGAGCCGAAATCGTCACCGGGCTGGCTGGACAGGGCCAGGAAGCGGCGTCAGAGTCGGTGGCTTGAGCAGAAGGTCTCAGCGGAAGCGGCTTGGATGCACTGTCGTCGTGGTTGTCGCGGGCTTCTGGTCCCTCGCCTGCGGTCCGGGTCCGGTGTCGGTCGAGGTGGTGGATCTCGTCTCGGAGTTCCGGTACGCAGAGGTCGAACGGGAACGGCCGCTGGTCGACCTGGGGACCCCCTCCGCGGCGTCTTCCCTTGTCGGCGGCTGGTCCTGGAACGAGACGGACACCGCCGGCAACACGTTCGTCTGGGCGGTCGGCCCGCGTTCGGGCATGAACGTCTACCTCGCTTCGGCTCGCGAACTGGAGGTGCGGATGATCTGCCGGGCGTACCGCTATCCGGGTGCGCCGGTCCAGCGCCTCGCCGTGCTCTGGAACGACAGCGAGGTCGCCGAAGTCGAACTGACCGGGCGCCTGGCCGAGCACCGCTTCACGGTGCCGGCCGGGATGGCCGCGGCCGGCTACCACCGCGTGGACCTCGTGCCGGCGTACTTCGGCCGTCCGGCGGATGCGGCGGCGGGCGGCGCCCCGGCGCCCCGGCATCCGAGGAAGCTCTCCTTCGCCTGCGACCGGATCGAGTTCGGCGGCGGGACGGCGCCGGGCGAAGCCCGCGGCGAGGGGGACACGCTGTGGATTCCGG
>JAJDZH010000430.1 GCA_022824725.1 Thermoanaerobaculia bacterium | reverse complement strand
CACCTGCGCGAGAAACCGATCGAGCCGCCCGCTGCGGCCCCGAACGGCGCCACGGCTTCGGCGGACCGCTTCGTCGACGAGACGAGACGCCTCCATGCCGATCTGCTGCGGCGGGTCAGGAAGCAGTTCGAGTTGCTCAAGCCGGAGGAGTTCCGGCGCATGCGGCGGCTGATCGAAGGCGAGGAACTCGACCTCGACCGCGTGGTCGAAACCCACGTCGACCGACGTGCCGGCCGGCCGCCGGACGGCGCCGTCTACATGAGCCGCCGCCGCCAGCACCGCGACGTGGCCGCCGCCTTCCTGCTCGACATGAGCGCCTCGACCGACGCGGAGGCGCCGGTAGAGGAGCCTGAGGCGGTACCGGGCCGCGAGCCGGAGCCGGAGTACGTCGGTGTCTTCGACGACTTCGACTGGCCCGACAATCCTCAGCCACTGCCGCCGGGCCGCCGGGTGATCGACATCGAGAAGGAGTCCCTGGTCCTGATGGCCGACGCCCTGGAGACCCTGGGCGACGACTACGCGATCTACGGCTTCTCCGGCTTCGGCCGCAAGGAGGTCGAGTTCTTCGTCGCCAAGGAGTTCGACGACGACCTCGACCGGGAGGCCGAAGACCGGATCGCGGCGATGGAACCGAAGCGCAGTACCCGGATGGGACCGGCGATCCGCCATGCCGCCGCGAAGCTCGCCGAGCGCGAGGCGAAGGTCAAGGTGCTGCTCATCCTCTCGGACGGCTATCCCCAGGACTTCGACTACGGCAGCGACCGCGCCTCCCGCGTCTACGGCATCCGCGACACGATGGTCGCCCTCCGCGAAACGGAGCGCCAGGGCATCTCGACGTTCTGCATCACCGTCGATCCCGCCGGCCACGACTACCTGCGCGAGATGTGCCCCGAACGCCGCTACCTCGTGATCGACGAGATCGCCGCCCTGCCGAGCCAGTTGCCGAAGGTGTACCGCGGGCTGACGGCGTAGGCTCTGCGTGCGCGGCCGCGTTGCTAGGATGACGGTGCTCTACCGGGAGTCCTGTGGCGTCGGCGGCGGGAGTCCCGAAGGAGAGACCGGAGTACGTCATGCCGTCGGCATCACAATCGGCAGTGGGAGTGCGAAACCAGACGACTCCTCTGCACGGCGATATCGAATGGCCTGCCGAGGACATCGCTTCCTTCTGCGGTCGCTGGCAGATCACCCGTCTCGGCGTGTTCGGTTCGGCTCTTCGTCCCGACTTCGGCGCCGGCAGCGACGTGGACGTCCTGGCCCGCTTCAGCGAGGCGGCTCGACACTCCCTGCTCGACCTGGAGCGGATGGAGCACGAACTGGAGTCGATTCTGGGGCGTGAAGTGGACCTTCTGAGCTGGTGGGCTGTGGAGCGCAGCAAGAATCGCTTCCGCCGAGAGGCGATCCTCGGGTCCGTGAAGACGATGTATGGATCGTGATCTCGCGGCGGTTGCGGACATCGTCGAGTCAGCCAGGTCGATAGGCGACTACATCGCCGGCGTCTCGCGCGACGAGTTCATAGCGAACGAACAGCTACAGGACTCGGTGATCCGTCGCCTGCTGGTGATAGGAGAAGCGTCGGCTCGTTTGTCGGCCTCCTTCCGCGACGCGCGGCCGGGCATCCCGTGGCGTGAGATCCGAGGAATGCGGAATCGCATGGTTCATGTCTACGACGACATCGACATGAACATGGTGTGGCGGACCGCTCGGAACGAAGTCCCGAGCCTCCTGGCTGATCTGGCGCCGCTGGTGTCAGCGCACTCGGAGGCGGTGCCAGCGGACCGCTAGCGTCGCGCGGTCAACACACCTAACGGCGGCGCCCCGTCCGGACTCTCGAAGTCGACGTCGAGAAGCATCGCGACGAGGTCCGCGATGTCGGTCAGCGCCATGCGGTGGACGGTACGGCCGGCTTCGAAGCCCGAACCCCAGCCGACGAAGCCGGTGAGGATCTCCGGGAAGTCCGTCGGGAAGTGGCCGTGCGCGCCGCCGTCGGTGGGCCGGATGGCGTCTCCGGAGGCGTCCGAGCCGAAGCTGACGCCGAGCTTTCCGGCGAGGGCGAGGCGGGCCTCGGGGGCGGCGCCGGCCTGGTCGAGTGCGTCGCGTTCGACGACGCGGAACAGGCGGCGCACCGTTTCGGGCAGATCGGCCAGGATCTCCCTTACCGCGCTCATGGCTTCGGCGTCGGCCTCGTCGCGGAGGTGCAGGAAGGCCGCGCCGCCCGTCGGATGGAAGGTGGCCCGCCACTCGCCGCGGTCGGGCTCCGTGCCATGCAGCCCCGCTTCGGCCAGCCAGACGTTGGGCATGAGCTGGGTGTGGAGGTCCACGAAGCCGTGGTCGCCGGTGACGACGAAGGCGGTACGGTCAAGGATGCCGGCGCGTGCGGCTGCGTCGCGGACGGCGCCGATCGCCCGGTCGGCGGCGGCGACCGCGCGCCGGGCGCGGTCAGACTCCCGGCCATGTGCGTGCTGGGCGGAATCGGTCGTGATCAGGTGGAGCGCGATGAGAGCCGGCCGGTGGGTTTCCAGGATGTACGCGGCCATGACGCCCGTCGTGTCGTCGCGGGTGATGTGGGCGGCGCCGTAGTTGCGCAGGTTGAGACGGCCTGTGGTCTCCCGCTCGAGTTCCTGCCACAGGCCGGGAGTGGTGCCCTCGCGCATCGGGGCGAGGCGGTCGCTGTTCGGGTCGAGGGAGTAGGTCTCGGGCACGAAGCGGTCGATCGGAGCGCCGACGGTGACGGGCCACGAGATCGCGGCGGTCTGCCTGCCCGCGGCGCGCACCGCGTCCCAGAGCGTGTCGACCTGAATCGAGGACTCGAACCAGTACCACTCGCCGGTCTGTCCCTCCGGTTCGAACGGCCGGTTGTAGTAGACGCCGTGGCGTGCCGGCAGCGCGCCGGTGACGATCGTCGTGTGCGACGGATAGGTGACCGTGGGGAACACGCCGCGCACGCCCTCGGCGTGTGCCCCGTCGCGTGCCATCTGCTGCATGTTCGGGGCCGGCCAGGTCGAACCGGGGAGGTAGAAGTCCGGCCGGAGGCCGTCGACCGAGACGAGTACGACGTGATCGGCCCGCGGCTGCGCGGCGAGAGGCGCCGCGGTCAGCACCAGAGCCGCGACTGCGGTGAGCAGTCTCGCTGCTTTCACGATGTTGCCTCCGCGGAACGCAAGCTCCTACACCGCGGCCGCGAGCCGGCCGTCGTAGATGCTCTGCCGCATCTCTTCCAGCTTGTCGAGGTAGAGCTGCCGGTACTCGTCGTAGTCGAGACCGAACGGCGCCTTGCCCGGTTCGAAGCCGGCGAAGGTCTGGTTCGGGCCGTCCTCGGCGAACGGGCGCATCGCCTCGACCTGCGCCTCGAACTGATCGGTCAGGTGCGGGTGCTCTGCGAGCAGTCTCTGCAGAACGTAGACGCCGAACCCGATGTGGCGCGCCTCGTCGCGCTGAATCAGGCGAATGCCCCGGTTGAGCGCGGGTAGTTTGCCCGTCCGCTCGAAGATCTTGTAGTAGATCGGATAGCTGGCCTCGGCGCCGACGCCTTCGACGTAGAAGTGGTACAGCATGACGGCGCGAAGCAGCGCCTCGGGGCTGTTGTCCGTGAACAGGGCTCGCATCGCCGCCGGCAGGCGGGTGGCGAACATGTCGCCCTGCAGGTTGGGATAGGGGATGTCGATCCCGAACCGGCCCGGCAGCGCCTCGATCAGCCAGGTTTCGAAGAACTGGACGTGGCGGGCCTCCTCGTACATCTGCGCGGTGACGTACATCTCGTCTTCCAGCCGGCCGTCCTGGCGGAAGCGGAACTGGAGCGGCGCGAGTTCGTGGGTCACGCCGCGCTCGCCGACCCGGAAGCCGGAGATCAGGCGGATCAGCAGTTTCCGCTCGTCGTCGGTGAACGACAGCCAGTCGGAGCGCTCCTGCGAGAAGTCGATGTCGGCGGGGTTCCACGAACGCTCGTGGGAAGCGGTGAAGAGTCGTATGGGTAGCGACGAGTTGTCGAACGGCATCGTGGACCTCCTTGAGCAGCCGATTGTAGCCCGCACCGGCTGGTTGGCGCGGCGCCTGAGGCGTCAGTGTCGCCGGAACGCGCGGACCAATAGCAGCATGGCTATGGCCATCAGGAGCGATCCGCCCAGGAGAGGCGCGCCGGGCAGCTCGAACGGGGCGGCGTCGGAGGTGAAGTAGCTGAACACGCCGCTGGTGAAGACGAGCGGCGCCGCGATCGCCGACAGGCTCATCAGCGACGTGAGCGCCCCCTGGATCTTCCCCTGCTCGGTGGGCGCCACCGTGCCCGCGATGATCGCCTGGACCGCTGGGCCGGCGATGCCGCCCAGCGATCCCGCGAAGATCACCGCGACGAGGACCGGGCCGTTCGGCGCGAGGCCGTAGCCGGCGAAGGCCAGCGTACCGATGCCGAAGCCGACCAGCACGGCCCGGCGTTCGCCCAGCCAGGTGACCGCGGGTCGCACCAGGAAGCCCTGAACCAGGGCCGCGGCGACGCCGACGGCCGCCAGCGCGAGGCCATTCTGGAACTCGTTCCAGCCATAGCGATAGCCGGTGTAGAGCACCCAGGAGGTTTCGAGGCCGCGTTGCGCGAGCGCCATCAGCAGAAAGGCGACGGCCAGGCTGGCGACCAGGGGGTAGGTGCGGAGATGGACGATGCTCGACACCGGATTCGCCTTGCGGAGCGAGAAGGCACTCCGGTTCTCCGGCGCCAGCGACTCGGGCAGTACGAGAAAGCCGTAGAGCGAGTTGAGGAGGCAGAGACCGGCCGCGACGAAGAAGGGCAGGCGCAGGTCGATGCCGCCGAGCAGGCCGCCGAAGATCGGTCCGAGGATGAAACCGACGCCGAAGGCGACGTTGACGAGCCCGTAGTTCCGCGCCCGGGTCTCCGCCGTCGAGATGTCGGCGATGTAGGCGTTCGCCGTGGTGATGCTGGCGCCCATCACGCCGGCGACGATCCGGCCGGCGAACAGCCAGCCGAGCGATGGCGCGAAACCCATGATCACGTAATCCACGCCCAGGCCGAACATGGAGAGCAGGAGGACGCGGCGGCGTCCGAAGCGGTCGGAGAGGGCGCCGAGGATCGGGGCGCAGACGAACTGCGCCACGGCGTAGCAGGCGGCGATGGCGCCCACGGCGACGGCGGCGGAAGACGTGTCGCCTCCCCGGAACTGTTCGACGAGTTCGGGGAAGACGGGGATGATCAGGCCGACCCCCAGCATGTCGAGCAGGATCACGGCGAAGATGAAGCCGACGCCGGCCTGACGGCGGGGCTGCTCGTTGGGTTGAGGCGTGGTCATGGTGTGGACCGGCTCCGCCGGTTGGGTTGCCGCGGAAGAGAGCGGGGAATCGCCGTCCCCGGGCCTGGAATGTCGGCGAGGTGCTGGAGCGTCGCGAGAGTAGTACGTGGGCCAGGCGTTAGAGTTGACGCCATGCTCCACATCGTCCACACACGCCAGTCAGGTCGATCCGCGGCCCGTCCTCGCCGTGGCGGCCGGCTTCTCGGCGTCGTTCTGTTGTCCCTGGCCCTGGTCGGAGCAATCGCGGCCTGCGGTCCGTCGGAACCTCGGCCGGACGTGGACACGCTGCGGGCGTCGTTCATCGCGCAGATCGAATCGATCGACCTGGTGGCGGACTTCGAAGCCGACGGCGACGAGCTTCGTTTCGTTCGCCCTGACGGTTCCGGCGAGAACGTCGAGTGGCGGGTGCGGATCGACTCGCTCGAGGTGGAGACGGGGCCAGGCGAGGGGGCGCAGGTGCTGGGTCACGTGCTGTCGGCCTGGACCGCGAACGGTCGTGCGATCAGTGTCTGGCAGGGGCCCACCGGGCGGCCCATGACCGACATGCCTCACTGGGTTCTCGACGCCGGTCTGGCGACCGAGTGCCTCGCGCTGTGGGACGAAGAAGGGAAGGCCTGGGGCTGGACGTGACGCGGATCGCCGTGAAAGCGGCGGCTATGATCGAAGGACGCGATGTTCACCCGTCCTTGGGAGGGTAATCGGATGAAGAAGAACGAACGGTCGAGAGCCGTGGCGACGATTGGCGCGATGGCCCTGTTGCTCGGGCTGGCCGCCGGCGCGGTGCCGGCAGCGAACAACAACGCGAAGGACGCGGACTGGAAGATCCCCCGTACCGCCTACGGTCATCCCGACCTACAGGGCGTCTGGGCCAACAACAACGGCACGCCGTTGCAGCGCCCCGCCGCCTGGGCCGGGAAGGAGCGCCTGACGGACGGGGAGTTCCAGGAGCTGATGGCGGCCGTCGCCGAGGCGACGAACCCGGGCGCCGACGCCCTGTTCGGCGACCAGCTCGTTCTGGCGGCGATCGAGCGGACCAAGGCGACGTCCTACGATCCGACGACCGGCAACTACAACCAGTTCTGGATCGCGGACCGCTACTTCACGAAGCGCACCTCTCTCGTCGTCGATCCGCCCGACGGGCTGATCCCGCCGTTTACCGAGCCGGCGAAGGAGCGTCTCTGCAAGCGGGTGAAGCACCTGATGGAGCATCCGGCCGACTCCTGGCTCGACCGGCCGATCGCCGAGCGTTGCATCAGTTACGGCGCCCCCTTCATCTTCGCCGGCTACAACGGCTACCACCAGTTCTTCCAGACACCCGACCACGTCGTGATCCACCAGGAGATGATCCACGACGCCCGCGTCATTCGGCTGGGCGACGAGTCCGCGCTCGACGACGACGTCAAGCTCTGGAACGGCGACTCCCGCGGCCACTGGGAGGGCGACACGCTGGTCGTCAAGACCTCGAACTACTCCGAGAAGAACGACTTCATGGGCTCCTCCGAGCAGCTCACGATCACCGAGCGGTTCACCTTGACGGACCCGGAGACCCTGGAATGGGAGGTCACGGTGAACGATCCGGGGACGTGGACGAAGCCTTGGACGGCGTCGATTCCCCTCAAGCGCACCGAGGACGCCATCTACGAGTACGCCTGTCACGAGGGCAACTACGGGATGGAGGGAATGCTCGCCGGCGCCCGCGCCGAAGAGGCGGCGAACAAGCCGAAGCAGCTCGACCCGGGCGTCGTGTTCCGCTACCCGGGACTGACCTGCGACTTCTGATTGGTCCGGGGCGCCGCCGAACCTCAGCCGCTGAGCATCTTCTCGCGCAGCTCGGCGCGGGCGAACGTGAGCGCGACGATGGCGGCGATCACGAGCGCGGTTCCGATGCGGTTCTGAATGGCCATCGCAATGAGTTGGTCCGGGTCGGCTCCCTGTAGCGTGAGAGGATTCCAGAAGGGCGAGATGCGCGTCTGGGTCAGGCCGCCCCGGGTGGCGATCAGTCCGAGCAGTGTGACGGTCCCTAGAGCTCCGCCCGCCTCGCTGCGGAACAGTGTGCCTAGGCCCATCGCGACGGTCAAACAGAAGGCAGCTCCCTGAGCAGCTCCGTAAACCGTCTGAGCAACTGGAAACGGCGTGAAGAAGACGAAGGTCAGGGGCGCCGCCAGGGCGAGGCTCGCTAGCACCAGCAGGCTGGAGGCAATGAGCTTGCCGAACCAGACGCGACGGGCGCCGCCTGGGATCGTGTAGGCGATCTCCAGGCAGCGCTCGTCCATCTCACCCGCAATGATCCGCACGCCGAGGAACGCCGCGAGAGCCATTGCCGGTACGCCGATCAGCGTGTTCTGAGCCGACACGGGCTCCGGGGTGGGCAGGCGCCCAGAGACCAGGAGGATCGCCTGGAGCGCCAGCCACAGAGCTGGCGCCAGGGGCAGCAGCCAGAATCGTTGACCCGCGAGCAGCGTGGCGGAAAGGCGGATGACGATGATCACAGCCAGTGCGTGCGAGTGTCCGGGGGTCGGCGGAGTGCGTGGCTTGATTGCGTGCGGGGCATCACCGAATGGACATCTGCTTCGCTGGCAATCTGGCTTCGGTTGGCTAGTAGCACTCGAGCCTGATGAGTGCGGAACCGATGGCGGTTTGGATCGGGTTGCGGTTCAGTGCTCCTCCGACGAGAAAGGCAAAGCCGGTCAGCTTCAGACCCGCCGTACAGGTGCTGGTTCGCCAGCCTGCCCCGGTTATCGTGGCGAGGGCGTTCTCCGACAGCAGCAGGGCTTCACGGTGATCGGCTCCGGCGGCTTGCGAGTGGTCGCTCTCGATGTCCGCGGTCGGCGGTTCCGCGACGGCTACACCAGCCAGTAGCAGAAGGGTCGATAGCGCGACGGTAAGAACTCTCTTCATGATCCTGATTCCTTTCGTTTGAGTTGTCGTCGGTTGAATGGCGGAGCCGCCGTGTTCCGGCCCGGCGCGAGGACAATGCGCGCGGCGCCGCGAACGTAGGCAGCTCCGCCTATGGATCTAGACGGAATCGGTGTGGATCTGTCGGTGCACCCGTCTCCCGGGAAGAGGGCGGTTCGCCAAGGGGGCGGCGCGACCCGGCCTGAGGTAGTTGGCTCTCGGGAGTGGCTCAGCCGGCGAGCATCTTCTCGCGACGTTCCGCGCGGCTGAAGGTGAGCGCGACGATGGCGGCGATCGCGAGCGCGATGCCGATCCGGTTCTGGAGGGCCAACGCGAGCAGGCGCTCCGAGTCGATGTCCTCGATCGCCAGCGGGTTCCAGAACGGCGAGACGCGGACGGGTGCGGCGCCGAAGCCGGTGATCAGGCCATTGAAGCCCAGGAGGGCGACGCTGGCCAGGGCGCCCGCGACTTCGCTGCGAATCAGGGTGGCGAAGCCCATCGCGGCGGCCAGGTAGAAGGCGACTCCCTGGATGGCGCCGTAGAGGGTCTGGAAGACGGGGAAGGGAGTGAAGAAAGCGTAGCTGACCGCCGCCATCAGCGCCACGCTGGCGGCAAGCAGGAGGCCGGCGGCGGCGAGCTTGCCGAGCCAGACACGGTGGGCCCCGCCGGGCACCGTGTAGGCGATCTCGAGGCTGCGCTGATCGAGTTCGCCGGTGATCACGCGGCCGCCGAGGAAGATGGCCAGCACCGCGACCGGCGCGCCGATCAGCGTGTCCTGGGCGGTCGCGGGTTCCATGGTCTCGCGGGCCCCGAGCAGCAGCAGCAGGGCCTGGACGCCCAGCCAGAGGAGCGGCAGCAGGGGCAGCAGCCAGTAGCGCCTGCCGGCGAGCAGCAGGAGCGAGAGGCGGAGCACCGTCATCATGCAGGCGCCTCCCCGCGTACCGACCGGGCCAGCCAGAGATAGCCGTCCTCGAGCGTGGGTTCGACCGGTTCGGCGGCCTCGTCCGGCTGCTCGCCGGCCAGTACCCGCAGGCGGTTGCCGTCGGCTTCGGGGCGGCTGTCGGCCAGGACGGAGCCGGGCGGCAGGTCCGGCTGCTCGTCGCCAGCCGTCCTCCACGACCAGACGCGCCCGACGGCCTCCCGCGAAAGCGCGTCGGGGACGCCGTCGAAGACCAGGCGGCCCCGGCTGAGCACCAGCACCCGCTCGCAGGCCACGGCCACGTCCTCGACGACGTGGGTCGAGAACAGGACGATCCGGTCCTTGGCGAGCCGCGAGAGGAGGTTGCGGAAGCGCACGCGCTCCCGCGGATCCAGGCCGACGGTCGGTTCGTCGACGACGATGATCGGCGGCAGGCGGAGCAGCGTGCGCGCAACGGCGACCCGTTGCCGCATGCCGCCGGAGTAGCCGCCGATCTGCTCACCGGCACGCTCGGCGAGTCCGACCTCGGTGAGCAGGGACTCGATGCGTTCCTCCCGGATCTCGGGCTCGATCTGGTAGAGCGCGGCGTAGTACTCCAGGTACTGCCGCGCGGTCAGGCGGGCCGGCAGGCCGGCATCCTGGGGGAGATAGCCGACGTAGCGCGCAAGGTACTTGCGGACGTTGAGCAGCGGTACGCCCCCGATCGTGATCCGGCCGCGGGTCGAGTCCAGGATGCCGGTCAACTGGCGCAGCAGCGTCGTCTTGCCGGCGCCGTTCGGCCCCAGAACGCCGACCATGCCGCGGTCCACGTCGAAGGTGACGGCCGCCAGCGCGCGGACCGTGTCGATGGGCAGGTCGAGGCCGAAGATACGGGTGGCCGCCCTGCGCCAGAAGATGGCGAGCCGGTTCCGGCGTCCGCGTCGCCGCCGGGCCGGTTCCTCCCGTCGCGCCGTCTCCAGGCGCGCGGTGCGGCGGCCCAACTGGACGAACGCGATGAGAGACCCGAACAGGAGCAGGAAGATGGTCTCGGCGATGGCGAACCGGCCCTCGACCAGCCACGGCACGACCACGGCCGCGAGGGCGCCCCAGGGCACGAGTACCTTCAGCAGTCCCTCGACGCCGCCCGGCTCCGCCCGGCCCAGGGAGTCCACGCGCCCGCGGGCGCGCCGGACCTCGACCAGCAGCCGGGACGCGATGATCGCCGCGGTCACGAGCAGGAGCAACTGCAGGAAGTCCGCGGCGATCCTGGTGAAGGCGGCGAGAGTTCCGGCCAGCAGCAGAACCAGCGGAAGCAGCCGATCGCGCGCGTCCCCGGGGTGGAACGGTTCGCCTCCCCGTGCCAGCACGCGCCGGGCGAACTCCGTCCTCGCGCGCAGGGCGCGCCGGAGGGGGCCGGGCAAGCCGTAGACCTTGCGGAGATGGCGAACCACGAGGCGCGGCGGGCCGCCGACGGCCTCGGGTTCCGGTGTCGGGACCCTGGGCAGGGCCCACACCGTGATGCCGAGCAGGGCGCCGCCGATCAGGATGGTCGTCGTCACCTGCCAGAACATGGACTCGATGACGTCGAATGCGAACAGGGGTGCGATGGCGGCGATCGTGACGGCGAGCCAGGCCAGGACGACCCAGGGCCCGACCCGGCTGAACAGCCCGTCCAGGCGGCGAAGGAAGACGTAGCCGACCGGGATGACGAGCAGGGTGAGCACGGTCGCGGTCAGGAGCCCGCCGATCACCAGCACGGCAAAGGGCGGCCAGAGTTCGTTCTCCCTGCCCGTGGGAATCGCCAGCGGAGCGAGGGCGGCGACGGTCGTTGCGCTCGTCATCAACACCGGGCGGGTGCGCTCCTTGACCGCGGCCAGGGCGGCCGCGCCGGCGCTCCAGCCGGCGCCGAGCGTCCGCTGCTGCATCCGGTCCACCAGCAGGACGGCCGGGTTGACCGCCAGGCCGAGCAGGACGAGGGCGCCGAGCAGGGCCATGCCGATCAGGCCCATGCCGCTGAAGAACAGCGCCCACAGGGACCCGAGCAGGGTCAGCGGGAGGGCGAGCAGAACCAGGATCGGCAGCGTCATCGACTCGAAGGCGATCGCCAGGACCAGGAACAGGAGGGCGACGACCGGCACCAGCACCTTCCGGAACCAGTCGGTGCCTTCCTCCGACCGGTCGAGTTGGACCGTGGTTCCGGCGGGGCGGTAGACGGCCGCGATCGCTTCCTCGATTCCACTGTCGAATGCCACGCGGGCGGGTCCGCTTCCGGGCACGTCTCCGGACAGTCCGAAGGTCACCACCCGCTCCCGGCGCCCGTTGTGGTGGGTGATCACCGCCGCCGGCGGCGCCTGCCGGACCTCGGCGAGGGCCACGACGGGCAGCACGCCGGCCCTGGTCGAGATCTGGAGGCGGGAGAGGCCGGCCAGGGAGACGTCACGGTCGATTCCGGAGCCGTCCACGACGTCCTGATCGCCCAGCCCGCCTTCCAGTCGCTGCACGACGATCGGGAGTTCACGGCCGCTGGGCAGGGGATAGCCGGTGCTGATCCTGCTTCCCTCCCTGCCGGCGAGGTTGAGCATCGGCAGGACGTCGTCCAGCAGGACGCCGAAGGCCTCGAACGCCCGGCGATTCGGTCCCACGTGGATCTCCTCGGGTCCGGGCAGGACGGAAGGCGACGCGTAGGCGACGCCCTCGATGTTCCTCAACCGGTCCGCGATCTCGTTGGCCAGGTCGGTCAGTTGCTCGTTGTCGTTGCCGGAAATGACGACGCGCTGGGGTCCGCTGCCGAGCAGTTCCTCGGCGCCCCCGCCCCCGCCTCCGCCCCGGCCCTGGCCGCCGTCCTCTCCGGGGCGGCTGATCCGGATCGGCAGTCGCCGCGCGGCGTCGCGGACGAGTCGGCGGACACGGTTCGCGGTCAGGTCTTCCGGGCGCTCGTCCTCGGGCACGAGATGAACCGTCAGCGAGCCGCCCTCCTCGCGCACGATGCTCTCGACCCGGTCGATGCCCTCGACGTTCCGCACCGACGCCTCGAGCCGTTCGAAGACCTGCAGGGCGCCGTCCAGCGAACTCCGCCCCTGCGTGAGCTGTACGGCGAGCTGAACCTGGTCGGCGATGCGCGCCTGGGGCGCGCTGCCGCCGACGACGAACGGCAGGGCGATGACGGCGGTGAGGACGATGCCCAGCGCCACCAGGGTCACCAGGGTCGCCGGCCGCCGCAGGGAAGCCGCGAGCCAGCCGCCGAAGAGAAGCCGGGCCGCTTCGGGCGGAGGCTCGCCGCCGAAGCGCTCCCTTCGCTCCCGCAGGACCGCGAGCCGGCGGAGCGCCGCGGGAGCCGCCAGCCAGCGCGCGAGCAGGGGCACCAGGCCGATCGCGACGAGCAGCGAGCCCAGCAGGGGCAGCAGGATCGCGAGCGCCGCGATGGCGATCAGGTTGCGGACCGCCGCCGACCCGAGGTCGATGAGCATCGGCGGCAGGAACACGGCCGCGGTGGTGGCGGACGCGGCGATGATGGCGCGGCCGGTGCGGCGGACTCCGCCCGCGGCGGCGTCATCGGGGTTGTGGCCTCGCTCCAGGCGGCGCTGCACCGACTCGTACACGACGACGCTGTTGTCGACCAGAAGGCCGACGCCCACCGCCAGGCCGAAGAGCGAGATCATGTTGAGCGACTGCCCCGCGAGATAGAGGAAGCCGAGCGCCGCGGCGAGGCTGACCGGCACCGCGATCGCGACCACGGCCACCGCGCGCCACTCGCGGAGGAAGAGGAACAGGACGAGCAGGGCGATGACGAACCCGGAGAGGCCGAGATTGCGGAGCCGTTCCGTCTGTTCCTCGACGAACTTGGCGGCGTCGAAGTTGACCAACAGACGTACTCCGATCGGCGCCAGCTCCTCGTTGATCTCGTCGACCCGGCGGCGGAGGTCGCGGCCCAGCCGGACCAGGTTCGCGCCCTCCTCCTGGAACACGACGACGCTCACGGAGGGTTCGCCGTCGACCCGAAACGCCATCTGCCGGCGGCCCGGGCCGATCTCGACATGGGCGACGTGACGCACGAGCACCGGGCGGTCCGGCCTGACCCGCACCTCGCCGAGGGACACCGGCCCGGCCGGCCTCCCGTCGAGCATCACCGCGGTCCGGCCGGACTCGTCTTCGAGACTCCCAAGGTAGCGGAGCCGTCCCGCCGCGCCGCGCACCGCGTCGACCACCTGTTGCGGCGTCACGTCGAGCGCCGCGCAGCGGTTCGGATCGACCCAGACCGTCAACTGCCGCGAAGCGCCGCCCCCGACGAGGGTCTGGCTGACGCCCGGCACCGCGGCCAGCCGCGGCACGACCTGGTCCTCGACCAGTTCGTGCAGCGCGTTCCGGTCCGCGGCGCCGGTCGCCTGCAGGTTCATGGCGAAGCTCGAGATGATGCTGCTGTCGTTGGACTGCACGTCGATGAAGGCGTCGCGCGGCTGGGTGCGGGCGATGTCGGCGGCGATCCGGTTGACGTCCAGTTCCCGGACCTTGATGTCCGTGCCGCGCTCGAAGCGGATCGTGAAGCTGCCGCTGGAACCGGCCACCTCGCCCCAGGTCTCGGCGACGCCCGCGAGCGTCCGGACCCGCGCTTCGAGCGGCAGCAGCATCTCGCGCTCCACCGTCTCGGGCTCGCTGCCGGGGCGGAAGAAGGAGACGAAGAGCCGGTCGCCGCTGACGTTGGGGAAGAGCTCGATCGGCAGCCGCTGCCAACCGACCACGCCGACCAGCACCAGCCCGAGGAAGAACATCGCCACCGCCACGGGGCGGCGAATCGCGAGCGTGTCGAGGCCGTACCTCACAGCCCGCTCCGGATCAGGCGTCCGCCGGCCGGCGCCGGGTCAGGCGGATCGAGTCGAGGATCAGGTAGACGCAGGGCAGCACGAGCAGCGATCCCACGGTCGAGGTCAGGATGCCGCCGATGATCGTGTACGCCATCGGTCCGCGGAGTTCGGCCGCTTCTCCGGCGCCGACCGCGAGCGGCAGGAGCACCAGGACGGTGGTCAGCGTCGTCATCAGGATGGGCCGGAGCCGGATGGCCGCGGCGCGGGCCAGGGCCGCGCGCCGTTCCATGCCGGCGACCATCAGGCGGCGGGCCGTCGCCAGCAGCAGCACGGCGTCGTTCACCGCCACGCCGGCCAGCACGATCAGGCCCAGGAGCGCCATCACGCCCACGGGATTGCCCATCGGACCGAGAGTGCAAGCCACGCCGACGAGCGCCAGCGGGATGGAGAACAGCACGGTCAGCGGCTGCAGCAGCGACTCGAAGGTGCCGGCCAGGACCATGAGCACGAGGACGATCGCCAGCAGGCCGGCCCAGCGCAGTTCTCCGACCGCTTGCTCCCGTTCCTCCTCCTCGCCGGCCAGGCGCACCAGCATGCCGGGCGGCAGCTCTGCCGCTTCGATCACCTCTCCGGCGGCCGCGACGGCTCGCGGATAGTCGCTGCCGGAGGCTATGCGGGCCGTGACCTGAGCCACCCGGCGCTGATCGCGGCGGAAGACCTCCCTCGCGCCTTCCGCCGGTTCGAAGCTGGCCACCTGGCCGAGGGCGAGTCGGGCGCCGCCGTCGCTGGTGAAGCGGAGGTCGGCGAGGTCCTCCGGCCGGGGCTGGGGCAGGGTGAGGACGACGTGGCGTTCCTCGTCGCCGGTCGAGAGCAGGGTAACGCGCCTGCCGTCGAGCGCGGACTCGAGGACGCGGGCGATCGTCTGCAGATTGACGCCGAGGCCGTCCGCCATGGAGCGGTCGAGCTCGATGCGCAGTTCGGGCGGTCCGCCTTCGAAGGAGGACCGGACGTTCCACACCTCCGCGCGCGAGGCGAGGGCGTCCCGCAGGTCGGTCGCCATCGCCCGCAGGTCGGGCAGCGACTGGCTGGCGATCTCGACCACGATCGGCGGTCCGGTCGAGCCCAGCGCCTCGGCCAGGGCGGAGGCGCCGACCTCCCATTCGATCTCGGTGTCCGGGATGTCCTGGAATTGCGGCGACAGCGCGTTGACGATCTGGTTGCCGGTCGGGCCGTCGGGAGCAAGCCGCACGAGCAGGCGGGCGGTGTTCTCCTCGGTCAGTTCCGTCGTCACCAGCCGGTCGTCCTCGGGCAGACGGCCGACTTCGGCCTGCAGCGCTTCCAGGTGTTCGCCGGCGGCCTCGCGAACCGCGGCCTCCAGGGTGGCGACGGCACCGGCGGTGGCCTCGACGCGCTGGCCGGCCGGGCCGACCATGCGGATAGAGAACTGCCGCGGGTCGGACGGCGGCAGCAACTCGCTGCCGAGACCGAGGAGGACCCAGACTGCCCCGGCCGCGGCCAGCACCGCCGCCGGCACGACGGCCCAGCGCAGCCGGAGCAGGCCGAGCACCAGGGTTTCCGTCGCCCTGAAGGCGCGGCCGAGGGGGGGCGCCTCGTCGTCGACCCCGGCGGCCGCCGCTTCCTCGTCGCCGGCACCGGTGGCGGCGGCCTTCGGCCGCGGCAGCAGCCAGCGCGACAGGGCCGGTATCAGCATCATGGCGACCGCCAGGGAAGCGCCGAGCGATGCGACGACGGTGAACGAGATGCCCTCGATCAGCCGGGCCGCCAGACCCTGGACGAAGAGCACGGGCAGGAACACGACGCAGGTGGTGAGGGTGGACGCGGCGATCGCTCCCGCCACTTCGGAGGCGCCGCTGGCGGCCGTGTCCGCCGCCGAAACGCCGGGCCGGTGGCGACGGTGGATGCTTTCTGTGACGACGATCGCGTTGTCGACCAGCATGCCGGCGCCGAGCGCCAGGCCGGCGAGCGTGATGATGTTGAGGGAGTGGTCCGCCAGGCGCATCGCGAACAGGGCGACGAAGAGCGACACGGGCACCGCCGACGCGACCACGATGGTCGGTCCGAGGGAGCGGAGGAACAGAGCCAGCACGACGATCGCCAGCGCGATGCCGACCATGGCGGCGTTCATCAGGTCGTCCATCGCGTTCTCGACCAGGGCGGCGTCGTCGTTGACCATGGAGACGGCCACGTTCGGCAGATCGCGTTCGAGGTCGTCGAGCGCGTCGCGCACCGTGCGGGAGACTTCGACCGTGTTGGCCCCGGCTTCCTTGAACACCTGGAGCCCCACGCCCTCCACGCCGTCGACCCGGACCAGGTGGTCGATCTCGGCGTGGGCGACGGCCACGTCGGCGACATCCGAGACCCGGATCGGCTGGCGGGTCATCTGGCCGGCCGCGCCCTGCTGGGTCCGGTAGCGCACCACGACGCGCTCGACGTCGCGGGCGTCGCGGAAACGGGCGATGCCTCGGACGAGGTAGACCTCGCCGCCGTCCTCGAGGGTGCCGGCGTCGATGTCGAGATTCTCGGCGGTCAGCCGCTGCTCGAGCTGACCCAGGGTGACGCCGAACGCCTCGAGCCGGTAGCGGTCGACCCGAACCTGCACCTCCAGGTCCCGGCCTCCGAGGACGCGCACCTCGGCGACGTCGGGAAGCTCCTCCATGGCCGGCGCCAGTTGCCGGCGCGCCAGCCGGCGCAGCTCGGCGAGATCGGGGCCCTCCTCCTCGGCCACCAGGCCCAGGGTCATGACCGGCGCCTGACGCGGGTCGAGGTGCCGGACCAGGACCTCGTCGACCTCCGGGTCGGCGGCGACAGGGTTGACGGCCTTCTGGACCTCGATCAGTGCGAAGTCCATGTCCGCGTCCCAGTCGAAACGCACGGTCGCGATCAGCCGCCCGGCGCGCGCCACCTGCTGCACTTCGCGGATGCCCCGCACCGTGAACAGCCGCTGCTCGACCTGCTCGCCGTACAGGCGCTCCATCTCGGTTGGCGGCCGGTCGCCGGAGCGAACCGCGACGACGATGGTGGGCGAGCGCAGGTCGGGCAGCAGGTCGATCGGAAGCTCGCGCCAGGAGATCCACCCGACGAGGGCGAAGGCGAGCGCGGTGACCGCTACCGCCACCGGGCGCCGGGCGGCCAGGCGAGCCGCCGCGGAAGTGCTACCGGGAGCCGAGGCCACGCCGCCGGGCTCCTGAGGTCGTCGGCCTCGTCTCGCGATTCGGGATGGCTCTGCTCCTTATCCGGAGACGCTGACGCGGGTGCCGTCGGTCAGGGTCTCGAGCCCGCGAACGACCACGCGCTCGCCGACCTCGAGGCCCTGCCGCACTTCGGCGACTTCGTCGTCGCCGAGGCCCAGCACGACCTCGCGGCGGACGACTCGCTGGCCGTCCAGCACGAACACCACGCGCCGGCCGCCGCGTTCGGTTACCGCTTCGCGGGGTACGACGGGGACCTCGTTCCGCTGCTCGACGACCAGGCTCACTTCGACGAACATGCCGGGCCGCAGAAGCCCGCCGGGGTTGCGGACCGCTACCTCCGCGCGGAACGTGTGAGTGACCGGATCGACCTCGGGCGACAGCCGGACGACGCCGCCGCCGAAACTCTGGCCCGGCCAGGCGAAGTGCCGCAGCCGGGCCTCCTGGCCGGGGCGGACCCGCGCCAGTTCGGGGCCCACGAGGTCGATGTCGGCGATCAGGGAGTCGACGGGGGAGATGCGGGCGACCTGGAAGCCGAGCGCCACCAACTGGCCGTCGGCGACCGGCATGCCGTTCTCGTCGCGGGCGACTTCCATCAGGACTCCGCCGATGGGCGTGAGCAGGCGGGCGCGGTCCTCGGTCAGGAGACTCTGTTCCCAGCTTGCCTTGGCCTCCTCCAGCGCCATCTCGGCGCGGCGGAGTTCCTCGGCGCTGATCAGCTCCTGCTCGAACAGCCTGGCGCGGGCGTCCCGCTCGGCCTGCGCCGAAAGGTAGGCCTTGTGGGTGACCTCGACCCGGGCAGCCAGACGGGCGTCCTCTCCGGTGACTGCGGCGATCAGTTGATCGGGGGTGACCCGGTCGCCCTCGGCGAGACGACGGCCGGAGGCGTGCCGGCCGACCTCGAGCCGACCGGGCGTTTCGACCTGGAGCACGACGCTTTCGGCGGCGCGGAGGGTGCCGGTGGCGACGATCAGGTCCTCGACGTTGCCGGTCGACACTTCGGCGGCGCTGACCGGGACCAGGAAGTCCACTTCGTTCGGGGCGCTTGCCGCCTGACAGCCCGCCAGCGCGACGCAGGCCGCTGCGGCCGCCGCGCACCGCCACCCGGCCGCGGAGAATCGGAAGTCGTTTCGGCTCACTGTACTCCGATGCCTCCACCCGTGGGCGCCGCGGCGCCGTTGCCGTTGTCCAGCCGGACGAAGCGGACCGCGTCGGCCGCCACCGCGGTGCCGGTGGTTTCGTCGCTCAGCACCACCGAAGTCGCGCCCTTCGCCAGGTCGAAGTCGCCGAGCACGGCCCAGCCTTCGTCGGCGCCGGCGGCGTCGAAGTCGATCGGCCTCGAACTGCCGCCGTTCTGAAGCTCCAGGTCGTAGGTGCCGAGCCGCAGTCCCAGGTTTACCGACACCTGCACACCATCACCGCCGCCGGATTGGCGTGGGGCGTTGCCGTCGCCGCTGCCGATCCTGACCTCGCGGCGGATCGGCCCGGTCCCCGCCGGCAGGGGCGAGAGCGACGGCACGTGGAGTTCGACCCGCCAGCGGCCGGCCTCGGGCAGGTCGGCGGTGTACGTGACGCGGCGGTCGCCATCGCCCGCCGGGCCCACGACCGTGGTTTTCCGGTAGCGGCCCCAACTCCTTGGTTGGGTGTAGCGCGACCATTCACGTGGCGGACCGAACATGCTCTGGTACACGGGCAGGCCCTGGTCGGTCTCGATCGTGGGCGCCAGGATGCCGGTAAGGCCGCCCTGGAGCCGGAGACCGCCGCCACCTGCTTCGTCGTCGGTGATCGAGAATCCCGCGTCCAGGTCGTCGACGATGATCATCTCGGCGCCCTCGTCGAGCCAGGGCGGCAGCCAGTCGGCTGGCCGGGTTCCACGCAGTGGATCGCGCTCGACGATCCGCTCCTCGTCGACCCGGGGAAGATCGACCGGGAACTCACCGCGGTTGAGCGCCAGATAGGGCGATGCGAGCATGATGCCGGGCGCCGTGGACGTGACCAGCCCGAACTCGAAGGCGCTCCGGCCCGGAATCAGGGCCGGTTCGCTCGAATCCCAGCGGGGACCGCTGTCGGTACGAACGGCGTAGCGGAGGCGGAACAGCCCCGGCGTCGGCTCGCCGTTGTAGACGAACAGCCGGGTCTCGTACTGCGGCGTGCCCTGGTCGTCGTCCGGCAGGCGGACGAGTTCGGCGGGGGAGACGACGAAGCCCGCGAGGTTCTTGTCGTGCAGGAAGTCTCCGACCAGGCCATCCAGGTCCACGCCCGCCTCCTGGCCGGCGCGCTCGAGGTCGGCCGCTTCGAACGTCGATCCTTCGTGGTCGCGCACGAGATTCGCGATCATCGCGGCGGTGCGCTCGCGGCCGGCGCCGTCGAGTATGGCGGTGGCGAGCGCGGAGGTCTTGAGGTACAGCGCGTTCACGGCCCGCTTGGGGTCCTCTTCGACGTTCATGGCGACGAGCGAGTTGTCGAGGACGAAGTCCCAGACCTCGGGCCGGTCGGTGATCCCGGCGACGATGCTGCGGGCGAGAGAACCGCCGGCCGCCTGCCCGAGGGCGACGTTCTGGATCACGCTGCCGATGGTCCAGCCCATGTCGCGGTCGAAGAGGTGGACGGAGAAGTAGGACTCGCCGTCGGTAACCAGGCGGTTGACGAGGTTGTTGCACAGGGCCTCGAGCGCCAGAGCCTCGGGGCCGCGGGCGCCGGTGCGGTACAGGAACAGGTTCCGCGCGCCGCCGACCAGCACGTTGCCGCCCATGAAGTCGTTGGCGAAGAAGTTCTCGAGTCCCAGGGCCTTGGCGCGCGGAAGACCTCCCTCCCGGTCCTCGAATCGCTCCGGGTTGCGGAACGCGAATTCGAAGCGGGATGTCGGCAGGCTGGTTTCGCCGATCAGCAGCATTCCGGGGGGCGCCCGCGCCGTGTCCATGCGCCAGCCGCCGGCGTAGCCGCGGAGGGTCCAGGGAACCTCGACCAGCGAGAGCTGACGGTAGGGATAGGGGAGGCCGACCTCGCGCGCGGTGGCGAAGTGCTCGGCCGCGCGCGCCTCGATCTCCTCGCGGGCGTCAGCGAAGTAGTCGAGGTTGCGGAGATGCCGGCGGTCGAACAGGAGTTCGAGCTCGACCCCCTCGACCTCGGTGGTGCGGCGGTCGTAGACGCCGGCGACGAGGGCTGCCTCGGGCACCGGCGCCGCGGGGCGGAAGCGCACGCCGTCGCCCTGGGCCTCGCCCTTCCCTGGGCCGGCGACGGTCCAGCCGGAGGGTGCGCGGACTTCCAGATCGAGGTCGAAGAAGTCGCGCGGCCGGTGCCGCGGATCGTCGACGCCGATCAGGCCGCCGGCGCGGGGCAGCCAGGCGATGCCGGGCATCAGCGCGACGAAGCGGCGTTCCAGCACGCCGCTGAGCGAACCGAGAAGGACGACCTGGGCGTCCTGGTAGTTGAGCCGCTCGAAATCGATGGTGGAGTCGAGGTAGGCGAAGCGGATGTCCGGCCGGCCCCGCGCCTGCAGGCGCAGGTCGAAGGTCTCGCCGGCCGCGGGCGCCTGGCCGAGGTCGATCTCGAGCAGACCGTCGCGGTGAGTGAAGGGGAACGCTCCGCCGGCCCCGTCCTCCACCGCGTCGACGTTGAGGCCCGGGTTCAGGCTGAACAGCGCCCGGCTGCCGCCGGCCCCGGCGAACCGGATCTCGAGGTCCAGGGCAAGGCGCCCGCCGGGCCGGATGTCGACCGAGCCCCGGATGTGCTCGATGTCGACCACCGGATCCTGCTGCCGCGCCCGGTGGGCCTCCCGCCACGAGTCGACCATCTCGAGTTCCGCGCGGCTGCCGGCGAGCATGGCGACCATGGCGGCGACACCGACGGCGAGCAGGCCGCCGCCGCCGAGGCCCCAGCTCCGGCGCCGGGAATCGTCGAGTCGCGGATGGACTGCGATTGCCAGGCCCAGCAGCCCGGCGGCGAGAGCCGCCAGACTCATGCGGTTCACGAGGCTCTCGGCGGTCCAGAGCTGAGGCGCGATCTCCGAGATGTTGCCGGTGAAGCCGCCGTTGACCGCCAGCACCGGAAGCATGTGGACCGGCAACTGGATGCTCAGCCAGAGGCCGCCGACCGCGAGCCCGAGTCCCGCCAGCGCGGCGACCAGCCGGTTCTTGCTGACGAGTGCGACGGCCTGGACGAAGGCGACGTAGAGGGCCAGGGCGGGCAGGGCGTCGAGCAGCAGGTAGGCCCAGACAGAACTCCAGAGAGCCGGTTCGCCGACGTACCAGCCGAGCCCCAGGGCGAGATAGCCGAAACCCTGGATGACCATCAGCGCGAGAAAGGCGACGGCCATGACCATGGTCAGCGAGCCGACGAAGCGGCCCAGGACGAGTTCGGCGTTCGTGTAGGGACGACTGTCGAGCACCTCGATCACGCGGTCCCGCCGGTCCCTGGCGCGGAGGTCGAAGGCGAGAAAGACGACGCCGATGGCAAGGACCGCGGTCTGCCACGACGCGGTCTGCGACATCAGGTACTTGGGGCTCAGGGCGCCGATGCTGGCCGAGTACGAGGAGAGCAGACCGTGGAAGACCCAGTAGTACACGTACATGACGACGCCGAGAAGGAGCGCGGCGCCCGAAAAGAACCAGAACCGGAACAGCCGGCGAATGGTGCGCATCTCGGCCCGGGCCAGGGTCCAGACCGCTGCAGGTGAGATCACGATTCGTCCTCCTCCCGGGAAGTCTGGCCGGCCGGGGCTTCCCCGTCGTCCCGGCAGGCGGCGGCGTCGCCGTCGCTCTCGCCGAAGTGCCCGTCGCGCAGCAGGTCCTCGGCCCGGCCGCGGGCGAGCATGAAGGCCAGGTAGCCCTCTTCGAGCGTCGGCTCGGAGGCGGGCCGGGCGCCTTCGGGCAGGCGTCCCGGCGCCGCGACGCTGCGGTAGGTCGTTTCCTGTGCGTCGACCGTGCGCGAGACGATCTCGAATTCACCCTGCGGCGGAGGCGCCGAGGTGGGCAGGGTGAGTTCGAACACCTGTCCCTGGGCCCGTTCCAGCAGTTCGGTCGGGGAGCCGCGGAAGACGATCCTGCCGTCGTCGAGGAGGGCGAGGTCGCTGCAGCCGGCGCCGAGATCGGCGACGATGTGCGTGGACAGGATGATCGTCCGTTCCTTGCCGAGGGTCGTCATCAACTGGCGAAACCGGATCCGCTCCTCCGGATCGAGCCCTACGGTCGGCTCGTCGACGATCAGCAGTCGCGGCTGGTGGATCAGCGCCTGGGCGATGCCGAGCCGGCGGGTCATGCCGCCGGAGAGCTTCTTCACCTTGCGGTGGGCGACCTCGCCCAGGCCGACACTGTCGAGGACCGTGTCGACCCGGTCGCGGCGGGTGCTCCGGCCCTTGAGGCCGGACAGGTCGGCGAGGGTGTCGAGCACCTCTTCCACCCGGTGCAACCGCCAGGCCCCGAACTCCTGCGGCAGGTAGCCCAGGTGGGAGCGCACGGCGCGGCGCTGCCGGACCACGTCGTGACCGAGCACGCTCGCCCTGCCTTCGCTCGGCTTCAGCAGGGTGCAGAGAATCCGCATCAGCGTACTCTTGCCGGCGCCGTTCGGTCCGAGCAGACCGAACAGGCCCGCGCCGATCGACAGGTCGACCCCGTCGAGGGCGATGGTGCCGCCCTTGTAGACATGCCGAAGACCCTGCACGTCAACAGTCGTGCTCACGATGCTCTCCTCCTCGGGTGTCTATACGGTTGTCGGCGGGGCTTGGTTTACTCGCGCCTACTTGTTGTCGCGCAACGCCTACGGTATCGGTGCGTGTTCGGCGAAACCCGGTTGCGCTCACCCGCGTAAACTGAGTAGTCGTATAGTATGTCGCGCAAGGCGAGAGCACTGCGCCCGTCAAGAACGCTGGACACCACACCCTCTCGGAGACCTCGAATGACCCGTCCCCACCCCTCGTCCATGACCCGACTGATCGCCCTCGGCGCCATCGCCTCACTGGCGCTTTCCGGCGCCGCCTCGGCGGCTGCGGTCGACCCCGAACCGATCACCTTCTACGGCGACGTGGCAGCCGTGCTGCAGCAGGAGTGCCAGGTCTGCCACCGCCCGAACGGCGCCAACCTCGGCGGCATGGTGGCGCCGATGGCGCTGACGACCTACGAAGAGACGCGGCCCTGGGCCCGCTCGATCGCCCGCCAGGTCGCTTCGCGCGCGATGCCTCCGTGGGATGCCGCGCCGGAGCACAACGGCGTCTTCGCCAACGAGCGCACGCTGACCCAGGAAGAGATCGACCTGCTGGTCCGCTGGGCCGAGTCCGGCGCCCCGGCCGGCGATCCCGCGGACGCTCCGGCCCCGATCGACTGGCCGAGCAGCGA
>JAJDZH010000465.1 GCA_022824725.1 Thermoanaerobaculia bacterium | reverse complement strand
TGTAGAGCCCGCCCCGCTTCGCGCCGACCAGGTCGGCGAAGCAGCGTTGGCCGTAGTACGAGTAGCTCACCATCGTCGTGTTGGCGAACATCATGACGATCAGAACCAGCAGCGCACGGCCGGGCGCGCCGAGGGCACTCTCGACGGAGTCCGCCGTCAGTGAGACGCCGCTGATCTCTCCGACCGTCTCCAGGCCGCTGGAGAGGATGACGAAGGCGGTCAGAGAGCAGACGACGATCGTGTCGATGAAGGGGCCGAGCATCGCCACCAGGCCCTCGCGTACCGGTTCGTTCGTCTTCGCCGCACCGTGCGCGAGCGGCGCCGTGCCGAGGCCGGCTTCGTTCGAGAACGCGGCGCGGCGGACGCCGATCATCATCGCCTGCTGGAAGCCGATCCCCATCGCGCCGCCGGCCGCGGCGGTGCCGGTGAAGGCTTCGCGGAAGATGCGGCCGAACACCTCCACCGCGATGTCCGAGCGCACGAACAGGACGCAAAGCGCCATGCCCAGGTAGAGGACGCACATGACCGGGACGAACCGTCCCGTCACCGCCCCGATCCGCTCGACGCCCCCGAAGGCGACCAGAGCGACAAGGGCCACGCAGCCCACGCCGGTCAGCCTCGGATCGAGTTCGAACTGGGCGTTCAGAAGCTCCGCTACCTGGTTGCTCTGGAACATCGGCAGGCAGCCGAACAGGCCGAAGGTGCAGAACATGATCGCGAGCGGCTTGAACTTCTTCCCCAGGCCGAGTTCGATCGTGTACATCGTCCCGCCCTGGATCGCCCCCCGTTCGTCCCGGCCGCGGTAGATCTGGGACAGCGTGCAGGAAAAGAACTTCGTGCCCATGCCGACCACGGCCGCGACCCACATCCAGAACACCGCCCCGGCGCCGCCCTGGGTCACGGCGATCGCCACGCCGCCGATGTTGCCGACGCCGATCGTCGCCGCCAGCGCCGTCGACAACGCCTGGAAATGGCTGATGTGACCCGGGTCGTCGGGCGAGTCGTACTTGCCCAGGGTCACCGCGGTCGCGTGGCCCATGTGGAACAGCGGCCGCAGGCGGACGTAGAGGCAGAAGAACGCGCCCGAGCCGATCAGGAGGACGACCAGGGGCATGCCCCAGGCGTAGCCGACGGCGACTTCCAGGAAGTTGTCTAGAGCCTGCATGGGGCGGACGGAACAAGCGGAGCCGGCCTGACGGCCGGCACGTCTACATGGCCGCCTGCGGCGGCAGCCGGCGAGGACGTCGGCGCACCCGGTATGCGGCCAGTTCTCACTGCTCGACGACTTCCAGGCTCACCGGGTCCCGGGCAGGCAGCATCGTGACGCCGCCGCCGATCTTCCCGGCCACTTCGGCCATCGTGGCGCGGCCATCGGCGTCGCCCGGCTCGATCTCCTCCCAGTCGCCGACGATCAACATGACCAGTTCGCCCGGCAGGAGATGCCGCTCGGCCACGCGCATGACGTCCGCCGGCGTCACGGCCTCGACGTTCGCACGGTAGGTGCGCCAGTAGTCGTGCGGCCGCCCCAGGAACTCGTCCTGGGCGAAGATCCGCGCCACGGCCAGAGCCGATTCGAAGTTGCCCGGAAAGGTCTCGATCGCGGACGCCTTGACCGTCTGGAGTTCCTCCTCCGGCACCGGTTCGGTCCGGATACGGTCGACCTCTTCGAGCGCGATCTTCGCCGCGAAGGCCACCGTCTCGCTCTTCGACTGGAAGGTGATACTCAGATTGCCGGGCCAGAAACTGCCGACGCCGAAGCTGGAGTAGGCGCCGTAGGCGAGGCCCTCGTCCGAGCGGATTCTCTTCATCAAGCGCGTCGTGAAGCCGCCGTTGCCGAGCACACCGTCCATCATCGCCAGCGCGAAGTGGTCCGGATCGCCCCAGGCGTCCCGCTGGAACGTGCGGTGGCCGATCTGCACGCGGCCCTGCGGGATCTCCTGCTGCGCCACGTAGACGCCGGGTGCGGGCTCGTAGGCCGCCGACTGCGGCGGCCACGGCGCCTGCTCGCGGCCCTCTTCCTCGAAGCGTCCGAGCAACGCCGAGAGCTTGGCCGCCAGTTCGTCGCTGTCGAAGTCGCCGGCGGCCGCCACGACCATGTGGCCGGGATGGACGTAGCGCCGGTGAAACGCCACCAGGTCGTCCCGTCCGACCGCGTCCAGCGAGGTCGCGGTGACGAAGCGCGACTCCACGTGGTCCGGCCCGTAGAGCAGCCACTGGCCTTCACGGCCCGCGACATCGACCGGATCGTCGTTGCGCTGCTTGAGGCTCTCCAGCTCGTTCTCCTTCGCCAGGTCCAGCCGGTCGCCGTCGAAACGGGGCTCGGTGAGCATCGAGAAGAACAGGTCGAGACACTCGTCGAGCACCGTGGACAGGCAGTTCATCGACATCCCGGCGCTGGTGCTGCCGATGAACGCCGAGAAGTTGCCGGCAACCGCCTCCACCGCCTCGTCGAAGGCCTTCGCCTCCAGTTCCCCGGCGCCGCCCGTCCGCATCAGTTCGCCGGTCAGGGAGGCCAGCCCGGTCTGCTCGACCGGCTCCAGCCAGGAGCCGACGCGGAACCGCACCGCGATGTCGACCAGCGGCAGCGAACGGTCCGGAACCAGGTAGGCGGGAACGCCCCCCGCCAGCTCGCGGCGGAAACCGTCCGCGTCCGGCAGTTCGAAGTCCAGGGGGCCGTAGGTCAGTTCACTGGGGTGGGCGACGATCTCGGCACTGCCCTGGGCGCCCGCCGATGCGGCCGGGCCGAGACAGAGAACGACGAGAACCGGAACTCTCACAAGGACGCGTCCGCTCACGGTTCAACTCCCCCATCTTCCTGCAACTCGGCCAGCCGTTCCTCGATGACGCCCCGCATCCAGTCGAGCGCGGGGCGCATCTCTTCCGGCACCTGGGCAGCCTGGGCCTCCATCTGCTGGAGGACCATCTCCAGTTGGGCCGGATCCTCGATCTGCACGATCGCCTCGGCCTGGGACATGAGCGCCGTCCGCATCTCCGGCGGCAGCGCTTCGAGTTCGGACGGCGTCTCCTTCGCCTCGCTGCCCTCCTTGCGGTAGTACAGGCTGACCAGGCGCTTCGAAGGCTCGAAGTACTTCGCCGCCACGCGCTGCACGTCCTCGGCGGTGACTTCGTTCGTGCGCTCCGCGACCGTGTTCAGGTAGCGCCAGTCGCCGAGCGCGTCCATGATCGCCAACTGGATCATCAGGAAGAACGGATCCCGGAGTTGGCGATAGGTATCGGCCGACACCCGGTTCTTCACCTTGGCCAGTTCGTCCTCCGGCACCGGCTCGGCGATCAGTTCCGCGACGATTCCGTCCCAGGCGGCCAGGAGCTGTTCGGGAATGGCATCTCCCTTCGTCTCGGCCTGCAGGTTGAAGACGCCCGCATACTTGCGCGCCTCGTAGAAGGCGCCGGCGCTGGAGGCGATTTCGGCGCCCTCGACGAGCTGTTCGTAGAGGCGGCCGGTGCGGCCGTTCAGAACGCCCGCGACGACATCGAGGGCGTAGCCGTCGCCGTGGCCGAACGGCACCGCGTGGTAACGCACCTGGAGCTGGGGCTGGCAGTCGCACTCCGCCGTCATCCGCTTCTCGGCCAGTTGCTCGGCCTCGAGCGTCACGACGTCGGGCGCCGGGCGCTCGGCCCGGGCGAGGCGGCCGAAGTAGCGCTCCGCCAGCTCCCGCACCTCGGCCGGATCGAAGTTGCCGACCAGCACCGCGCTCAGGTTGTTCGGCGCGTAGTAGGTGGCGAAGAACTCGTCGGCCTGGGACTTGCTGATCACCTCCAGATCCGAGGCCCAGCCGATGACCGGCCAACTGTACGGATGGGACTGCCAGAACATGGCGTCCGCCTGCTCGTCGTAGCGGCCGGTCGGCGTCGACTCGGTGCGCAGACGCCGTTCCTCGTAGACCACGTCGCGTTCGGCGTAGAACTCCCGGAACACCGGGTTCAGCAGCCGGTCCGACTCGAGCCAGAACCAGAGCTCGAGCCGATTCGCCGGCAACTGGTTGATGTACACCGTGAAGTCGTTGCTGGTGAAGGCGTTCAGGCTCGTGCCGCCGCCGTCCGTGTAGACCTTGTCCAGCTCGTCCTTGACCATGAGTTCCCGCTGCTCTTCCACGAGCTCCTGGAACTCGGCGCGCAGGGCGTTCAGGGTGTCCGTGCGGTGGTCGGGATCGTATGGATCGTCGATTTCGCCCAGGCGCCAGCGCCGGCGCTGCTCGCGGAGTTCGGCGCGAATCCGCTCCTGGACCGCCTCCTGCTCCGCGATGATCTCGAGGTCGCGCTCGATGTCCTTCGTGCCGATCGTGTGCGTCCCCTTGAACATCATGTGCTCGAAGAAGTGGGCGAGGCCGGTGATCCCGGGCCGCTCGTCGGCGGAACCGACGTGAGCCACCCAGGCCGCGGCCACCGTCGTCAGTTCGGGCCGGTTTACCAGCAGAAAGCGCATGCCGTTGTCGAGTTCGAACTCCTCGACCGGCACGGCGGCGGCCGTCGGTGCGGTCTGGGCCGCGGCGGCGGCCGGCCAGACGAACGTCGTCGCGAACGCCGCGAGCAGAGCCGCCCGCATGGCCGCCACGCCGCCGTTCGTTCGTTGAGGCCACATCACAGGCGAGTCTCCTTTCCGGTCCCCTGTTCCGGAGACCGCGTCAGCGGGACCGGCTGACTCTACCGCCTGCGCCGCACGCTAGCCGCGTGCCCAATGTCCTGGACCCCGTCATGGACTGTTGACATCCGGGCAGCAGTGTTTCTATTGTTAGCACTCGCTCGGGCCGAGTGCTAACAGTCGCTTCGTCCCGACCACAACGACCACATCCACCGACACCAACCCAAGAGGAGGAGATCGCTGGTGAGTGTACGTCCGCTTCATGACCGAGTGCTCGTCAAGAGGCTCGAGGAGGAGGAGCAGGTCCGGGGAGGCATCATCATCCCGGACGCCGCGAAGGAGAAGCCGCAGGAGGCCGAGGTTGTCGCCGTCGGTCCCGGCAAGATGCAGGACAACGGCGAGCGTTCCGCGCTCGACGTCAGCGTCGGTGACCGCGTACTGATCGGAAAGTACTCGGGCAGCGACATCAAGATCGACGACGAAGACATGGTCATCCTGCGCGAGGACGAGATCCTCGCGGTCGTGGGATAGGCCGGAACTGGAGAGCAGATTCATGGCAAAGCAGATCGTCTACTCCGAGGACGCGCGCGGCGCGGTCCTGCGCGGAGTCAACAAGCTCGCCGACGCGGTGAAGGTGACGCTCGGCCCCAAGGGCCGCAACGTCGTCCTCGAGAAGTCGTTCGGCTCCCCCACGATCACCAAGGACGGCGTCACCGTCGCCAAGGAGATCGAACTGAAGGACGGCCTCGAGAACATGGGCGCGCAGATGGTGCGCGAGGTGGCCTCGAAGACCTCCGACGTGGCCGGTGACGGCACGACCACCGCGACCGTCCTGGCGCAGGCGATCCTGCGCGAGGGCGCGAAGAACGTGACCGCAGGCGCCAATCCGATGGAGCTGAAGCGCGGCATCGAGATCGCGGTAGGCGCCGCCGTCGACGCCATCCATTCCCTCGCCAAGGACGTGAAGGACAGCGAGGAGATCGCCAACGTCGGCACGATTTCCGCGAACAACGACGCCGAGATCGGCCAGATCATCGCCGAGGCGATGGACAAGGTCGGCAAGGACGGCGTGATCACGGTCGAGGAGGCCAAGGGCCTGCAGACCGAGCTCGAGGTCGTCGAAGGCATGCAGTTCGACCGCGGCTACCTGTCGCCTTACTTCGTGAGCGACGCCGACCGCATGGAGTGCGTGCTCGAGAACTGCGTCGTGCTCCTGCACGAGAAGAAGATCAGCTCGATGAAGGACCTGCTGCCCGTCCTCGAACAGGTGGCCAAGCAGGGCAAGCCGATGCTGATCGTCGCCGAGGACGTCGAGGGCGAGGCGCTGGCCACCCTGGTCGTCAACAAGCTGCGCGGCACGCTGCAGGCGGCCGCGGTCAAGGCGCCGGGCTTCGGCGATCGCCGCAAGGCGATGCTCGAGGACATCGCGATCCTCACCGGCGGCCGGGTGATCACCGAGGATCTCGGCATCAAGCTGGAGAACGTCCAGTGGCAGGACCTCGGCGAGGCGAAGAAGGTCGTCCTCTCGAAGGACGACACGACGATCGTCACCGAGTCGGGCGACACGGGTCGCCAGGCCGCGATCGCCGGCCGGGTCAAGCAGATCCGCAACCAGATCGAGGAGACGACCTCCGACTACGACCGCGAGAAGCTCCAGGAGCGGCTGGCGAAGCTGGTCGGCGGCGTCGCCGTGATCCGGGTGGGCGCCGCGACCGAGACCGAGATGAAGGAGAAGAAGGCTCGGGTCGAGGATGCGATGCACGCGACCAAGGCCGCCGTCGAGGAAGGCGTCGTGCCGGGAGGCGGCGTGGCCTTGCTGCGCGCGATCGACGCGGTCGGCGGGCTGAGCGACAACGGCGACGTGGGCATCGGCATCGCGATCGTCAAGCGCGCGCTCGAGGAGCCGACCCGGCAGATCGCCGAGAACGCCGGCGTCGAGGGCTCGGTCATCGTCCGCGACGCGAAGGCGCAGACCGGTTCGACCGGCTACAACGCGGCCAACGGCGAGATGGAGGACCTGATCGCCGCCGGCGTCATCGACCCGGCCAAGGTCACCACGACGGCGCTGCAGAACGCCGCGTCGATCGCCGGCCTGATGCTGACCACGGAGGCCCTCGTCTCCGAGATCAAGGAAGACAAGCCGGAAGCTCCGCCCGCGCCCGACATGGGCGGCATGGGCGGCATGATGTAGGCGATCGACCTTCAGGTCGACCGGCTACGGAATGAGGGCGGCCTTTCGGGGCCGCCCTTTTCTGGTGTGGTCACGTCGGCACACCCGGCTGGAGAAGTCGCTTCCCGACTCAGGGCGGCACGTCGTTCCGACGATCCGTCAGAGCAGAGTCGGCGCAACGCAACGCAGCTTCGTTCTTTGCTGCCAGGCCTGCCGGCGGCCCGGCCGGCACCACGACCACTGAGCGCCTCCGGCCTTCCCGTCGGAAGCCGAGCTCGACAGGAACCCCCTCCCTGACCTTGCTCCCCACGCTATCCAGCGCTTCGCGATGTGACGCGAATCTCACTTCGGCGCCCACGACGGCCGTGAGGACATCAGACTGTCTGATGCCGGCGACTTCTGCAGGGCTACCCGGCACGACACGCGCGACGGTAAGCAGCCCCGACTTCGAGTCAACCTCGAATCCGATCCCCAGGTAACCTGGCTTCTCGGATGAGCTTGCCCCGGTTTCGTGGACACTACATCCTTGGAGGAGGAGGTATTCACGATGCCAAGATCAAGACCCCGGTACCCGGCCGAGTACCGGAAGCAGAGGGTGGATCTGGTCCGGTCCGGGCGGAGCCCGGACCACCTAGCTCGCGAGTTCGAGCCTTCAGCGCAGTCGATCCGCAACTGGGTGGCGCAGGCGGACCGTGACGAAGGCCGTCGTGCAGACGGCCTGACGACAGCGGAGCGCGAAGAGCTCCGCCGTTTGCGCCGCGACAATCGACGGCTGCGCGAGGAGCGGGAGATAC
>JAJDZH010000420.1 GCA_022824725.1 Thermoanaerobaculia bacterium | reverse complement strand
CCAGCTCTACGGCCTGCGCCGGCCGGGCGGCTTCGCCGACGCCGTGGTCGTCCCGGCGCACCGCCTGTACCGGGTTCCGGATGGCCTCCGGCCGGCGCTGGCTTCGCTCGCCGAGCCCTTCGCCGTGGCGGTTCACGGGCTGCGGCTGTGCGGCGCGGACCAAGCCAGCCCGCCGGATCGTCTGCTGATCCTGGGCGCCGGCTCGATCGGCCTCGCCGTCGTCGCGGTTGCCCGTGCCTGGGGGTTCGGCGACGTGGCCGTCACGGCCCGGTACGCCCATCAGGCCGAGCTGGCGAAACGGCTCGGCGCCCACCGGGTGATCGACGAAGGCCCTGCGGAAGACCTGGCCAGCCACGACGCCGACCTCGTCGTCGAGACGGTAGGCGGTCTGGCCGACACGATGACGACCGCCGGCATCGCGCTCGCTCCCGGTGGCACCGTCTGTGTCCTGGGCGTCTTCATGGGTCCGCTGACCCTCGATCCGCTCATGTTGCTTGGCAAGGAGGGCCGCCTTCAGTGGTCCAATTGCTACGGGCGACGCCCGGGCGAAGAGGACTTCGCCGAGGCGGTGCGTATCCTGGCGGCGGGTGGCGAAGGCCTCTCGGGCCTGCTCACCCATGAAGTGGCGCTGGACGAGTTCGAGCGGGCTTTCGAGATCGCGGGCGACAAGCGGAGCGGCGCGGTCAAGGTGGCCGTCGTTCCCTGAGGCCGGGGAGCCGGCCGCGCTCAGACCTCCGGCCAGTCCGGGTGCCAGGGGCGGGCTTGCTCGAACAGTCGCGCGGCCCGCATCACCAGATCGTCCCGGTGGCGTGGTCCCACGATCTGCAGGCCGATCGGCAGGCCGGCGTCCGACAGGCCGGCGCGCACCGTAGCCGCCGGGTGACCGGACATGTTGAAGGGAATCGTGAACGCCGCGACCCCCGCCGCCACCTGCTCCCGGCCCTCCGTATGGGTGGGGAAGGGACCGCGGGCGGGCGGCGGATCGTAGGGCACGGTCGGCGTCAGCAGCAGATCGAAGCGGTCGAAGACCTCGCCGCACCAGAGGTTCAGCCGGCCGCGTTCGCGCGCGGCGGCGCCGAACGTCTCGGGCGTCATCTCCCAGGAGCGTTCCAGCGCCTCGGCGAACGAGTGGGTCATGTCCTGGCGCTGGTTCCGAAGCGCTTCGTGGATCTGGCCCGCGATCAGGAAGTTGCCCAGCGCGCCCCAGGCGGCGGTGAGCATCGGCGGACCGCCCGGCACGTGCTCCTCGAGCGGCTCTACGGAGAGACCGGCCTGATCGAACGCGGCCGCCGCGTTCGCGGCCGCCCGGGCGACGTCGGATTGCACCCTTGCGTACCCGAGGTCCGGTGACCAGGCGATCCGGGTCGATGACGGAAGCCCGGATTCGAGTACTTCGCGGTAGCTCAGACCGGGGTGGGGCAGCGAAGCGGGATCGCAGGGCGACGGACCGGCGACGATGTCGAGGAACAGGGCGCCGTCCTCGACGGTGCGGGTCAGGGGACCGTAGACCGAGGTGCTGCCGTAGTCCCAGGCCTTCATCGGCCCGCGCGGTATCCGGCCCTGGCTCGGCTTCAGGCCGAACGCGCCGGTGAAGCTGGCCGGGATCCGGATCGAGCCGCCGCCGTCCGAAGAGGTGACGAGAGGCAGCACGCCGCCCGCCAGCACAGCGGAAGAACCGCCGCTCGATCCGCCGGGGGAGCGCTCCAGGTTCCAGGGCGAGCGGGTGACGCCGAACAGCGGGTTCTTCGTGATCGCGGTGAACCCGAACTCCGGCGTGTTCGTCTTGCCGACGACGATCGCGCCGGCGCCTCGCAGCCGCGCCACCTGCGTCGAATCGGCCTCGGCGACCTGATCGCGGAACACCCGCGAACCCATCGATGTGACCATGCCGGCCACGTCCTCGAGGTCCTTGACGCCGAGGGGCACGCCCTCGAGCGGCCGGGCATCGCCTGCGGCGCGTTGCGCGTCGGCCGCTTCGGCGTCCGCCAGCAACTCTTCGCGTGGACGCTGGCTGACGACGGCGTTGAGCTTCGGGTGCGTGGCCTCGATGCGATCCAGCGTGGCGTTCATCAACTCGGCGCAGGAGATCTCCCGCGCCGACAGAAGGTCGAGGAGCTGGATCAGGCTGAGGCGGTCGAGGTGCATGCCGAGTCTCCGGGCTGGTCGTCTGGAGCGCGGAGGATAACCGGCAGGGCCAGCAGGAAGAGCGTCCAGCGCTGGATCTCCGTGTCGCGCCAGTTCGCTTCGAACAGGCCGGCCACGTTCAGCGCCAGCAGGGCGAACAGGACGCCCAGGTAGAGGTCGGCCCGCGGCCCGGCCCGCCCGCCCTCGCGGCGATAGCCCTCGAACGCGATCGCCGCGGCCGCGGCCATCAGCCACAGGTAGGCGAGCAGGGACGGAATGCCGCGGCTGGCCGCCATGTGGACGAACGTGTTGTGCAGGTGCTTGACGCGCGGCCGGACCGAGGTCGGATGCCGGTAGACCGGGTACCACTCGCGGACCATGGCCGGGCCGATGCCGGTAAGGGGTCGATCGCCAATCATCTGGCCGCC
>JAJDZH010000350.1 GCA_022824725.1 Thermoanaerobaculia bacterium | reverse complement strand
CGGCGGCTCGGCGCCACCACCCGGACTCGCCAGGGCGCTCACCGGCGCACCGGTAGCACCGGCGGACGCACTCCACCGGTCAGTCGTTCCATGCCGCGCATTCTATGGTCCTAACCTACGCGCGGCGGGCACAAGGGTTTCCTGCTAGCGCCGGCGGCCAAGCGCCTGGAGCTCCTCGGGCGTCATCAGATCACGCGCGGTGCCGGCCTATTGAGCCAGTTCCGCCACGCGGGTCGAGCGATCCGTCATGAACAAGTACTCCGTCACCTGCCGGTATGTCTCGCCGGGCCGAAGAACGGTGCTCGGGAACCCCGGCTGGTTCGGTGAGTCCGGGAAGTGCTGCGTCTCGAGGCAGAGGCCCCCGCGATGGACGTACGGGCGGCCGCTCTTTCCGACCAGGGTGCCGTCGAGGAAGTTGCCTGTGTAGAGCTGCAGGCCGGGGGCGGTGCTGGTGACAAGGAGCAGCCGACCGCTCTCCGGTTCGTGGAGCTGCGCCACGGGTTCCGGTTCGGCAACAGCGGCGCCAGACTCCAGTACCACCCAGTTGTGATCGTAGCCGCCGCCGAAGCGAAGCTGTTCGAAGTCCTCGTCGATCCGGTCGCCGACCCGCGTCAACGGAACGAAGTTCATCGGTGTTCCCTGAACGGACGCGATCTCGCCGGTTGGGATCAGGTCGGCGCCAACCGGGGTGTAGGCCAGGCTGTGCAGGGAGAGTTCGTGATCCAGGATGTCCCCTTCGCCTTCCCCCTTCAGGTTGAAGTAGGAGTGGAAGGACAGGTTCACTACGGTGGGCCTGTCGGTCACGGCCTCCGCTTCGATTCGCAGATCGTCGACGCCCAGCACATACCGAACCTCGAAGTCGACGTTTCCCGGATAGCCTTCCTCGCCGTCCGGACTCCTGTAGCGGAGCGCTACCCCCCTGCCGTGCTCGGTCCGGATCGGCTCGCCGTCCCAGACGACTCGGGTCAGCCCTCGCTCGCCGCCGTGGAGGCTGTTGTTCCCGTCGTTCTGCGGCAGGTTGTAGGTCTCCCCGTCGAGCGTGAACCGGCCGCCGGCGATGCGATTCGCGTAGCGCCCGACGATGGCGCCGAAGTACGGGTTCGTGTCCGCCAGGTAGGACTCGAGATCGTTGAACCCCAGCACGACGTCGGCGAACTCGCCGTCGCGATCCGCGGCCGTCAAGGACACGATCGCACCGCCCAGCTCGGAGATCTCCACGCTGGCGCCGGAACGCGAGTCGAGGCGGAACAGTTCGACCTCCTTGCCGTCGATTTCGCCCCACGGGCGCCGGGTCACCTCCACGAAGAACCCCGGGCCCGGACAACCGCCAGCGAGCGCCGCGGCAAGCAGGAGAAGGGAAACAGGTCTGCGCATGGCACGCCGCAGGCTACCAGCGGTACTTCACCAGCAGCCGTCATCCGGGCTAACCTCGCGCCATGGCTGACTTCCACCACCAGCACCTCTTCGAACACGGCGGCGGCGAGCCGGAGTACCGTCTTCTGACGTCGGACCACGTCCGCGTCGAATCGGCCGGCGGCCGCGAGACCCTGCACATCGATCCCGAAGCGCTGAGGTTGATCGCCCGCGACGCGATGGACGACATCGCTCACCTGCTGCGCGCCAGCCACCTGGAGCAGTTGCGCCGCATCCTCGACGATCCGGAAGCGTCGGCGAACGACCGCTTCGTGGCGATGGAGCTGCTCAAGAACGCGAACATCGCGGCCGGCCGAGTGCTGCCCGGCTGCCAGGACACGGGCACCGCGATCGTCCTCGGCTACAAGGGCCAGGACGTCTACACGGACTGCGACGACGAGGAGGAGCTCTGCCGCGGCATCTACGACGCCTACCAGGAGCGCAACCTCCGCTACTCCCAGATGGCGCCGCTGTCGATGTACGAGGAGAAGAACACCGGCACGAACCTGCCCGCCCAGGTCGACCTCTACGCCGCCCGCGGCGACGAGTACCGGTTCCTGTTTGTCGCCAAGGGCGGCGGCTCGGCGAACAAGTGCTTCCTGTACCAGGAAACGAAGGCGATCCTGAACCCGATCTCGCTGATGAACTTCGTCGACGAGAAGCTGCGCACCCTCGGCACGTCGGCCTGCCCGCCGTACCACATCGCCCTGGTCGTCGGCGGCACGTCGGCCGAGGCCACGATGAAGACGCTGAAGCTCGCGACCTGCCACGCGATGGACGATCTGCCGACCAGCGGCAACGAACTCGGCCGCGCTTTCCGCGACCTGGAGATGGAGCAGCAGATCTTCGACCTCTGCACCCGGATCGGCATCGGGGCCCAGTTCGGCGGCAAGTACTTCGCCCACGACGTGCGGGTCATCCGCCTGCCGCGCCACGGCGCCTCGCTGCCGGTCGGCCTCGGCGTCTCCTGCTCGGCCGACCGCCAGATCCTGGGCCGGATCAACCGCGACGGCGTGTTCCTGGAGCAGCTCGAGGAGAACCCGGCGAAGTACCTGCCCGAGGTCGAAGAAGACGAGCTCAGCGGCCGGGTCGTCGCCATCGACCTGAACCGGCCGATGGCCGAGATACGGGCCGAACTCTCGAAGTACCCGGTAGCCACCCGGCTCTCGCTCAGCGGGCCGCTGATCGTCGCCCGGGACATCGCCCACGCCCGGCTCAAGGAACTGCTCGACGCAGGATCCGACCTGCCCCAGTACTTCAAGGACCAGCCCGTCTACTACGCCGGCCCCGCGAAGAAACCCGAAGGCAAGGCGTCCGGTTCGTTCGGTCCGACGACCGCCGGCCGCATGGACCCCTACGTCGACCTCTTCCAGAGCCACGGCGGCAGCATGGTCATGCTGGCCAAGGGCAACCGTTCGCCCCAGGTGCGCCGCGCCTGCGAGAAGCACGGCGGCTTCTACCTCGGTTCGATCGGTGGTCCGGCGGCCGCGCTCGCCGAGCAGAGCATCCGCAGGGTCGAGGTCCGCGAGTTCGAGGACCTCGGCATGGAGGCGATCTGGCAGATCGAGGTCGAGAACTTCCCCGCCTTCATCGTGATCGACGACAAGGGGAACGATTTCTTCGCTCCGTTCGAGAAATCTGGCGCGGTGGCGATCGGCGGCGGGTAGCCCTGACGAGAGTTCACTTTGGATTACAGAATATTTTCATCTTCAATGACGATTCTCACTATTCGTAGCGTAGAATCGCGGCATGCAGTACCCCCGGAAGGCAGAGCAGCGCGTTCGACGGCTCAGTGAGACGTTCCCAGCCGTCGTGATGACCGGCGCTCGTCAGGCCGGCAAGACCACCCTGCTCCGGATGGCCTTTCCCGACCACGACTACGTGTCGCTGGACCTTCCCGCCACGGCCAATCAGGCCGAACGGAACCCCGACGCGTTCCTGGAGGCGCATCCGGGACCGGTCGTGATCGACGAGGTCCAGTACGCCCCCGGCCTGTTTCGGAATCTGAAGGCCGCCATCGACCAGCGTCGTCACGAGATGGGCCGCTACCTCCTGACGGGCAGCCAGCACTTCGTCCTGATGAGGGACGTCTCGGACAGCCTCGCCGGACGCTGCGGCATGTTCGAACTGGAGAATCTCGCTCTGGGTGAGATCGAAGCGCTGACACCGGTCGGCGACGGGCCTCTCGATGTCGCCCGGTTCCTCCTGCGGGGCCAGTTCCCGGAACTCTGGCGGGCACCCGACACCTCGGCCAGGGATTTCTACACCGCCTATCTGGCGACCTACCTGGAACGAGATGTCCGGCAGATCCTGAACGTCCAGAGTCTCCGGAACTTCGAGCGCTTCCTGCGGGTGCTGGCCGCCCGATCCGCCACCCAGCTCCACAAGTCGAACGTCGCCAGCCAGGTCGGCGTCTCGGTCGGCACGGTCACGAACTGGCTGAGCGTTCTCGAGACCTCCGGGCAGATCGCGCTGCTCGAACCGTGGCACACGAACCTCGGCAAACGAGTTGCCAGAACACCGCGGGTCTACCTCAGGGACACGGGCCTGCTGTGCTTCTTGCTGAACGTGGAAGACCCGGCTCTCCTGCTCCGCTCGCCGTTCCTGGGTGCCGTGTGGGAGACCTTCGTGTTCGCGGAGCTGCGCAAGTGGAACGAGGCACGAGGCCGGCCCGTACACATCTGGACCTACCGCGACCTCGGCCAACGAGAGATCGACTTCGTGATCGAGCGGGCCGGCGAGCTCAGCTTCGTCGAGTGCAAGTGGGAGGAAATGCCGGGCTCCCGAGAAGCGAAGACGATCCGCAAGGTGTCCGCCGACCTCGAGGAAACGAACGGACCCTGGCGTCCCGGAAACCACTACGTCGTGGGCCGACCGAGGGCGACCTACGACATCGCTCGCGGCATTCGCGCCATCGGCGTTCGCGACCTGGCAATGATTGCGCCGACCCGCGGCGGGCAATGATCCGGCTCAGTCGCCGGCCCGGGAAGGGGAAGAAACAACGATGACAGCAATCCACCACAATCGATCCGGCGCCGGCTTGCCCGTCGGTTGGGCACTCGTCGCCGCGCTCAGCTTCGCCACGGCCGCGAACGCCCAGCGCGCCGCCTACCCGCCGGAAGAGTTCGCCGAACGACGGGCCCGCCTATGCGAACGCCTCGACGGCGGCGCGGTGCTCATGTTCTCGGAGACGATGCCGCGTTACGGCGCCCGGTTCCGCCAGGACCACGACTTCTTCTACCTGACCGGCTACGAGGGCCGGAACGCCGTCCTGCTGCTCGAAGTCGACGGTTGCAAGGCGAACCTCTACCTGCCCCACCAGGGCGACCGGGAGAAGTTCATCGACGGGCCGAACTGGCTCTACGCCCCCGAAAAGGCCGAGGGGACCGGCTTCGAGGTCGACCACCTCGCCTACCTGCCCGAGCACCTCGCCCGGCGGCGCGGACGGCTGCCGGGAGAAGGCGGGAAGCTGCTCTGGATGCGCCTGGGCGAGCGCGACGAACTCGACCTGGCCCGCAGCGAGAAGGGCCTCTACCTCGGCCGTCGCGAGCAGAACCCCTGGGGCGGCCAGCCGACCGAGCAGGCCCACCAGATCGCGACGATCCGCAGCCGCTACCCCTACGCCGAGCTGCGAGACCTGACGCCGCACCTCGACCGCCTGCGGATGATCAAGACGCCGCGCGAGATCGAGATCCTGCGCCGCGCGGGCAAGGTCAGCGCCGACGGCATCGCCGCGGCCATCCGCGCCACCCGCACCGGCGGCTGGGAGTACGAACTGGAGGCCGCCGCCAAGCACGTCTTCCTGAAGCACGGCGCCGAGATGGAGGCCTACCCCGCGATCGTCGGCTCCGGGCCGAACGGCCTGATCTGGCACTGGGTCAGGAACGACCGGCAGCTCAAGGACGGCGACCTCGTCGTGATGGACTACGGCGCCTCCTTCGCCTACATGACGATGGACATCACCCGCACCTGGCCGATTACGGGTACGTTCGACGAAGTCCAGGAACGGGCCTATCGCGCCGTGCTGGAAGCGCAGAAGGCGATCATCGCCGCGATGCGCCCGGGCGCCACCCGCCGAGAGACCACCGCGATCTGCCGCGAGATCTACGACCGCTGGGGCTTCGAGGACAGGCCTGCCCACGGCGCCGGCCACTTCGTCGGCCTTTCCGTCCACGACGTCGGCGACAGCTCCCTGCCGTTCGAGCCGGGCATGGTGATCGCCGTCGAGCCGATCATCGAGATCCCCGAGCGGAACATCCACATCCGCATCGAGGACACGGTGCTGATCACCGACGGCGAGCCGGAGATCCTGAGTGCGGCGGTGCCGAAGGAGGTCGACGAGCTGCTGGCTCTGGTGGCCTCGTCCAGATAAGAGCCGTTCGCGACGCGGCGCCATGGGCGCTCGGCAGTCGCACCGTCACGTCGTCGTTCTCCGCAGCCAGTCCCGCGGCGAGATAGTCGGCCGCCCTCGCGCGATCCGCGGCCTCCTCGGCAAACCGGCTCTCGAAGAACGAGAAGGCGGCGAGGATCGTCAGCATCTGCTGGCGTGCCGGCCGCATCGATCGCACACTCGGGAGGGGATCGCACGGCCTGCCGCCCTGAGTTCGGGTCACTCCCTTGTCGAGGCCTCCGAGGCCGGCCACATCGCCCAGGTCGGCGTCCTCCGTCACCGCGCCCATCAGGGCGCCACACGCCAGACTGTCGCCGTGCCTGGACCAGCGGGAGGTATAGCGGGCGATGTCGGCGAAACCGACGTGCGAACCGTTCTCGAGCGTGACGAGCCCGCTGCGCGGCGCGCGCTCCACAAGCGAGGCCGCGTTCTCCGGGTACGGCACGACCGCGTCCGCGTCGCCGGCGATCATCAGGAACGGCACGTCGGCCGTCTCGAAGAAGGCGGGCGTGAACATGGCGCTTGGTCCCGCGATCGAGACGGCGGCGCTGACCCGATCGTCGCGGAGGTCTGGATGGAAAGCGGCCAGCGTGCTGGTCATGCCGCCGAGAGACAGTCCCATCACGCCGATGCGCTCCGGGTCGACGGCTCCCGCGAACTCGTGCGTCGGGTCGTGGTTCCAGCGCAGCAACTGGTCGATCAGAAACCGCACGTCGCCCGGCTGGTGAGCTACGTCGTCGAAACGCGGCCCGCCCGGGCTGGCGAAGTTCGTCAGCGGATAGTCGGCAGCGACGAAGACGTAGCCGTGCCTGGCGAAGTGCAGGGCCAGGTAACGGCCTTCCGACCGCCTGGACATGAAGCCGTGGCTGTAGACGATCAACGGAAAGCCGTTCGCCGGTCGCCCCTCCCGCGCGACGCCCCGCGCGTTCGCATCCGTCGGATACGTGATCGAGGTCACGAGCCGCCGCTCGTCCGAGCCGCTGAAGACGTTGTTCGCCTGCGTCGGACGGCTCCGGTCGACGAACGTCGTGTCCAGCTTCTTGACCTGGTAGGGCCCCGACGCAAGCACCTCGCGGCTTGCCTGGCCCTCCGGCGTGTCGACACCGGCAGTAGCGAAGAAGAGGCCAACCGCACCGGCCAGCGCCAGGACAAGGCCGAGCGCGGCGATTCCTGCGATCTTGAGGACTCTGACTACTGCACTCCGACTCATGACCCAGCTAATGAAGCCCCATCACGACTGATCCGACAGAGCGCGGGTGAAGATCGCGATGCAGGCGCTGTCAATGTAGCCTCACCACCCATGGCGCAGCTTACTATCCGCAACGTCGACGAAGCGGTCATGCAGGCCCTGCAACGCCGCGCTGCGGCTGCCGGCCGGTCAACCGAGGAAGAGGCTCGCCGCTCACTCGCAATGGCCGTCGGGGTCGGCCGCGACGCGGCACGGGCTCGCCTCGACGCCGTCCGTGCGGCGATAGCCCACGACGACGATGAGCCCGTCGAGCAACTGGTTCGAGAACTGCGGGACGGAAGAGCCCACGATCTGCTCACGAACCGGCCGCCGCGGCCTCGCGCCACGAACGCTCCTTCTCCCAGAACGGGGCGGACGGCCAGTTCGGCGTCGTCCGGCACGTTCGGAATACCGTGAACCTGGGCTATCTCCGAGTACAGGAAATCCCGCATGAACACGTCACAGCCTGCTGCTCCGCGGCGAACTTCTGCAGCGTGTCCTTCGTCATCGGCTTCATGTGACCTCCCCTTGGCCTGTTCATCAAGGCCGGAAGGCGCAGCGTAACCGCGGCTCGCCATCAAGCAAGGCGAGTTCGCCGATCCAGCGTCAGCGGTTAGCCTTGAGGGAGGCTGGCAAGCACCCCCGCCCCGCAAGGAGGAGAAACGCTCGTGGCAACCTGCACGCTGGACTACTGGATCGACGACGGTTGGTTCGTCGGCAGACTGAGAGAGAACCCCGGAGTCTTCAGCCAGGGCAAGACCTTGGACGAGCTCAAACGCAACATTGAGGACGCCCTTGAACTCATGCTGGAAGAGGCGCCGCTTCCAGTGACGGAGTACGAATCCGTCGAGATCCAGATGGGCGCAGAGTGAAGCGGAGACGCCTGATCAAACACCTCACCTCCACCGGTTGCCACCTCGCGCGCCACGGACGCAAGCACGACATCTTCACGAACCCCGAGAACGGCAGAAAGGCGCCGGTCCCCAGACACCAGGACGTGAAGAACAGCCTCGTGGCGTTGATCTGCCGCCAACTCGGCGTGCGTCGTCCCTGAACCCGAAAACCGGGGTCCAGAGGCGAACGGACCCTTACTCGGCGCCGGTGCTTGCTCCGCTCTGCGCCTCCGACTCGAGGAGACGGGCGCCGCGCAGGGTGCCGCCCATGGAGTAGTTGCCCTCGTGGCAGGCGTACTCGTAGACGCGGCCTTCGTCGGCCTTCCACAGGTACTCGCCGGTCCAGGGAGCGGTCCAGATCGTGTCGTCCTCGACGGTGAAGTTGTAGACCACGTTGCCGTCGGGCTGCACGGTGAAGCGCTCGACGAC
>JAJDZH010000367.1 GCA_022824725.1 Thermoanaerobaculia bacterium | reverse complement strand
GTTCGTCCTCCTGCTGATCGGCTTCGTGCTGATCCTCGAGGCGGGCCACAGCGCGCACATGGTCGTCAACGGCTCCCCCACTCCGTACATCCCGCAGTGGATCGTCATCTTCATCCTGCTGCTGATGTTCGCGCTCGACCTCTACCAGAACTGGTGGGAGCGCAAGCGCGAGGTGGACACCGTGGCGCTCCACCGCCGGCGCAAGTAGGTCTACTCGAGAAGGCGGATCGGCCCCGGATAGCTCGCCACCAGGCGGTCCGAGGTCAGCAGCGTGACCCCCTCCGCAACGGCCTGAGCGACGAGGACCCGGTCGAAGGGCTCCCGGTGGATCCTGGGCAGCAACGCCACGCCGGCCGCGTGCCGCCCCGTCACGGCAAGTTCCGTGAACCCGGCTTCGAGCAGCCCACGACGGAGAACGTGAGGATCCAGGCAGAAATCCTCCCGCCCCAGCGCGTGCTTGATCGCCACCTCCCAGATCGAGGCGGCGCTGAACCGGAGCTCCGACTCGGGTTCCATCAGCAGCCGTCGGGCCTCGAGCGGGAGACTCGGCGAATCGATAGCGGACCAGATCAGGAGATGCGTGTCGAGAAGCAAGCGCTACTCCTCGCCATAGAACATCGCCTCGATCTCTTTCGCAGCCATCCGATCGAAGTCGTCGGGAACGCGCACGTCGTGTCCCTTCAGGAAGCCGATCCGACTCTTCCGAACGCTGTCGTGCTCCATCGGCACGACCCGGGCGACCGGCTTCCCGGCCCGCGCGATCACGAAGGGCTCTCCGGCGGCCACTTCACGCAGGAGTCGGGACAGGTGTGTCTTCGCATGATGGATGTTGACGACCCGCATGGCTGCTGTCCTCCGCGCAGTGAACCTTAGTCCGCTTAGTTTAGTCCGACCAATCGACCGAGGCAACGGCCGGAGCTCCAGCCTCCGCTGTCGCCAACGGGAACAACGTTGTATCGTCGCCGCCGCCATGTCGACCAGCAAGACCGAAGCCCCACGTCTCCCCACCCTCGCCATGCTCGGCGCCACCGGCGACCTCGGCGGCGGCCTCGCCCGGCGCTGGGCCGCGGCCGGCTACCCGATCGTCATCGGTTCGCGTTCGCGCGAGAAAGGCGCCGGGTCGGCCGAGGACGTGAACGACCAGCTTCGCGCGCAAGGCCTGCCCCCCTCGGTCCGCGGTACGGACAACCTGAGCGCCGCCGAGGAAGGCGACCTCGTCGTTCTCACGGTGCCGTACGCCTTCCAGCGCGCGACGCTGGAGGCGGTGCGCGACGCGCTCCAGGGCAAGATCCTGATCGACTGCACCGTGCCGCTCGTGCCGCCGAAGGTCGCGCGGGTGCAGCTTCCCGAGGAGGGCTGCGCCGCGGTCATCGCCCAGCAGGCCGTGGGCCCGGACGTCCGGGTGGTCTCGGCCTTCCAGAACGTCGGCGCCGCCCATCTGCGCGAGGACGACGCGGTGGACTGCGATGTTCTGGTCACCGGCGACGACCCGGCGGCACGCGCCGAGGTCATCGAACTGATCGAGGCGCTGGGGATGCGCGGCTGGCATGCGGGTCCACTCGACAATGCCGCCGCGGCCGAGGCCCTGACCTCGATCCTCATCCAGTTGAACCGCAAGTACGGCATCGCCGGCGCGGGGATTCGGATCACCGGCGACGTGACCCGTACGCCCTGACCACGGCTGCACCACGGCCGCTTCGCACGCCCGCGCCCTGCGCAGGCGGGTAGCCTTCGGCCTCCTGGCTTCGCGTCGCCCGCATCATGCTGACCCTCAAGTCCGTACCCGGCCTGCCGGACGTCCAACCGGGCGACGATCTGGCCGCCCTGATCGCGGAAGCGATGCGCCAGGCGCGTCTGAAGCCTCGCACCGGCGATGTACTCGTCGTTGCCCAGAAGATCGTCTCCAAGGCGGAGGGTCGAATCGTCGAACTCGCGAGGGTCGAACCCCGTGCCGAAGCGATGCGGTTGGCGGCCGAGTGCGACAAGGATCCACGACTCGTCGAGCTCGTGCTCCGGGAATCGACCGAAGTGCTGCGCACCGTACCGGGAGTCATCATCGTCGAGCACCGGCTCGGTCTCGTGCTGGCGAACGCGGGAATCGACCAGTCGAACCTGCGTGCCGGCGACGACCACGGCCACGCGCTGCTCCTGCCGGAGGATCCGGACGCCTCGGCGACGGCTCTGCGTGAAGCCCTCGCGGCCCGTTTCGGAATCGAGGACCTCGGCGTGATCATCAACGACAGCGTGGGGCGCGCCTGGCGTCTCGGCACCGTGGGGCTCGCGATCGGCGTCGCCGGCATGACCGCGCTCTGGGATCTGCGCGGCGAGCGCGACCTGTTCGGCCGCGAACTCCAGGTTTCCGAAACCGGGATCGCCGACCAGATCGCGAGCGCCGCGCAGATCGTCCAAGGCGAGGGCGACGAAGGGGCGCCCGTGGTCCGCGTCCGCGGCCTCGCTCGGCTCGGACCGGCTCAGACCGCCCGCGACCTGCTGAGACCGCGCGACCAGGATCTGTTCCGGTGAAGGATGCGCCCCCAACGGACTGCGTCGCCCTGTCCGGCGGCGTCGGCGGCGCCAAACTCGCGCTCGGTCTGTCGCGCGTGCTGCCCGGGGACGCGCTGAC
>JAJDZH010000479.1 GCA_022824725.1 Thermoanaerobaculia bacterium | reverse complement strand
ACCGCGATCCACTACGCCGGCCCGAAAACGGTCGCGGCGTTCCTGGCGACGCCGCACGGCTGCGGCGCGGACTACGCCTGTGTCCCGCCGGACAGCTACTGGCGCGCGATCCGGGAGATCTGCGACCGCCACGAGGTGCTGATCATCGCCGACGAGGTGGTCACCGGATTCGGGCGCACCGGCAAGTGGTTCGCGATGGATCACTTCAGCGTCGATCCCGACATCATCACGATGGCCAAGGGCATCTCCAGCTGCTACGTGCCGTTCGGCGCGGTGTCGGTGTCCAGCCGGCTCAACGAGCCCTTCGAGAAGGGCTACTCCTTCGTGCATGGCTTCACGTTCGGCGGCCACCCCCTGGGCTGCGCGGCGGCTTGCGAGGCGATCAACATCATTCGCGACGAGAAGCTGATCGAGAACTGCAACGAGCAGAGCCCGCGGCTCTTCTCCTACCGCGACGAACTGCTGGCCCATCCGACCGTCGCCGACGTCCGGGGTTGGGGCCTGATGATGGCGATCGAGCTCGTCGCGGACAAGGAGACGATGGCGTTCTTCGACAAGAGCGTCGACGCGCAGACACTCTTCCAGTCCCTGGCGCTCAAGAACGGCCTCGCGATGTACAGCTCGCTCTACGGCGCCGCCCGCCATCCCGCGATGGCCCGAGGCCTGCCGATCTGGGTGGCGCCGCCCCTCTCCATCGACTCCGGCGAGGTCGACGAGATGATGGGCAGGCTGCTGACGATGCTCTCCGAGTGGGAGAGCGCCGTCCTCTAGTTCTCTTCGGCTCTCTCTTCGAGGCGGTTCTCCAGCTCGGCGAGCCGTTCCTTCAGGCTCTCGAGACGGTCTTCCAGCGCCCTCATGTCGGGGCGCCGCTCGTGGAGGAAGCGCTGCAGGTGTTCGTGGCGTTCCTTCCACTCGTCGCCGTCGAAGTACTCCTGGATCTTCTCGTGCATGTTCTCGGGGCTCACGAACACGTCGATCTCTCCGTCGCCGTCCAGATCCTCGCTCCCGCGCAGGAAGGAGAAGTAGTTGGCCTGGAGGTCGGGCCGGGGCCGTTCGTCGAGGGTCGTGCTGACCGTCTCGACCTTGCCGTCGCGCCAGATCTCGAGGTCGGCCGGATCCCCGGCCTCCGCCTTCCGCACCATCGTCGTCAGCTTCCGTGAGCTCGTTACATCCTCGCCGTCGAAGCGGGCGATGATGTCGCCGACCTGAACGCCGGCGCGAGCCGCCGGGCTCTCGTCGACCACGTTCGAGACCAGGACACCACTGCCCTCGGGCACACCGAAGTGGGCCCGCAGCGGCTCGTTCAGATTGACGAGCTCAACGCCGAGGTAGGCGCCGCCCCAGTGAAGGGCGAGTGTCGGTCGAAAGCCATCGGCCATCTCCCGCGCCCGTACCTGGGCCTTCCTGGCCGAAACGGCGAGCTTCTCTGCCAGCACGCGGGCGTCGTTGCCATCCTCATGGACTTCGATCTGCCCGTCTCCGAGGACGATGACGCGGACCGAGCGTTCCTCGTCTTCGGTCTCCTGCGCGAAGGCTGTGGGGGCGAAGCCCAGGGCAATCGTTCCTGCCAGGACCGTCACGAGGGTCCGTCGGCGGCCGATACCCGTTGAGAGATGGGGAAGGAAGAAGCTGGGGTTGGTCATAACGGGTGCTCCTATTGGATTCTCCGGCTTCCTGCGGTCGCGTAGCGAACGGGAAGCGGCTCAACGTCACGAAGGTCGAATAGAACCTCGGTCAGAGGGTCGATGGACACCGGAACGAAGGGCTGCGTGTCTTCGGCGAGGCGGCGGAAAGACTCGAGTTCCCGGTTCAGTTCCTGGTACTCCGACCTGAGCTGCTCGATGCTCTCCGCGGTGATCGCCGGTTCGGCGGGTGTGGACTGCCGCGTCCACCAGGCGCCGGCGGCCGCGGAGACGACGACGATCGCGACGGCGGCGACGGCCAGTCTCAGGCGCGGCGCCGGCCGGGCTTCTTCGGTTCGCACCCGGCGCAGCACGTCTTCGGTGAAGCCGTCCGAAGCCCTCACACGGGGCAGGCGTTTCAGGTCAAGCTGGTCGGTCACTTCGATCCTCCGTTCCAGTAATCGTGGAGGTCTTCTCGCAGCAGATCCTTGGCGCGGTGGACCCTGGACTTGACGGTTCCCTCGCGACAGCCGAGCGCCTCGGCGATTCGGGCATAGGGCCAGCCCTCGATCTCGCGGAGCACGACGGGCGCCCGGTAGTGGAGAGGCAGGCGGCTGATCGCCGCGGTGACGGCGTCGACCGCCTCGTCGCACAATGCGGCGCCCTGCGGTGACGGCGCCGGTGGCCGGAGCCGCTGTTCGGCCACGAGCGACGGCAACAGACCCCGCCAGCGCGCGGCGCGGCGCTCTTCGCTGCGCAGTTGATTCGTGGCAATCCGGAACAGGAACGCCTGGAACTGACCCCGTTCGCGGTATCGGTCCGCCGAGCGGTAGACCCGCACGAACGCTTCCTGCGCCAGGTCTTCGGCGTGCTCGCGGCTGCGGGTCATCCGGGTCAGGTAGTTCACGAGGAGGTCCTTGTAGCGATTGACCAGGTCGGCGAAGGCCTGCTCGTCGCCCTCCTTGACGCGGGCCATGAGCGCTCCGTCCTCCAGCGCGCGGTCCACCCGAACCGCCTCCGGCGTGGCGGTCATCTGCGCCGGGGCGCGTCGGAGTCTCCTCGGCGCCGCCAGCGGATCGGGCCTCAGCGCGGCCACCGGCATCTCATCCCTTGTAACGCGCGACGCGGCGATCTGTTCCCCACTGGGTGCGACGGGCTAGACTCCGGCCCTTCCCTCGAAAGTCAGGAACCAGGAGGAGCCCGAATGACCGTAGCCGAGATGAAGACCGCCCCCGAGCCCGAGTTCAAGGTCGACGTCCAGGACCGCGTCGCCCTGCTGACGTTCAACCGTCCCAAGAAGCTGAACGCGCTGTCCGCCGAGATCACCGCCGGTCTCCAGGAAGAAGTGCCGCGGCTCGCGGCCGACCCCGACGTCGGCGTGATCGTTCTCACCGGCGAGGGCCGCGCCTTCTGCGCCGGGGGCGATGTGTCCGGTATGGGGAAGTCGGGCCGCGGCGGCGCGCCGGCGACGCTCGAGGAGCGGATCGACAGTCTGCGGCGCGGTCAGGAAGCCGCCTGGCTCGTTCACTCGGTACCCAAGGTGACGATCGCCATGGTCAACGGCTTCGCGATGGGCGCCGGCCTCGGTCTGGCTGCGAGTTGCGACCTGCGCCTGGCCTCAAGCGCGGCGAAGTTCGGAACCGCCTACTCCAAGGTCGGCTTCGGCGGCGACTGGGGTACGACCTGGCAACTGACCCGGCTGGTCGGCCCGGCGGTGGCCAAGGAGCTCTTCTTCACGGCCGACATCATCGATGCCGAGGAGGCGCGCCGGATCGGTCTGGTCAACCGCGTCTACGACGCGGAGAGCTTCCATGCCGAAGGGATGGAGTTCGCGTCGCGCCTCGCCCACGGACCGATGGTGAGCTACCGCTGGATGAAGGAGAACGTGAACCTGGCGGTGACTCAGGACTTCCGGTCGATCCTCGATCGGGAGGCGATCTCGCACATCCGTTGCGGCGAGACGGACGACCACAAGGAAGGCGTCACCGCGTTCATGGAGAAGCGGGCGCCACAGTTCACGGGGCGATGACGCGAAAGCGCCCGAAGCTCGGTGGAGCTTCGGGCGTCAGGCGGAGCCGGCCTGGCGGCCGGCGCGTTTCTCAGGCCGCCTCCGGCGGCAGCGGGTCAGAGGACCCGCGCACCCAGTGGCGGCTCGCGGAGTCCGTCTAGAACGAGAAGCCGATCCCGGCCACGAAGTCGACGGGCTGTTCCGGCAGGGCGTCGCTGTCGAGAGCGTCGATGTAGCTGACGAACGCCGACCACGCGCCGCCGGAGAGACCGAACGTCACGTTGCCGTCGTACATGCCTCCCGAGACTCCGCCGTAGGCGGCAGCGAAGTCGTCACCGGCGAGGCCGGCTGAGACGTCGACGCTCCAGGCCAGGGCGTCGCTCACGTCGCCGCCGAACGAGACGCCGACGTTGGCGTAGAAGTCCTGGACCTCGTCGATGTCGTAGTAGACGGAAACGCTGGGCGACGCGGCCACGTCGAAGCCGAGGCTCAGGTAGACCTCGCGCGTGCCGTCGAAGGCCGTGTTCGGGAACAGGTACTCGATGAAGCCGACCTCGGCTGAAACGGCGTCAGAGCCGAAACCGTAGGAGGCGGTGAGGTCGATCTCGTTGAACTCGCCGCTCATGTCGTTCGCGTCGTCGATGTCGAGGTTGCCCCAGACGTTGAGCGCGAAGCCGCTGTCGTTCGAAGCGGTGACGGAAGGCTGCCACACGGCGCCGTCGGTGAAGGTGATGCCGCGCCAGACATAGGCGGACGCGAAATCGAGAGCGTAGTCGGTGTCAGCGGAAGCCGGTGCGGCCGCCAGACCGAGAAGGGCAACGGTGGTCAGGACAATCGTTGACTTGCGGAACATTGGGGGAGAACCTCCTTGAGAAGGGCAAATTGCCGGTTACGCGGCTTGAGTAGCAACACAGGTGCCAACGACGGGGTTCACACGCTCGCTCACATGACAAGTGGTTGCCCGCAAAGCCATTGCAGCCATTCTCATAGCCGGCGGAGACAATCCGCTCCGGCCCCACCTCTACAATTTTGTAGCAAGTTGGGGTATTGACGAACAAACATGACGTGGCCGAATCCGACCTCTCGCCGTCCGAAGTCAACGGTCGGCGGAGGCCCCTGGGACCCTCCCCCCGGCGCCTTCGCCGACGGGTACACGCCGCTAGTTCGCGTAGCGGTTCGGGTCGATTCCGTACTTCTTGATCTTGTAGCCGGTGATTCGGGGCGTCGTGCGCAGCTTGCGCGAGGCGGCGGCGATGTTGCCGCGGGCGCTCTTCAGTGCGTCGCGCAACAGGTCCCGTTCGTAGTTCTCGACCAGGTACTGAAAGCTCCCGGCGGGTTCGGTGCCCGAACTCTCCGCGGTCTGGAGGGTCGGCGGCAGGTGGTGGGGGTGGATGACGTCGTCCCGCGCCACGAGAACGGCGCGCTCGATGCAGCTTTCCAGCTCGCGGACGTTGCCGGGCCAGTGGTAGCTCATCAGCATGTCGATCACGGCGCTCGACAGCCGGCGC
>JAJDZH010000040.1 GCA_022824725.1 Thermoanaerobaculia bacterium | reverse complement strand
GCGACGCCCTCGCGGGAGTCCGGGTGATGGTCGGCCATCGGCGTCCGGGCCGCGATGTCCTCCAGCGACTGCTCCCAGGTCTGGTCCGCGGCGTTGTAGAGGCTGCGCTTCAGCAGCCGCATCGCCACCTGCGGCCCGTTCGCCAGTTCGCGCGCCAGGTCCATTGCGCGGGACATCAGCTCGTCGGCCTCCACCACTTCGTGCACGAGGCCAAGTTCGAGCGCCTCCGCGGCGCCGACGAGCCTGCTCCGCATCAGGAAGTCCATCGTCTTCGGCAGGCCCATCATCTGCAAGAGCAGGTAGTGGCCGCCCTCGTCCGGGAGGAGCCCGAAGCGCAGCGTGCCGCTGCCCATGCGCGCCGCCGTCGAGGCGATCCGGAAGTCGCAGCTCAGCGCCAGCGAGAAGCCGGTCTGCACCGCGACGCCGTTCATCGCCGCGACCGTCAGCTTGTCCATGCCGCGGATCGCCGTGTTGATGGGCTGGGAGATCTTGCGCAGGCCGTTGATCGTGCCGAGCACGTTGTCGTGGCCGCGGTGGATGTCGGGCACCAGCGCCTCGCCGCGCCGGCCCTTGTCCTGGCCGCTGATGTCGTCGCCGGCCGAAAACGCCCTCCCGCTGCCGGCAAACAGCACAACCCGCACGGAGTCCTCCATCGCGGCCTGGGTGAGCGTCTCCAGCAGGTCGCGCTTCATCGGCGCGTCCATGCCGTTGAGCCGGTCCGGCCGGTTGAACGTGACGACGAGGATCCCGGGATCCTCCATGGACACCTCGAAGCCCCTGAACTCGCCTGTCTGGATCATGCCTGCCGCTCCCTTCCCGCTTGCTCGTTCTGCTCGTCTGTGCGCCTGGGGCCGGTGATTGTGGCACAGCGCTGTGCTACGTTGTGCTCACCTTCAACACGAACTTCGCAGAGCCCTTCTACCTCTGCGACGGGAGACACATCAAGGATGAAACGGTTCATCATCGGCCTGTCGGCCTGCATCCTGGTTGCCTGCCTTGGGCAGGCGGCCCTGTCCGCATCCGGCACGATCGCCGCGGGCAAGGGAATCAACCCCAGGGACGCCTACACCATGGGCAAGGCGCTCACCTTCCAGAAGCTCGTCTGCCCCTCCTGCCCGCTCGAGAAGCGCGACCTCGACCGGGACCGCGCCCTGAGCCTGAAGAACAGCCTGGAGGCCCGCGAGGAGGCCGAGAAGCCGGGCACCGCCGACGACGAGCACATCAACGTGCTCTGCCCCGGCGCCGGCGTCGCCCAGTGCGAAGGCAAGCCGGACGAGCAGGAACTCGTCCACTTCTACCTGACGCGACGCTACAAGCTGTAGGCCGGAGATGACGATGAACAGACTTCGCCCGCGTCCGCTGCTTCTGACGGCGGTTACCGTCCTCGTCTTCACGGCGCCGCCGCTGGTCGCCGAAGGCTCCCCCTGGCTGCCCGCGCCCGGCTCGGGCACGGTCACGTTCTCCTACGTCTCCCAGGAGGCGACCGACTACGAGCGCTCCGAGCGCTGGCGAAGCATGGCCGGCGCCGACTCGACGACCATCCAGCTCGCGGGCACGCTCGGCCTGGACACCGTCTGGATCAACGGGACGTACGGCATCTCCGACGCTCTCGCCCTCGACTTCCAGATCGGCACGTCGGACAGCCAGTACCCCGGGGGCGGCCCCAAGCACCCCACCAAGGACGACCTGAGCGGACTCCAGGACGCGAGAGCCGGCCTGACCTGGCGATTCCGGGACGAGGTCGTCAGTTCGGGCCCCAGCATGGCGCTGCGCTTCGGCGCCATCCTCGCGGGCGACTACGACACCGGCTACATCAACTCCCTGGGCGACGGCGGCGACGGCGGCGAAGTCTCTCTGCTGATCGGCAAGTACGTCGGTGAGCGGGGCGTCCTGTCCGCCGAGGTCGGCTACCGCTACCGCAGCGACGACATTCCGGAGGACATCATCCTGAATCTCTCGGCCGGCGTCCTGGTCGGCGAACGAGTCGGTTTGAGCCTCGGCTACCGGATGACCGACGGCGGTTCGGGGCTCGACATCGGCGTTCCGCCATTCTCCCCGGCCCGCTTCCCGGAGCTTCAGGAAGACATCAACCTCCTGTACGGCACTGTGAACATCGGCCTCACGGGCAGCGCGAGCCTGGCCTTGACCTACGGCGACGTCATCGACGGCCGCAACACACCCAACTCCGAGGTCCTCGGCCTCAGCGTCGGCTTCACCTTCGGCGGCGGCGGGTTCTGACCTGCGCGCCCGGCGCTACGGAGCGTTCAGGCTCCAGTCGTACTCGTAGTCGATCGAACCGGCGAACCCCTCGAGACGCGCGGCGAGTTCCTCGTCCGCGTAGTCGATGAGGTGCGCCACCACCGACTCCTCCGTGTTGCCGAAGTCCTCGGTGTACCAGTCGTAGATGCTCGAGATGACGATGAAGTCCTCGTCCACGAAGTCGACGCCGCGCGGGTTGTTCACGTAGTCGCGGGCGCCCAGCTCCAGCAGTTCCTCCGTGTTGGCGGCGGTGAAGGCGGTCGCCAGCAGGTGGGGGCAGCCGTACGCGGCGCAGTTCACCGCGTAGTGGATCCGCTTGTCACGCCATAGCGGCCGCAGGATGCCGTGCTCGATGTCGTCCAGGCTGAGGTCCCGTCCGTTCACCTTCGCGTGCGGGTCCTGCCACGGGCCGGTGTTCGGAATGACGCCCTCGTGGATCTCCTTGATCGAGTCGACGGGGTACTCCGAAAGCACGACCTGGACCGTGAGCGCGTTGTAGAGGTTGATCCAGAACGCCATCTGCTCGGCGCGCGAGTACGTGCTCGGGTCGAGCCCCTGCAGGTGCTCGAGGTAGGCGCCCAGCTTCGACATGTCGTCGGCAACGGCCGAGATCGCGGCGTAATCGAACAGGTTGACGCCCGAGTCGTCGGTTCGGACGTACGCGTCCAGGATCTCCTGCCAGGGACCGTGATCGATCGTCTCGGTGCTCGTTTCGACGCTGACGTCCCAACCCCCGATGTCTTTCGATTCCGGAGCGCCACAGGCCACCGCCAGGACCGCGATTCCGACCAGACCCATCCACTTGCGACTCGTCATGCCATGTCCTTTCCACTCTCTCTCCGTCTCCGCCTGGCGAAGTCGAACGTGAGCGCCAGGCCGATCAGACCGAACTCCAGCCCTCTGGCCCACACCGGCTGTTCGTAAGGTTGCAACGTGTAGTCGGGGATGTTCAGTCCCGTGACGTAGCTCAGCAGGACCGCGGCCGACGCCGTCCACGCCCAGACGCTCGGAAACACTACCGCGAAGGGCAGCAACCAGAGCAGGTACCAGGGGTTGATCACCGGCGACAGCAGCAGCAGGACACCGAACAGCCAGTCGCCGCGGGGGATTCCCCCTTCCCCGCCGCGGGCACGGCGAAGGCAGTACCAGCCCCAGAAGGCGGCGAAGAGCACACCGACGACGACGCGCGCGTCGGGCGGCGCAACCGCCGCCTTGAGCAGCCCGAAGACTGCCGAGTTGAACTCCCAGTCCCGCGCGAAGACACCGAGCGACAGCAGATCGGTGCCTCCCATGACGAGGAACGGCAGGTAGACGGCTGCCGCCGTGGCCACGAAGAGAAGCCAGTGCCGGAGCCGGGCCCGCAGCAGGATCAGCGGCGCCAGCACCAGGGCGAACGTCTTCGCGGTCACGGCCAGCCCGAGAAGCGCGGCGGCGATCCACCAGCGGCGCTGCCGGGCAAGGACGACCGCGGCCAGCAGCAGACAGACGCCTACGCCGTCGGGATGCGCGGTGAAGGCGATCTCCTTGACCACCAGCGGGCACCAGGCGTAGAGGAGGACGTTGCGCGCGGGCGCCAGCCGGACCAGCAGGGCGACGACGGCCAGGTCGACCGCGATCAGGATCGCCTGCAGCACGGCGACGCTCGCCGGCTTGATCCAGTACGCGACGAGGAAGACGAACTGCGTGACCGGCGCGTAGATCGTCGGCAGCTCCGGGTAGTTGACGCCGTCCAGGACGCCCTGGAAGACCACCGGCACCGCCGGATCGACGAAGAACTCCTCCGGCGCGGCGCCGTACGGCGTGCCCGCGGTAGCGAACCGGTAACCGTCCCACAGATAGCGGTAGAAGTCGTCCTCGTAGAACGGGCCGCCGATCAATCCGCAAAGGCGGAAGCCGACCGCCCAGAACAGCAGTCGACCGACCGGGAAGGGCTCCCCCGTCTTCCGAAAGTGGAGGAACAGGCCGAAGACCGGGAGTCCGGTCCAGGCGACGAGGAGAAAGAACGCCCGCAGGTCGGGCTCGCCGGGCTGTCGCGCGAGCCACGCCAGGACCGCGTACCCGAGAACGCACCAGAGACCGGCCCCGTCTACATACCTTCTAGAGGCCAACCCACTCCGTCCAGCCGGACCCGCGGTAGCCGAAGTCGAAGACCTCCGGGTGCAGCAGCTCGGCCAGAATCTCCGCCGACTCGACGACGCGGGGGCCGGGTCGGTTGAAGTACTGGTTGCCGTCGGTCAGGAAGACGCGGCCGTTTCGCACCGCGGAGAGTTCGGACCAGCCCGGCTGGGCGGCCAGCGGCGGCATCTCGGCCGCCGTGCGAGGAATGTCGAAGCCGCAGGGCATGACCGCGATGACGTCGGGGTCGGCCTCGACCATCCGCTCGAACTCGAAGTAACCGGAGTGCCTGCCCGCCTCTCCGAGCATCACGGAACCGCCGGCGATGTCGACCAGTTCGGGTACCCAGTTCTCGGCGTGCATCAACGGGTCGATCCACTCGATGCAGGCGACCACGGGCCGCGCGCCAAGACCGCTGGAACGCTCACGGATCGCGTCGAGGCGGGCCGTCAACCCGGCGTTCAGCCGCTCCGCCCGCTCCGGGCGGCCAAGCGCCCCGGCGACCGTGCGGATGTCCGTGAACACGTCGCCGAGGTCCATCGGCTCGAGCGAGACGATTCGTGGCTCGGACGCCACGAGCTCGCACACGGCCTGCTCCACATCCTTCAGGCTGACCGCGCACACTTCGCATTGCGTCTGCGTGATGATCACGGTCGGTGCGACTTCGTCCAGAAGGCGCGCGTCCACCCGGTAGACGGACAACGCATCCGCGACGATCGCGCGCACCTGGTCGTCGATGGCGCGGCTGGAGCCGTCGACGTCGACCTTCGAGGACGAGCACACCGGGAGCTTCTCCACCGACGGCGGGTAGTCGCACTCGTGCGACCTGCCGACCATGGACTCCTCGAAGCCGAGGGCGCAGACGATCTCCGTCGCGCTGGCGATCAGGGAGACGATTCGCGGTTCGGGCATCGGGCCGACGAGGCTACCGCCTTCCGAGCAGCAGGACGCCGGCAGCCGGCAGTACCGTCACCGACGCGAGCAGGCACGCCGGCAGGCCGATCAGCATGACCGCCGCCATCGTCTCCAGGCCCGGGTGGTCGGTGAACAGCAGGATCGAGAAACTGGCCGTCGTGGTCAGCGTCGTCATTGCGATCGCCCGCCCAACCGACAGGGCAGCCCCGCGAATCGGCTGAGCCGGATCGTCCAGGAACCTGTGGACGACGTGGATGCCGTCGTCGATGCCGAGCCCGAAGACCAGCGGCAGCACGAGCCAGGTCATCACGTTGAACGGTATGCCGATCCAGCACAGCACGCCCAGGGTGAACGGCACGGCGGCCAGCACCGGCAGCACCGCCAGCAGGACCGAGCCGGGCCGCCGAAAGTCGACGCAGAGCACGAGCAGCACGAATCCCAGGATCGAAAGGGCGATCCACGGGATCCACGGCCGGTCGCCGATCATCATCCCTTCGACCACCGCCAGCAGTCCGCTGGACCCGGGGTC
>JAJDZH010000189.1 GCA_022824725.1 Thermoanaerobaculia bacterium | reverse complement strand
CGCTTCGCCGGCCTCGCGGTCGGTAGTGCGTGGGAACGGTCCCGGATCGCTCCAGCCGGTTCCGGGTCGATCGATCAGAATCGAACGCGCCTCCTTGCGCAGCTCACGGTGCAGATGATGGAGCGCCAGACCGCCCGCGTGCCCGCCGGGCATCCAGACGACCGGCGGCCGTCCGCCGGCGTCTCCTTCCGCCAGCACGTGGATGCGGCGGCCCCGGACCCTGACCAGCACGCCGGGCGGCGGGTGAGCGGTGCGTGCCCTCCTCAGGCTCAGCAGATGGCGGAGCGTCCCCAGCAGGAGCAGAACGCCCAAGCCCGCAACAGCCACGGCGGCGATCCGCACCGAGCCGTGGCTTCGGAACGCCACGGCCGTCCCGATCGCCAGCGCCCCGCCCGCGGTCCACACGCCGGCGAGGTCGCGGCTCAGGAACGCGAGGGCAAGTTGCCGAACGCCTGTCATCCTGTGAGTTTGACCTGCCGGCGGCCTAGCGCGGCAGAAGTCCAGAAGCCGGCGCTTCGCGCCGGATGCCGGCGGGGACGCCGGCGCACCCAGTTTCTGCCGCGCAGGCTCCCAAGTCAGGATTTCATGAACCCTCGGGTCACGACGCGGTTCATGAAGGCACTCCGCCTCTTGACCATCTCGCGGTGGTACATCGACATGCCGAATTCTGCCTCCGAGAACGGTTCGAGCACGGCCGGCCCGAGAAAGTCGATGACCAGGAAGGTGGCTGCCCAGTCTTCGTCGACGTCGTCCTGGAGGAGACCGCGCTCGCGATTCAGCGCGACGAATCGACGCATGATTTCCAGCAGTTGACGGAGGAGAGCCTGGCTCCCCGGCGTCTTCTCCATCAGGGCGGCGCGGACGTAGAGGAGCGCGTCGCGCTCCCGCTCGACCCATTCGACGGCGTCTTCGACGAGGAGGTCGAGGGCCTCCGTTCCCAGGTGCTCGCTGGCCCGCGAGCAGAGGTCCTCGATCTGGCTGATGACCTGGCGATCGATCTCTTCCCGCAGGCCGGCCTTGGAGCCGAAGTGGGTGCGGATCAGGCCGATCGAGACACCGGCCTCCGCGGCGATCTCGCGTACTCCCGCGGCCGAGTAGCCCTTCTCGGCAAAGAGATGGCGGCCTGCCAGGATGAGTCTCTGACGGCGATTCAAGTGGGTTGTGGTTGCAGTCTCCGTTGCGTTTTGGGGCATCGGTCGGTTCGCTGGGACGACCGGCTCAGAAGTCGAGTGAAAGCTCGACACCGATCTGCCGCGGATGGTCCTGGGTGTAGATGGTGGGGCCCCTTCCGGAGTTCGCGTAGATCGCGCCGTCTTCGCCCAGCAGGTTGTTGCCGAACAGGTGGATCCCGAACCTCTCGTTGCTGAAGCCGAACCTGGCGCGCAGCAGATCGCGTGTGTCAGCCGAAGCTCCCGGCCCGAACTGGCCCAACTGGTCGTCGATGTGGCTCAGCCCGAGGAATGCCTGGCCAGCCCAGGTGTCGCCGAGCGCCCAGGCGTAGCTCGCCGACAGTGTTCCGGTCCACGCGGGCACGAACGGCAGACGATCGCCGTTCTGTGCCCCTGCGGCGGCCGCGAACGTCGGATTGATGTTCGTGAACTCGGACTGGTTCCAGTTGGTGGAGAACTGGAACGAAAGTCCCGAGATGTTGGCCGGACGGTAGTCGAATGCCAGATCGACGCCGTAGAGCTCGGAGTCGCCGATCTGGTAGTCCAGGAAGAGCCCGAAAACCGGTACGGCCTGCCGGGTGTCCTTCCAGTCCTGGAAGTAGGGAGCGATGTCGATCAGGAGACGTCCTCCGGCGAGGTTGTACTTCGCCCCCAGTTCGTAGCTCCAGAGCTCGTCGGAGTCGACTGCCACCGAGCACGGCAGCCCGCCCAACTCGTGCAGGGCGCAGGTGTCGGGGCTGTTGAAGCTGCCGCTGCGGAAGCCCTTGGCGATGTTCAGGTAGTAGTTCGCCTGCTCGCTGGCGTCGAGGGCGAGGTTGAAGCGGGGGTTGACGCTGTCGAAGGTCGCCGGTTCCAACTGTCTGCTGAACCCGCTGCTGTACACGGACCGTTCGTCCTCGAAGGAACGCAGCCCCGCCAGCGCGACGAGCCGGTCGTCGAGGAAGGCGTACGAGATTTCAGCGAAGAGGGACAGTGACTCCGAACCGCGGTCAGCCGTGCTGTCCGGGAACACCGGCGGCTCGATCGACGAGAGGACGAGGGCGTCCGTTTCCGAGTAGTAGAAGCCGACCAGCCACTGGAACGGAGAGTCGTTCTGCGAGACGAGCCGGGTTTCGTGGTTCAGGGCGTCCCCGGAGGTCTGAGCGAAGATGTCGAGGAATCCGGACGGCGACAAGGGAAACGGCAACCCGACCTGCACCTCGTCGGTCGCGTCGATCTGCGTCGTGGTGCTGGTGAGCGAGGCGCCGCCGAAGCTGATCGTGAAGGAGCCGGTGGCGAGCTCGTACTCGCCGAGCGTGTAGTCGCCGGCTGACGCGGACGTAGTCGTCGGGGGATCGAGAGCCGAGAGCAGGGTGCCGCCTTCCTGATCGGCTTCGTTGCCCGCGAACATCAGCCGCAGGTTGAACCGGTCGTTCGGCGTGGTGTCGAAGATGGCGCGGTAGTTCGTGACGTCGCCCGCGCCGAACTCGTCGTCGCCGGTCGCTGCCAGCAACTGGTAGCCGGCGGTGTCTTCGGTACTGGCGACCAGCCGAAGGCCCGCCTTGCTGCCCATGGGGATGTTGACCGCGGCATCGATGTAGCTGCCGTTGCCGCCGCCGTCCGAGCTGGAGTAGCCGCCGCGCAGGCTGGCCCCGAAGCCGCCGTAGTCCGGCGAACGGGTGATGAGGCGCACCGTGCCGCCCATCGACCCGTTTCCGTAGAGTGTGCTCTGCGGCCCGCGCAGCACCTCGATTCGCTCGAGGTCGAACGAACGGCCCATCGGAGCGAAGCTCTGCCCGAAGACGAAGAAGGCGGCATCGTCGAAGTAGTAGCCGACGGTCGGATCGCCCAGGGCCTGCCCGATCCCGCGGATCTGGTAGCGGCGGAGACCGACGTTGTTGGACAGCTCTTCGGAGGCGCCCGGGACCAGGGTGATCACCTCGTTCAGATCCCGCATGTTGGCCTCCTGGAGAGCCTCTCCGGTGAAGGCCTGGACGGAGATCGGAACCTCCTGGAGTTCCTGCTCGCGCTTCTGCGCGGTGACGACGATGACTTCGCTCACCTCGTCCGCGGGGGCCTCTTCCTCTTCGTCCTGTGCGACCAGCGGAGGCGCCAGCAGGGTGGCGGCGAGAACGGCCGCGAGCCAGGCGAGGTTGGGTTCGAGCTTGCGCATGGGTGTCTCCTTCGTCGGTCTGTTTGCCCTTGTATACGATCGTATCGTATACGACCGTATCGTGCGGGCGGATAGGGTCGGAATCGATGAACCGACGCTCCTTCCTGAAAGCCGGCGTAGCCGCCGCGGCAGTGCCGATCGTCTCGCAGGCGCGGGGCTTCGGACTGGTCGCGGCCGCGCCGGAGGTCGCGGTCGACCCGGCCATCCTCCAGCAGCTCCTCGACGAGTCCGCCCGCGGCCTCGGCATCGTCGGCGCCCAGCTCGCGGTGTTCGACGGCGAGGCGGTCCACGAGTTTGCGACCGGCCTGGCGGTCCGCGAGCGCGGGCAGGCGGTCACGCACGACACGCTCTTCCAGATCGGCTCGACCACCAAGGTCTTCAACGCGGCCGTCGTCATGGCGCTCGTTGACGAGGGAAGACTCGACCTCGACGAACCCGTTGGGAGCTACCTCGACGGCGCGTCGCTCACCAGCGACGAGCCGCCTGTCGACATGACCCTTCGCCAACTGCTCTCGATGTCGTCGGGGCTCGACAACGGGCCGTACACGGATCACGGCCGCGGCGACGACGCTCTGGGCCAGTACGTCGCTTCGCTTGCCGGGATTCCCGGGATCTTCGAGCCGGGGACGGCCTACGGCTACTCGAACGCCGGCACCTGCGTCGCCGGGTTGGCGGCTCAGCGGGTGATGGGCAGGAACTGGGAGACGCTGGTCGCCGAGCGCATCCTCGAGCCGCTCGGGCTCGAGCACTCCGCGAACTTCCCGGAGGACCTGCTCTACCACCCGGTGGCGCTCGGCTACTCGCCGACGCCGGCCAAGCCCGAAGGCCTGCGGGTGCCCTTCTGGGGACTGCCGCGGAGCATGGCGCCGGCGGGCGCGACCTTGTGCTGCAGCGCCGGCGATCTGGTTCGCTTCGCCGCACTCTTCCTGCGCGATGGACGGTCGGCCGATGGCCGCCAGGTGCTCTCCGAGCAGGCCGTCGAGGCGATGCACACGCCGGAGATCGACATGCCGGCCGTGGTCATCGCCCAGAAGTGGTGCCCCGGGCCGTACTGGAAGCGCTGGGGCGGCGAGGTGATCTACGGCCACAGCGGCACGAACACGGGCGGCTCGTCCCTGCTGCTCTGGTGTCCGAGCAAGGGCGTCGC
>JAJDZH010000141.1 GCA_022824725.1 Thermoanaerobaculia bacterium | reverse complement strand
GGAGAAGTTCTTCACGAAGTTCAGCGGGTTCTTGATCTCGTGCGCGACGCCGGCCGTCAACTCACCGAGCGCGGCGAGCTTCTCGCGCATCACGATCTGATCCTGCGCCTTCTGCAGGTCAGCCAGCACGACCTCCAGTTCCTCGTTCTTCTCCTTCAGTTCGTCCGCCAGCTTCTCGACCAGGTTCAGCCGCTGCACCTCCAGCGCGTGCCGGCGGAAAACCTCGAGGGCGGCCGCCATGTCCGCGACTTCGTCCTTGCCGCCGATCCCGATCTCGGCTTCCAGGTTGCCGTCCGCCATCTCCCGCATGCTGCTCGAGAGGGCCTCGAACCGGCGTACGAGCAGCCGTCCGACGAACAGCCAGCCGATGAAGACCGCACCGGCAATGCTGACGATGTTGAGCGCAAGGAGCAACGCGCGCCCGGTGCGAATCGCCTGGGACGCGGCCATGGTCGCCGCATCGGTGCGGTCACGGGAAGCGGCGACCAGACTCTCCACGTCGCCACCGAGTTCGACCGCCAGATTCTGGTTCTCCTCCAGCAGCGCCTGTTGCCGGTCAAGCGCGTCGACTTCCTGCCGTCTCAGGTCGAAGGCAGTACGGCTCTTCGCCAGCATCTCACCGAAGAGCGCCTCCAATCGATCCGAGGTCGCGGTTTCGTCGATCGCGCTGAGGGCGCGCTCGATACTCGTCGCCGCCGACTCGTAACGCTCCTCGACCGGCTCGATCAGCGGCCGGTCGGTCAGCACCGCCAGACTGTTCAGGAGCTGGTCGATGATCGTCACGTCCTGCTGAAGGCCCACCAGCACCCGGTAACGGTCGATCTCCGGTTCCGAGAAGTGGACCTCACGGGACGCGGGCGGCTGCTCGAACGACCGAAAGCCGGTCATCGCGTAGAAGAGCTGATTGTCGAGAGCAGGCACCAGAAGCTCCTCGATCCGGCCGTGGAGCGATTCCAGTTCCGACCGCAGCGCCTCACTCTCCGCACTCAGCTCGAAACCCTCGGAAACCGACTCCTGGATCGCCGCTATGTTCCCGATGAGCTCCTCGCCACGCGCCTGGATGCTCAGGATCTCCGCGTCGCCGCCAGGTGACCCCTCCGACCCCATACCGCGGCTCATCAGGTCCTCGAGCTGGGCCTCGAAGGCACGTTGCGCCGGCGCCACCTCTACCTCGGCCCGAGACAGTTCGTCCTGGTTCGCCGTCGCGGTGAGCCTGGGGCCCGCGGCCACCAGTGTGCCGCTGCCCTGGGCGACGCCGAAAGCGGCCGCCAGCTCAGGCACCGTTCCCTGGGTCACCCGGTTCTGCGAATCGCCCACCTGAGCGAAGGCGAACAGCGCCACCAGACTGGCCGCGAGCGTCAGGGCCGCCGCGCCGCCGATGGCGACGTAGAGCTGCGTGGCGATCCTGTAGCGCGCCTCGGTCAGTCGCTGGAACCACGAGATCATTGGCTCACCGCGGCTTCAAGACGCGTCGCGGGCCGATACCGGCCCCGCTCGTCGATCACGGTCAGGAACACGGCGTCCGACCCCTGGTTGTCCTCCTCGCCGAATGCGAGTCGGAAACCATCCAGGTCGAGGGAACCCGCGCCGCGGAGTGTCTGAATGAAGCGATCCCGATCAACGGTCGTCCCGCATCGTTCGAGCGCCTCGATCACCAGCCGTCCGGCCAGGTAACCCTCGAACGAGACGAAGCCGGGCTCGGCGCCAGCGGTGTGTTCGCGCAGGGCCCGCCGGTAGGCCGCGGCGACTCTCGAGTTGCGCGCGGTCGGGAACGGCACGACCTGGGTGACGTAGACGCCGGCGCCGCGTGGACCCAGTTCTTCCGCCAGTGCGTTGCTGCCCACGAATGACAGCGTCATGAACACCGGGTCGAGGCCGATGTGACGAGTCCACGCGATCAGGCTGGCCACCGGCTGGTAGGCGCCCACGATGATGACGGCCTCCGGCCGCCCCACCTCGATGTCGACGATGGCCGTCTTGACGGCGGTCGTGTTCCGCGGATAGACGCCGATGGCGACCGCCTCCATGCCCCGTCTGGCGAACGCGGCACGAACGCCCGCAAGGCCGGCGCGCCCGAAGGAGTCGTTCTGGATGACGACCGCGATCCGCTCGATGCCGAGATCCCTGGTCAATCGCTCGACCATTTCCTCCGTCTCCTGGGCGTAGGAGGCGCGGAGGTTGATCACGTGCGGTTCGCCGCGGAGAAAGCCCGCGCCGGTAAACGGAGCGATGTACGGGACACCCGCCTCTTCGGCGACCGGTACCGCGGAGCGCGAGGTCGGCGTGCCGACGCCGCCGACCAGGGCGAACACGCCCTCGTCCTCGATCAGGCGGCGCGTGTTGCCGATCGCTGCCTCCGGCTCGTAGCCGTCGTCCACCGTGACCAGCTCCAGGCGCCGGCCGTGCACGCCGCCGGCATCGTTGGCCTCCTTGAACGCCGCCTGGATGCCGAGCCGCATTCCTCTGCCCAGTTCGGCCGCCGGACCACTGAAGGCCGCGGACTGGCCGAACAGGATGCGCTCGGCCGAGACGCCCGGCGTCCCTTCCGCCTCACCCGGCGACGCAGCGGGCTGAGCCGGCGACAAAGCCGGAACGAGCAACACCGCCGCGACCCAGGCTGACGCGGTCAGAGCTGTTCGAGCAGCACGTGCGCGCATCGCTCTCGCCAGTCCCGTGCCGCGGTTCAACTCCGGCGCTTGACCATGGTCACGTGGTTGCGGCCGCCCTCGCGGCTGTAGGACGTCTCGTCCATGAGGACCTTCACGAAGTGAACCCCCAGACCGCCGATCTGCCGGTCCTGGACTCCCGCGTCGAGGTCCGGTTCGGGGGCCTCGTGGAAGGGGTCGAACGCCCTCCCGCTGTCGCGAACCTCAACCCGGACTTCGTCGTCGCTCGACGTGACGTCGATCTCGATCTCGCTGCTGCCAGGGTCACCGCCGCCGTGACGCACCACGTTCGTCGCCACTTCCTCCAGCCCGAGAACGATGGCGTAGGTCACGTCCTGCGCCCAACCCTGCTCCGAGCCAAGCGCCTCCACCGCCTCCGAGACACCCGGAAGCTCTTCGATCCGGTTCGGAACCCGCAGATGGAGAGTAGCGCTCACTCGTCGGCGACACGCAAGGTCATGCAGGTCAGATCGTCGAACTGCGGCGCTTCGCCGGCAAAGTCCTTCACCGCCCGCAGGATCATCTCGGCGGCTTCCCGGGCGGTCGGCGTCGGGGGTTCCCGGAACAGATCCTGGACCGACTCGAGACCGAATTCCTCGTTCGACACGTCGATCGCCTCGGTGACTCCGTCGGTGAAGAAGATGACGAGATCTCCCGGGCTGAGCCGGACGCTGGCCTGCCCGTACTCGAAGCCGGGAATCGCCCCGAGGGCAAGGCCACCCGTCAGTTCGAGCTCCTCGGAACTCCCGTCGGGATGAACCACCAGCGGAGGATTGTGGCCGCCGTTGGAGAAGGTGAGCACCCTGGTCGAGGGATCGTAGACGCCGTAGAACACGGTGACGAACATTGCCGCATCGTTCGTCTCGTTCAGCAGATCGTTCACTTCCCGGAGGACCGTGGAGGGATCCTCGACGCCGATCGCCGCTCCCTTGAGCAGCGTGCGGCTCGACATCATGAACAGAGCCGCCGGCACGCCCTTGTCCGAGACATCGGCTACCGCAAGCCCGATCCGCCCCGCATTGAGGTTGATCACGTCGAAGAAGTCCCCCCCGACGTTGCGCGCGGCATGCATGCATCCGTAGACCTCGCAGCCGTCTACGTGGGGGAAGGTGTCCGGCAGGATCGACTGCTGGATCTTGGTCGCCACATCGAGCTCGTTCTGTATCGCCACCAGCTTGTCCCGCGAAGCGAGCGCGGCCCGCCACTCGTCGAGGTGTCGCAGCGTCCGCTCGATCGTGACCTCGAGGTCCGTGAAATCGATCGGCTTGGTGACGAAGTCGAAGGCGCCGCGGTTCATCGCGGTGCGGATGTTCTCCATGTCGCCGTAGGCCGAGACGATGACCGAGCGGAGATCCGAATTCACTTCGGGGATCTGCTGCAAGAGGGTCAGACCGTCCATCTTCGGCATGTTGATGTCCGAGAGAACGATGTCGATGTCCTTCTTCTCTCTCAGGACTTCCAGCGCCTCGACGCCGTTGCCGGCGAACTCGAAGCCGTACTTGCCCTTGCGGATGTGGCGTCGCATGCGCTGGCGCACCAGACGCTCCAAATCCGGCTCGTCGTCAACGACCAGGATCTTGTAGTCGGGATGGTCCCGATCGCCCACCTGGACCGCTACCCCTTCCGCGCCCGCAACCTCTACCCCGCAGCCGCCAGGGCGTCGGCCTGCGTGTCGTAGATCTGGATGATGCGGTTGAAGCCGCTGATCTCGAACACCGACTGAACGGGATCGCTCAACGCGCAAAGGGAGATGCTCACGTTGCGCTGGCCAAGGGTCTTGGCGACCAGCAGGACGACCCTCAGGCCTGCGCTGCTGATGTAGGCGAGTTGACCGAGGTCGATGACCACGGCGTTGACGTCTTCGCCGATCGCCCCCTGCAGTTGACGCTCAAAGTCCTGGGAGTTCGAGCTGTCGACACGGCCTTCGACTCTGGCCACGAGGACCTTGTCGTGATGCTCCACCTGGACGTTCATACTCTCTGCCTCCCGTTGCCGTTTCTTCCGCTAAGTCGCGCTCTGTCAACTGCATTCACTATCACATCAACCGCGACTCGCGCATCCCCGGCGCCCTGGAACACCCCCCTTGTGGGGGAAACGTCGGCATAGTCGCGGCCCGCGGCCACGCGGATGTGTCGCTGATCGCTGAAGGTCGTGTTCGTAGGATCGAAGCCTACCCAACCAGGCCCAGGCAACCAGCATTCCACCCACGCGTGACTGGCGGCGGCCGTCACTCGCTCGCCGGCCCGCCCCGAGTCGTGGAGATAGCCGGACACGTAGCGGGAGGGAACGCCCCAGGAACGGGCAATCGCGATCATCAGGTGGGCGTAGTCCTGGCACACGCCCCGGCCCGACTCGAGCAGATGATCGATGGGCGAGTCGGCCGCGGTGCTGCCCGGCTCGTACTCGAAGCGCTCGCGAATCCCGTCGGACAGGCGGATCAGGCTTTCCATCGGATCATCTTCCGGGCGAAACCCCTCGTCGCGAACGAAGTGCTCGATCGCGGGGGACGGCCGGGCGAGTGCGCTGGGTTCGACGAAGTGCCAGTACTCCGGCAACAGGCGCCGCGACCGCACGTCCTCCCAGCCGCCCACCGCTTCCACGCCCGGCGCCGCGTCGAGCTCCGCCCGAAACCGGGAGGTGATCACGAGTTCCCCGTGCGGCCGATGGATGTTCAGAACGTGGCGGCGGTTGCCAAAACCGTCCCGCTCCGGACTCAGGGACGCCGCCGGGATCGTCTCGATCTCGAAACGCCGAACCCTCTGACCCGGTGTCCGGACCGGCTGCAGACAGAGCATCAGAACGCAGCCACGGACGCCGTCCGAGTACTCGTATAGCGTCCGGTGCTCCACGTCGTAGCGGAGTGGGCGGGCAGACGTCACCGCAGCGGAGAATCCTCGATCGCGTAGTCGACGAAGGCGTCGAGCACGGCCTCGTGCAGATCGCGGGTGGACTGACCGACCTGTTCCAGCAGTTCTTCGGGTGCTGACGCTTCCGGCCAGTCGTAGAGGATGAGCGCCTCGGCCCGGCCCGCCAGCCGCCGTGCGGCGGCGTCTGCCTCGACGCCCGGCCCGCCGTCCAGGCCCTGAAGTTCGGTCGCCGCGGCCTGCACCGTCGCGAGTACGGAGCCGGGGAGGGACGGGTCAGCGACCAGCAGGTCCAGGACCCTGTCCGGTTTCAGGTCGATGCCGTAGACGCGGCCGTATGCCTCCAGAGCATGGTGAGTGCGCAGCATGCTGGCCCAGCCCAGGGTCCGCCGCTCCGTGCGCCGGCTGAGATCGATCTGGGCCAGCAGCAGAGACACCGCGAGTTGCGCCCGCTCGATGGCCCGGCCGAGGCGCATGAACCGCCACGCCACGCCACGGTACATCGTCGCGTCCGCGACCCCGACGAAATTGTGGATCTCGCTTCGCGTCCGGGCGTAGAAGACCTCCGGCGTCCTCCAGATATCGACGGCCTCGAGATCGCGAATCCGCAGCCAGGCGGCGTTCAGGGTGGTCCACATCTCGCCGCTGATGCAGTGACGCATCTGGCGCGCGTTCTCGCGCCCGCTGGCCACGGCGCTCCACACTGAATCCGGATTCGAACGCTCGAACGTCAGGTCGTCCGCCAGCGTGAAGGCGTCCGCCAGGGCGAACTCGTCCGTCTCCGGCAGAAACTCCTCGCCCGGGGGCGGCAACCGCTTCATGCACCGGTAGATCCGCTTCCAGCCGAAGTGAATCTCTTCGACCGAACGGTCGACCAGAAACTGCACCTGCAACTCCAGCAGGCGGCTCAGGTAGCCGGCCCTCGCCAGGTAGCGGGCCATCCAGTAGACCCCCTGGGCGCTGCGCGAGAGCATCAGAGGTCGACCACCCAGAGATCCTTGCCGCCGCCGCCCTGGCTCGAGTTCACGACCAGGCTCCCCTTGCGCAGGGCCACCCGGCAGAACGCCCCGGGGACGATCCGGGTCTCGTTTCCGGTCAGGACGAAGGGGCGGAGGTCGACGTGGCGCGGTTCGGCGTGACCATCGATCAGGCAGGGCGACCGCGACAGCGCCAGGGTGGGCTGCGAAATGAAGTCCGCCGGATCGGCCCGGAGCGTCCTGGCGTACTCGTCCCGTTCCTCCGGCGTCGAGTGCGGGCCGACCAGCATGCCGTAGCCACCCGACTCGCCGACCCGCTTGACCACCAGGTGCTCCAGGTTGTCCAGCGTGTACTCCAGGTCCTCGGGCCGCCGGCAGAGGTGCGTCTCGACGTTCTGGAGCAGTGGCTCCTCGCCCAGGTAGTAGCGAACCATGTCCGGCACGTAGGCGTAGACGCTCTTGTCGTCGGCGACGCCCGTTCCCGGAGCGTTGGCCAGGGCCACGTTGCCGCGCTTGAAGGCGTTCATCAGACCCGGAACGCCCAGCAGGGAGTCCTCGCGGAAGACGAGCGGATCGAGGAAGTCGTCGTCCACGCGGCGGTAGATCACGTCGACCCGCCTGAGGCCGGCGGTGGTCCGCATGTAGACGAAGCCGTCGTTGACCAGCAGATCCTGCCCTTCGACCAGTTCGGCGCCGATCTCGTGAGCGAGGAACATGTGCTCGTAGAACGCCGAGTTCCAGGTGCCCGGAGTAAGCAACACCAGGCACGGATCCGGGCGACCCCCGGGCGACAGCTCACAGAGGGTCTGCCGCAACAGGCTGCCGTACTGCTCGACGTCCTGAACGCGGGAACGCCGGTAGAGCAGACGCAGGCCGGCCTTCACCGCCTTGCGGTTGGCGATCATGTAGGACACGCCGGAAGGCACGCGCAGGTTGTCCTCCAGCACCATGAAGCCCTCGTGCGTGCGCACGATGTCCGTGCCGCAGATCGTCACCCAGACGTCGTTCGGCACGCCGACGCCGCGCATCGCCAGCCGGTACTGCGGGCAGCCGAGGATCACGTCGGCGGGAATCACCCCGTCCCTCACGACGCGGCAGTCGCCGTAGACGTCGGCGAGGAACAGGTTGAGGGTCCGAATCCGCTGCACCAGGCCGGCTTCGAGCTCCCGCCATTCCGCCAGGGCGAGCAGGCGCGGCACGCAATCGATCGGGATGATCCGCTCCTCGGCCTCCTCGTCGCCGTAGACGGTGAAGGTGATGCCCTCCTGCGAGAAGGAACGGGTCACGCGTTCCTGGATCGTGTTCAGATCCTCGTCGGGCAGGCCCTTGAGCGCCTCGTAGACGGCACTGCAGTGGTCGCGCGGCTCCCCCTCCGCGACGAACATCTCGTCATGGATCGCAGGATCAAATTCGTAGGAGCTGAAGTCCACGAGAGCCGCTCAAGCGTGCTGCCGAACGGACGTATCCTACAGGCACAGAAAGAGTAAGCCCTTCCGCCGGAGGTTGCGGCCAGGCGCGGGCGGGCGGCCGCTTGGACGCCGCGGCCCTCCACCCCGTATCATCCAGTAGGCCGCCAACGACGCGCCCCCGACTTCGGCGCGGCCGGACCTCGAATCTCAACCCAAGGAGCACGAAGATGACCGGAGCGCGCTCCCACAGCCGGCAGGCCGGCTTCACCCTGATCGAACTTCTGATCGTCGTGGCGATCATCGGCATCATCTCCGCGCTGCTGGTGCCGAACCTGATGACCGGGCTGCAGAACGCGAACCAGACCCGCACCCAGGCCGACATGAAGGCCGTGGGCTCCGCCTGGATGCAGTGGCTCACCGACCAGGTCAGCGCCGCGGCCGCCGGCTCGAGCACGACCGCCACGTTCAGCTGGAGCGAGTTCACCTATCCCGACTTCTCCCACGCGGACCTCTCTGCCCTGCTCCGCCCGTCGAACACGTTCTTCTACCTGCAGGACGTACCCGAACGGGACGGCTGGAACAACCCCTACCGGTTCGGCTTCGCCGGTTCGGATCAGCTCCTGAGCACCCAGGTCATCGGCATCTGGAGCGGCGGCCGTGACGGCTCCGCCACGGAGCAGCCGCAGTCCACCTACGAGATCGGCGCCTTTCGCGGCACCGAGTTCAACGAGGATCTGGTCTGGGCCGACGGCTACTGGGTACGCTGGCCGGGCAGCGCCGCCGAAGTCGACACGTCCGAGTAACGCGCCGCGAAACGGCGACTAGATCTGGGAGAACGCGGTGGGCCGCAGGAACACGTTCTCGATCCGCGAGACCGTTCCCTTGTAGTAGTCCATGTCGCGCATCCGGATCCACTCGGGATGGCCGCCGAACGCCTGCCAGTGCTCCCGGTGCGCCTCCATGTCGGGGGCCGACAGGATGTAGACGAGGGCCGGTACGTCCTCGCCGATCAGAAGCTCGGCAAACAGGAGGGGCGCCATGGCGACATCCCGCATGATGTCGATCTCACCGTTGTCGAACATGTGGACCTTGCGGCGAGCCGTCTCCTCGTTGTGGCTCTCGTACAGACGCAACTCGAAGATCCGGTCCTGCCCGGCCGCGGTCTGGGGCGGCAGCTCCATCACCGGCATGCCCTTGAAGGCCCGCAGGAACCAGCTCTCCACGCGCTCGTAGATCGGCTCCTGCCTCGGCGTCGCGTACATCGGCGCGGCGGCTTCCAGGTACTCGGCGTCGGCTTCCAGCGTCGACTTCATCGCCGTGAAGTCCCCGACCGTCGGGAAGGCGATGATCGCCCACACGGAAAGCGAATCCACCGGGTCGACCGGCTCGTCCGCCTCGGCGGGCGGCTCGACTCCGAACACGCCCACCCTGTCGATCCCGGCCCGGTTGAGCGCCGGCACCAGGGCGTTTTCCAGGTAGGCGAGGACGGTCTGCCGGCTGTCCTCGTCCGCCAGGCGGTAACGGCGGATCTCGTAGTACTCCCGCCCCGGTTCGCTTTCCGCCGCGGCCAGGCCGTCGCCCGCCGCATCCGCCACCGGCGCTTCGGCCGGTGCGCAGGCCAGCACCAGCGCGGCAGCCGCGGCGCCAGCCAGGAAGACGGGAAGCGAACGCCTGGAATGCTGGGTCATCGACATGCTGGATTCTCCTTGCGGCTGTGACGCTACTTCCTGGCCAGGAGCCAGGCGCGCATCGTGTCGGAAACGAGGTCGGCGGCCTCCAACTGGACCCAATGGCCGACCGTCGGCACCGTGACCAGGGTGTAGTCGCGGTCGACCCAGTCCCAGGTGTTCTTGAGCCCGTCCTTGTCCACCGCCGTGTCCTTGAGGCCGTGGAACTGGAGGACGGGCATCTTCAGGTTCGGTAACTCGCCGCCGGCCGCGACGCCGCCGTAGTTCGCCCGGTAGTAGTTCAGCATGCCGTCCCAGTAGGAGCGGGAGAACGCCTCGCGGTAGTGGCCGGCCACCTTCTCGCCCTCGCTCTCGTAGCGGCCGAGCAGCCCCTCCGGCACCGGGCTGCCGTCCGGCTCGGACGACGCGAAGTTCCGGGCGTACTGGACGTTGCGGCGCTGCTCCTCGGTCGCGTTCGCGATCACGTTCGCATAGCCGCGGGGGTGCGTGAGGTTCATGATGACCAACCGCTTGACCTTGTCCGGATTCTCGATCGCGAACCGCCAGGCGATCGCCCCGCCCCAGTCGTGGCCGACCAGGTTGATCGGTGCGCCGAGATCCTCGATCACGGCGGCCACATCCGCCAGCAGGTGAGGCATGGCGTAGTCCTCGACCCGCTTGGGCTGGCCGCTGCGGTTGTAGCCGCGGAGGTCCATCGCCGCGGCGCGGAAGTCCCCTTCGAGGGCGGCCATCTGGTGCCGGTAGCTGTACCAGATGTCGGGGAAGCCATGGATGAAGAGGACCGGCTCGCCCTCGCCGAGGGTGACGTAGTGGATTCCCACGTCGCCGTTCTTCACCGTGTGATGTTCGACCCGGTCCCAGACATCCGCGTTGGAATCATCCGCCGCGAGCCCTGCCGGGAGAAGCGCGGCCGCGAGCAGCAGCGCCGCGCACGGAGCCGAACGCCAGCGAGCTTCGATCAAGTTCACGTTCTGACCTCCTGGAGTTGGGCGCGCCATCGTAGCAGCGTCGCCCGCGGAACGGCCGGGGGGGCCGCCTACGGCGCCCGTCCTTCTTCCGCGGGAGGCGCTTCTTCCGCGGCCGGAGGGGCCTCGGCCGGCGGATCCTCGAAGCGCTTGTAGTTCCTCCCGTAGTCCGGCCGGGTGCGGCGATGGCATACGACGCAGGACATGTAGACCTGCTCGTTCAGGGCGATCAGCGCGTCCAGGTCGTGCTCGAGGGCGGCCTCGTAGGCGGCGGCGCCGGCGTCGAACATCAGCCTGGCGTCGCGCATCCACTCGTCGCGGTCGCCGACGACACGGCTCGGCATCATGATCAGGTTGGCGGACTCGGCGAGGATGAGGGCCTGCGCCTGCAGTTCGTTCCACTCGACCTCGTTGGTCGGGGCACGGCTCTCGACGTAGAGGATGGCGTCCGACGCCGGGTACATGAGCTTGATCATCAGTTCGCTCATCGTGCCGATCGGCTCCGGCTCGGGAACCGCTCCGTCGTCCCCCGCGGCCGCCGCGCCCGCGAGGCCAACGGCGAGCGCTGCGATTGCAATCCGTCGCGGCATGAGGTCTCCCCTTTCCCGGCTATCATGGCATGATCCCGCCGGCCAGGTAACGACCCGGAAATGGAACCCCAGCCATGAAGCAATACACTCTCTGTACCGCCGTCTGCCTGCTCGCGCTCTCTGCCTGCGCCCAGGAGGACGCAACGCTGCGTCCGGGAGACAACGACCACCGGACGCTTCAGGAGGCGCTGCTGACCGCCGAGCCCGGAGCGGTCATCGAACTCGCCGCCGGACGCTTCGAACTCGACGCCACCCTGTCCCTCGATGTCGAGGGCGTGACCGTACGCGGCCAGGGGATGGACGAGACGATTCTCGATTTCTCATCGCAGGCCCCGGGGACCGGAGGTGAGGGGCTCCTCGCCACCGCCGATGACTTCACGGTCGAGAACCTCGCGGTCGAGAACACGAGGGGCGACGGCATCAAGGTGGAGGGCACGACCGGAGCCGCCTTCCGGAGTGTCCGGGTCGAATGGACGAACGGACCCGACACGAACAACGGCGCCTACGGGCTCTACCCCGTCCAGGTCACGAACGTCCTGATCGAGGACAGCCGGGTCCGCGGCGCCTCGGACGCCGGCATCTACGTCGGCCAGTCGGCCAACGTCGTCGTCCGGCGCAACGAGGTCTGGGAGAACGTGGCCGGCATCGAGATCGAGAACACGACCGGCGCCGACGTCTACGGCAACCGGGCCCACGGCAACACCGGCGGCCTGCTCGTCTTCTCGCTGCCCGAACTGCCCGTCAAGGACGGCCGCGACGCTCGCGTCTACGACAACGACATCACAGACAACAACCTGCCGAACTTCGGCAAGGAAGGCGCGATCGTCTCGACGATCCCGGCCGGTTCGGGGATCATCGTGATGGCGAGCGACAACGTCGAGCTCTTCGAGAACCGGATCCACCACAACCAGAACTCGAACCTGGCGGTCATCTCCTACCTCTCGACCGGTCGTACCTACAACGACCCCGGCTACGATCCGTACACCGAAGGCGTCTACATTCACGACAACGAGTTCATCGGCGGCGGCGAGGGCCCGAACGGCGACTTCGCGGACGCCTTCGTCGCCCTCGCCGGCGGCGCCTTCCCTGACATCGTGTGGGACGGGGTTTCGAACCCGGACAAGCTGGTCGAAGGAGAGGTTCCCGCGGACCTGCGGCTCTACATCGAGAACAACGGTGACGCCGACTTCGTGAATCTCGACCTCGGTTCCGTCTTCACGGGCGGTGAACCGAAGGTGAGCACGGACCTGGCGGCGCATCAGGGTTCGCTCCCGGCAGTACCCCAGCCGGTCGATCTCGGCGCGGCGACCGGTGGCGCTCCGTAGCGCACCACCCGCGGCACTCGCGATCGCCGTACTCGCGCTCGCGGGCTGCGCGGCTGGAGAGGGCGGTTCCGGGCAGGGGCCGTTCGGCCGCTACCCGGCGAAGCTCTCGACCTGGGGACTGTTCACCGGGGAACTCGCGAGCCACATCCCGGCCGCCGGCGTCGAGCCCTACGATCTGAACACGGCGCTGTTCTCGGACTACGCGCTGAAGTTCCGCTTCGTGCGCCTGCCGGAGGGCCCTGGCGGCGACGTCAGGCCCGCGCTGTACCGCGGGGAGGGCCCGTTCGAGTTCCCGGTCGGCACGGTCATCTCGAAGACCTTCGCCTACCCCGCGGACTTCAGGGTTCCCGAAGAAGGCCTCCAGCCCCTGGAAACCAGGCTGCTGGTCCACGAGGAGGACGGTTGGGTCGGCCTGCCGTACATCTGGAATGCCGAACTGACCGACGCCGACCTTGCCATCGTCGGCGGACCGCTCGAGGTGTCATGGATCGATGCCGAAGGCGCGAGGATCGAGCACACCTACCGGGTGCCGAACGCGAACCAGTGCAAGAACTGCCACCGGACGGACGGCGAGCGCGTGCTGCCGATCGGCCTCCAGGCGGCGCAGTTGAACCGCAACTTCGTCTTCACCGAGGCCGACGGCTCCACCGTCTCCGAGAACCAGCTCGAGCGATGGCGGCGAACGGGCTTCCTCGAGGGCGCGCCGCCGGCTGCCGAGGCGCCCCGCGCGCCCGTCTGGAACGCCGGGCGTACCGGCAGTGTCGACGAACGGGCCCGCACCTGGCTCGACATCAACTGCGCCCATTGCCACAACCTGAAGGGCAGCGGGCGCACGTCGGGACTCGACCTGCGCAAGGGACACCGGAACCGGACCAGACTGGGCGTCTTCAAGCACCCGGTCGCCGCCGGCCAGGGGACCGGCGACCGCCTCTACGGGGTCGTTCCCGGCAAGCCCGACGAGTCGATCCTCGTCTACCGGATCGAATCGACGCACCCGGGCATCATGATGCCCGAGCTCGGTCGCGGACTCGTCGACGTCGAGTCCGTGGCCCTGATCCGTCAGTGGATCC
>JAJDZH010000449.1 GCA_022824725.1 Thermoanaerobaculia bacterium | reverse complement strand
TTCGATGTCGTCTTCGGCAGTCTGGCCGAGTGCGTTCGTTCTGCTCAGGCGGGCCGGCTGTGGCGCGACGCGGAGTTGTGGCCGTGACGAGAAAGGAGCTCCAGGGGCGGGTCCTCGTCGGCGGCGCCGGTGCCGGGCCGGTGCTCCGGCTGGAAGAGCCGCTGTCGTTCTGGGGCGGCGTCGATCCGGTGACCGGACGGATCATCGACCGGCGTCATCCACGCTGCGGTGAAAGCGTCGCCGGCCGTGTGCTCGTCATGCCGTACGGACGGGGCTCCAGCAGCTCGAGCTCCGTGCTCCTGGAGGGGGTGCGCCTGGGCACGGCGCCTGCGGCGGTCGTGCTGCGGGAGCTCGACGGGATCCTCGCTCTTGGCGCGGCGGTGGCCCGGGAACTCTACGAGCAGTCGCCGCCGGTCGTGGTGCTGGCGCCGGCCGACTGGGAGGCCCTGCGCGAGGGTGGCGAGGTTTCCGTCGACGTCAGCGGCCGCCTGCGGCTCGCAGGCTGACGTTCCAGGACGTCCAGATCCAGACCTTGAAGGTGTCCGTGCTCCACTCGTCCGCGTTGTACTGCGCCAGCTTGATGCCGAAGTCCTGCTTCCAGGGGGTGTTCCACACCGCCATCGCGTCGATCTCGGTGCCGTAGTCCATGCTGCCGACAACCGAGCGGAACTGGTGCCAGCGAACGGTCCAGTTCCACGTGTCAAGAGCGTGGTCCAGGCGCAGGTAGACGTCGACCAGGCCGTCCGCGGGCGTCCCGAGGAACTTGTCGGTCCAGCCGTTGAATCCGTGCAGCGTCGCCAGCGGCGTGCGGAAACCGTACGTGCCGTCGCCGTCCAGGGCCTCGCGCACCGCTCGTACGCTGACGTCGCCGCGCGTGAAGCCGATGCCGGTCTTCTGGTAGTCGAGGTCGACGCTGCCGGGGTGGTCCGCCCAGTCCGACTGCACGGCGTACTGGAGTTCCCAGAGAACGGAGGCCGCGCCGGCATCGCGCGAACCGTTGTAGCTGGCGCCCCAGTTGGACGTGGAGTTGGCCGCGGCGCCCGGTCGCTCGTAGTCGAGCAGGTAACCGAACAGCGCGAGCTCGCCGGGGCCCGCCGGGCCCGAGACGTGGATCACGTGAGAGCCCATCGCCTCCTCGGCGCCGGTGATCCGGTGGGCGCGATCGAGAAAGGCGTAGCGGAGCGTCCAGTCGGCCGCGAGCTTCGCGTCGAGGGCGGCCGCGTCGAAGGCCTGGTGATGCTGGCGCCAGCCGACCGCGCCGACGAAGCGCTGGTCGCCGATCAGGAGTTCCGTCCGGCCGAGCGTGAAGGCGACCGGCCCGCGCTCCAGGCGAGCGGCCGCCTGGTTGATCGCCGTGAGCGCCGGGTCGGCGATGATCGGCCGGTCGCGGACGCCGTTGTCGAGTCCGCCGTAGCCCAGGTTGCGGTAGGTGCTGTCGTTGCCGACCGGCGTCACGTCCTCGGCCTCGAGCAGGAAGGAGAAGCCGCGGAAGGCCTTCGTCTGCAGCTTGAGGCTCGTCCGCAACGTCGAGGCGAGCGCCGCGTCATCGAACGCGTCGTCGTCGGATTGTTCGACGCGGTAGCGGAGGCCGACGGAGACGTCCGCGTCGCGGAGGGCCTGGCCGAAGGTCTCCGGTTCCTGGGAATCGTTCTCTTGGTCGCCTTGCGCGAAACCGGGCGGCACGCCGACGATCGCGCTCAGCGCGAACGGAATCAGACACTTGCGCATGTTCGGCATGGGTGTTCGGGAGAAGAGGCGGGAGTCACCGGAAAACGGCCGCAGTATACAGGCCGTCCGCCGCCGGTCGGTCGAGTACACTTGCTGGGCGCCGACCTAGGAACCGAGCCGGCATGCGATTCGCGTCCGTCCCCGGCGCTGCTGGCCGCGTCAACCGGAGATCAGACCCATGAAGATCGCGACCTCTCGCTCCGTCCTCCTCGTGCTCGCCGCCCTTGCCGTTCCCGGAATGGCCGTGGCGGCCGACGCGGACACGCCCACCTTCTACGGCGACGTCCTGCCGGTCCTGCAGGAGAACTGCCAGACCTGCCACCGGCCGGACGGCGAAGGCGAGAACATCGGCGGGATGATCGCGCCGATGCCGCTGATGACGTACCAGCAGACGCGTCCTTGGGCGCGGTCCATCGCGCGGGCGGTCGAGAACCGCTCGATGCCGCCGTGGTTCGCCACCGAGGCGACCCGCGGGCAGTTCCACCACGAGCGGGTGATGACCGACGAGGAGATCGAGACGGTGATGGCCTGGGCCCGCGGCGGCGCTCCGGCCGGCGACGCGGCGGATGCCCCGCCGCCCAAGACGTTCGTCGAGGAAGGCTCCGGCGGCTGGTCGCTCGGCCGTCCCGACCTGGTCGTGCAGATGCCCGAGGAGTACTGGGTCGCCGACGACATCGCGGACATCAACATCAACTTCGAGACCGAGCTGACCGAAGAGATGCTGCCCGAGCCCGTCTGGGTCCGCGGCGTGGAGTTCAAGGTCGGCGGCAGCGATGTCCATCACATGTGCGCCAGCATCCGGCCCCCGGGCGGCGCCACGGCGCTCGGCAAGTTCAGCGACAGCTCGCTGGGCTGCATCGCCCTCGGCGCCGAGAGCCACCTGATGGAGCCGGGCTATGCGATGAAGCTCGAGCCCGGTTCGACGATCGAGTTCTCCATGCACTACAACAAGGAGGCCGGCGAGGGCAGCGGCTTCTCCGACCGTTCCGAGATCGGCTTCGTCTTCGCCGACGTCCCGGAGAGCGAGCTGCGCGAGGTCAAGTTCGACTCGATCGGCAACCTGACCTTCGAGATCCCGCCCGGCCACGAGCGCTGGAAGGTCGGCGCGGCGCGGGTGTTCCCGGTCGAGACGGACATCCTGGCCCTGTGGCCGCACGCCCACCTGCGGTCGGTCGCGGTGCGCTACGACGCGTTCTACCCGGACGGTACGACCGAGGTCCTGCTCGACGTGCCGAACTACGACCAGGAATGGCAGACGACGTACCAGTACAAGAAGCCGAAGACGATCCCCGCCGGCACCCGCGTCGAGGTCTCGATGTGGTTCGAGAACACGCCCGAACGCGGCGAGGAGCGCGGTTTCGACCCGGCGGACAACGTGATCAACGGCACCGCCACGACCGACGAGATGATGCTTGGCTTCGTCGCCTGGGCGCCCATTGAGCCGGTCGACCCGATCAAGCTGGAGCTCGGCCTCGCGACGGTGCAGAGCACCGGCGGGGAGTAGGAAGGCGGCGATGGTCGGTTCGAGCGGGCGGCGGCGGACTCAGGTCGCCGCCCTCCTGCTGCTTCTCGTGGCCGCGGCCCCGGCGGTGGGTCAGTTCGCCGAGACCGAGGACGTCATCGAGAAGCCCTCGAAGGAGGGTGAGGGTCGCAAGCTCGACGCCTCGGGCCTGACGAACGCCTTCGCGCTGCTGGTCAACGCGACTCGTTCGATCGACCGGGCCGAGATCGGCGGCGGCGCCGTCGAGGTCAACGCCGGCAGGGTGCCGCTCCTCGGCGTCGACTGGTTGTCGTTTGTGGAGCACGAACAGGGGTTGCTCGAGTTCGAGACCTTCGCGGCGATCAAGCTGCGCACCGAAGCCGACATCGTCGTCGGCGAACTCGAGGTGCCGGCCGGCAACGTCTCACCCGGTTTCGCGGGTCTCTACAGCCTCTGGCTGCGGCTGGACGACGATGGCCAATGGACGCTGATCGTGAACCACGAACCCGATATCTGGGGCACGATGCACGATCCGGCGAAGGATCTGGGAGAAACCCCGCTCGAGCACTCCACCGTCGAGGGCGGCAAGTCGAGCCTGACGATCGACATCGAGCCGCCCGACGGCGACTCTCCCGGCACGCTCAAGCTGACCTGGGGCGAGCACCGCTGGCGGACGACCGTCACCGCCTCCGGCTAGGAGCGGTGCGAAGACCGGGTGCGCCGGCGCCCCCGCCGGCCTCTGGGTGCAGGTTCCTAGCGCGGCAGGATGGTCGCCGCTTCGCGGCGCGTCGTCTTCAGAAGCCGGCGCGGGCGCCGGCGCACCCAGTGTGCCGCGCTAAGTCCGACAGACTGCTAGCTCGTCGCTACCGGCGCGATCGGTCTGGCTCCCAGAACCGGCGCGCGCAGGCCGAAGGCGACCAGTGAGCCCACCAGGCAGAGTCCGGACAGGACGGACAGGGTGAGGATGTGCGAGCCCGACCAGTCGGAGAGCATGCCGGCCACGGTGGGGGCGCCCGGAGCGATCACACCGGTGATCGCAAACCGGATGCCGACCGTCGTAGCGAATGCGCGGCGACCGTAGAAGGCCGAGTAGACGACCGGGATGCAGACGTAGGCGGCGCCGAAACCGAGCCCGATCAGCACCATGGACAGGTAAGCGATCAACGCGGTGTTCGCGACGATGAACAGCGCGCAGCCGAAACCCTCCAGAATCAGGACGATGCCGAGCAGCCGTTGCGGCGTCATGAAATCGCCCGCGAAGGCGCTGAGACGGCCGAACAGGCTGACCAGCACGCGGGCGCCCAGGATCGAACCCGCCATGGCTGTGGTGAAGCCGAGAGCATCGAGATGGTGGCGGCCGAAGACGGCGATGATGCCCCAGGGCACGCCGTAGGCGATGGACAGACCGATCAGGACGTAGAACTGGGACGTGCGCAGGGCGAGCGGTGCGGTCCATTCGCCCTGGCCGGTTGGGCCGGACGGGCCGTCGCTCCCGGCCTGGACGCCGCCATCCGGCTCCTGCCCGATTCGCTCAGGCTCGCCGCGCATGAACAGCCCGGCCAGCACGGCGACCAGAGCGGAGATACCGGCGATCACCAGCCAGCCCGTGCGCCAATCGAAGAACTCGAGCATGCCCGGAGCAAAGTACTTCAGGGTCAGATAGCCGACCACGGCGCCGCCGCCCAGGATCAGGGCCATGGCTCGTGAGCGGTAGCGGATGAACCAGTTCGAAGCCAGGGCCTGAGCCGCCAGGATCGTGCCGAAACCGATCGCGATGCCGCCCAGGACGGCGTAGGCGAACATGGCCTCCGCGAAGGAGTCGGCCCGGTTCATGAGCCAGAAGGCGAACGCGCCGATGACGGCGCCCAGGCTCATCATCAGACGAATTCCCAGGCGTGCGATCGCGATGCCGGCGACCGGCCCGAGTCCGTGGTAGATCCAGCTGAACACGCTGAAGATCAGGCCCCCCTGCGTGTCGCTCATGCCGAGATCCCGCTGCATCTCGGGCAGGAAGAAGCCCCACGAGTAGTACATGGGCGAGATGGCCAGGCCATAGCAGGCCGAGCCGAGCCCGATCATCTTCCAGCCCAGGAAGCGTTGCGGCGGGTTGCTCGTCATTCCCGCCTCTTCGAAGTTCCGTCTGGTGAGTTCCGCTGTTACCCGGCTACTGTCCGCGAATCGCTTCCAGCCGGTCGTTGATCTCCCGTTCCAGCTCGGCGCCCGTCCTCACCTCGTCACCGAGTTCGAGATACGCCTGCTTGTCGGCATCGAACTCCGGCCAGGCTGGCCGGCCGCCGCCGTTCGGGTCGCCGGTGCGGGCGAACTGGACCCAGTAGTCGATCATCAGCGCCGCCAGCCGGTCGTCCGTCTCGTCGTAGTTCTCGCCCTGGAGCGTGTTGAAGACGTAGCCGAGCTCGGCTGCATGGTGCGCGCCCCAGGCCGGGTTCTCGGGGTTCACGCGGGTGAAGAAGTACTGGAAGGCGGGGGAGGAGACCTTGTCCATGCCGAGCAGCATGCGCCGCGTGCCGCGCAGGAACCAGGTGTCGGTCATGAAGCGGTCCTGCTGCACCTTGAGCTCGTCGGTATTGGAGGACGGGTAGAGCTTGGCCACTTCCCCGGCCCGGTCGCCGTAGACGCCCTCCAGCATCTTGAGGAACTGCGCCCGCTCGGTAAGCGGCTGGAAGGCCATGAACATCGTGCCCTCGTTGCGGTTCGTGCCGGCCATCAGGGGAATGTCGTTCTGCTTGCCGGCGGTGTAGCGGTCTTCGCTCGAGTCGGGCATGAAGGCGGTGCCGTAGGTGACGTGCGGCTCGTAGGCGCCCGGTTGCCCGGCCGCGGGTGTCTTCGTGATGATCGCCTGGGCGTCGATGCCGCGCAGCGCCTTCGCGGTCTGCTTGCCGCCGTCGCCGAGCAGAGCCGTCGCCCAGGCGACGCCGACGTCCTCGGCACTGGCGTGCATGCCGTTCGCTCCCTTGAGCGGGCGGATGTTCGTGTCCGTGATCCAGGGGCTCTCGGCGATCGCGCGATGGATGAGCCCGGCAGTCTTCGGACTTGCCATCAAGGCGTGGACGCTGGTGCCGCCCGCGGACTCGCCGAAGATCGTCACGTTCTCCGGGTCGCCGCCGAACTGCGCGATGTTCCGTTCGACCCACTGGAGCGCCGCGACCTGGTCGAGGAAGCCGTAGTTGCCGGATTCGCCACCGGACTCCTTCGACAGGGTCGGATGCGCGAGGTAGCCAAGGGGGCCGAGGCGGTAGTTGATCGAAACCAGGACCACGCCCTTGCCGGCGAACGCGGATCCTTCGTACGTCGCCTCGTTGCCCCAGCCCAGGCTCAGGCCCCCGCCGTGGATCCAGACCATGACCGGCCGCGGCTCGTCGCCTTCGCCGGCCGCCGTCCACACGTTCAGGAACAGGCAGTCCTCGGACGTCTCCGGCAGGGCCGCGCCCGTCATCATCGCCAGAACCGGGCTCTGCGGACAGATCGTGCCGAACTCCGTTGCGTCGCGCACGCCGCTCCATTTCGCGGGTGCCTGCGGCGCCTTCCAGCGCAGTTCTCCGACCGGCGGCGCGGCGAAGGGAATGCCGCGGTAGACCGTCAGGCCCGTGTCCGGGTCGAGGATCTCGCCCTGCAGCTTTCCGGATTCGATCTCTACGACGGCGGCGTCGGTACCGGCGTAGAGCGCTGCGGCGACGAACAGAAGCGCGGGCACCAGAATGACGGTCCGGCGCGTTCGGTTTCCAGGGCGGCGAATCTCGGGCATGGAGCCTCCAGAGGTCGGAGTTGTCGAGCGAACAGGCCGCTCACTCTATACGCCCGGGGCGGACGACCTCGGCTAACGGCGCGACCGCCAATCCGGTAGTTTGCGGCGAGGGTTCCAGTTCACTAGGATGGTTTCACCACGAACCCTGCCAGACGGCAGGCATGATCCGGGAGAGAAGAATGTCGAACTCTGGAAGTCAATCGTCCGGGACGGCCAGGCGTAGGCGACCGGAGAGCGGCGTACTTGCCGCGGGTTCCCTGGGTCTGCTGCTGCTGGGGCTCTGCGTGGCGCCGGTTCTCGCGGGCGAAGCAGAGGCGCCGGAGGCGGCGGCTACCCCTGAGTCCGTCGTGTCGGCGGACGAGCACACGACCTGCGTTGCGAGCGACACCGTCATGTGCCTGGTGGACAGCGACGATGACGAGCTGGGCGATCGCTTCCGGGTGACGGTTGAGCTTGGGACAAAGGAACAGATCGAGGTCGGACAAGGAACGCCCGCGAAGGTGGTCAAGGGCGGTGATCGCTACATCGGGACGAAGGAGTCCGGCCTGTTCTACTTCTTCGATCCCACGAACTGGGAAGTGTTGCTGAAGGTCCTGCCGGCCTGCTCTTCGGATCTTGGCAACAGCGTCTGGGTGCTGGCCGCGTCCGCTAGCGATCAGGCAATGCGGATCACGGTCACGGACACCCAGCTCGCCGATGACGACAGCAAGATCTCACGAAGGGTCTGGGATTTTCCTGCGCTTGACCCCAGCGAGCGGACGCAGGTGGAGCGACCCGGCGCACCGGGGGAGTACTACCTCACGGGACATCCGGCCCTTGTGGCTACCAACGGGGGAGAGAACGCGCATCCCTTCCCCGATTCCTGTCCGGCAACCTCAGCCGGATAGAGAGTCGACGGCTCGTAGTCACGAATCGATCCGGGCGAGCGCCCGGATCGACGCCTCGATCTCCCCCGGCGCCGCGTCGGGAACGCCGCAGCGGGCGATGACGTGGGTCATGCCGATGCGCTCGCGGTAGCGGTCGAGTCCGGCGCGCACCTGGTCGAGCCCACCGACGATCGCCCAGTTCTCGATGTCCGCCAGCTCCTCTTCCTGCACCAGACGGGTGCCGGCGCGCGCCATCCTGAGCGCCTGCGCGGTCAGAGCGGACCGGACGCGATCGCAGGTGGCCCGGTCTTCCGAGATGAACACGGTGCGCATGACCGGCACGATCGGTCGCGGCGCCCCCCGCGGCAGGGCCTCGCGATGGAGCTCGTGGTTCCTGGTGAGCCGGCCGATCGTCTCGAGGGGAGACGACAGGTAGGGAAGGCCCAGTTCGCCGGCCTGCTTGAGCGCCAGGGGGCCGAAGGCGGCGACCCACAGTTCCGGATGCGGCTGCTGCACCGGCATTGGCGCGATCCGCACGGGTTGGCGGGCGCCTGGTTCGCCCACCTCGATCGCCTCGCCGGCCCAGGCTCGCTTCATCAGGTCGAGCGATTCGAGGAAACGCTGGCGCTTCGTGCGGGGGTCGACGCCGAAGGCCGCGAACAGGGCGGGCCGGAAACCGCGGCCGAGGCCGAGGATGACGCGGCCGTTCGAGAGGCGGTCGAGGACGGCGACTTCCTCCGCCGCCTGGAAGGCGTTGCGGACCGGCAGCAGGTACGAGGTCGTGCCGAGGCGCAGGCGGGTGGTTCTCGCCGCCGCCGCGGCGAGAACGACGATGGGCGACGGGCAGGAGGCGGCCCCGGTGAAATGGCTCTCCGGCAGGAACAGCGAGTGAAAGCCGAGCCGGTCGGCGAACTCCGCCTGGTCGGCGACCCGCGCCGCCTCGTCGCCGAGGTAGCTGACCCAGGGCGTCAGCCCGATCTCGATGCGGGTCTCCTTCAGCCGGCTCTCCAGTCGCTGAAGCTCTTGCCGGCATCGGCGAGTTCAGCGAGCAACGCCGACGGCTGCCAGAACGGGCTGCCGCTCTCGTCCGCGAACTCGCGCATCCGGGCCGCTACCTTGCCGAGGCCGACGCTGTCGCCCCAGTGCATCGGGCCGCCCCGGTAGACGGGCCAGCCGTAGCCGTTGACCCAGATCACGTCGACGTCGGACGGGCGGATCGCAATCCCTTCCTCCAGGATCTTCGCGCCTTCGTTGACCATCGGGTAGAGGCAGCGCTCGAGGATCTCTTCCTCGCCGACTTCGCGCTGCTCGATGCCCTGGGCGGAGCCGAAGTCGCTGATGATCTTCTCGACTTCCGGGTCGGGCGCCGAGGCGCGAGTTTCCGGGTCGTAGACGTAGTAGCCGCGGCCGTTCTTCTGACCGCGGCGGCCGGACTCGCAGAGGATCTCGCGGATGTCGCGGGACGCCGACGTCTTCTCGTTCCAGCCGATGTCGAGACCGGCGAGGTCGCTCATCGCGAACGGGCCCATCGGGAAGCCGAAGTCGTAGAGGACGCGGTCCACGTCGTGGTACTTCGCGCCCTCAAGGATGATCTGCTGCGCCTGCGCCTGGCGCTGGAACAGGATCCGATTGCCGACGAAGCCGCGGCAGACGCCGACCAGCACCGGCACCTTGCCGATCTGCTTGGAGATCGTCATCGAGGTGTGGATCACGTCCTTCGCCGTCTTCTCGCCGCGCACGACCTCGAGCAGTCGCATGATGTTGGCCGGCGAGAAGAAGTGCATGCCGATCACGTCCTCGGGCCTCGCCGTGGCGGCCGCGATCTCGTTCACGTCGAGCGCCGAGGTGTTCGTGGCGAGGATGGCGCCGGGCTTCACGATCCGGTCGAGGCTGGCGAAGATCTCCTTCTTCAGATCCATGTTCTCGAACACCGCCTCGATCACCAGGTCACAGTCGGCGAGCGCCTCGCGGTCGGTCACGCCCTTGAGAAGGCCCATGCAGTCGTCGACCTGCTCCATCGTCATCCGGCCGCGGCTGGCGGTCCGCTCGTAGTTCTTGCGGATGACGCCGAAGCCGTGGTCGAGGCGGCTCTGCTCGGCCTCGACGATCGTCACGCCGATGCCGCGGTTGGCGAAGTTCATCGAGATGCCGCCGCCCATCGTGCCGCAGCCGAGGACGCCGACCTTCTCGATCTTCCGGATCGGCGTGTCGCGCGGAACGTCGGGCACCTTGGCCGCCTCGCGCTCGGCGAAGAAGTAGTAGCGCTGGGCGATCGACTGCTTGCCGGCCATGAGCTCGGCGAACAGCTTCCGCTCGTTGTCGAGCGCCTCGTCGAAGGACATGTCGAGGCCGGCCTCGATCGCCCGGACGTTCGCCTCGGGCGCGTCGAAACCGCGGGTGCGGCGGGCGATCTTGCGCCGGAAGCCGTCGAAGATCTCCTCGCGGTTGGCCCGCGCCTCGTCGACCTTCTCGTTCAGGTCGCGGATCTTCTTGAGCGGCCGGTCCTCGGCGACCACCTTCTCGGCGAAGGCGACGCCGCCTTCGAAGACGTCGTCCACGATCTCGTCGATCAGGCCGCCTTCGAGCGCTTGCGCGGCGCCGATCGGATTGCCCATGACGCACATCTCGAGCGCCTTCGGATAGCCGACCAGGCGGGGCAGCCGCTGCGTGCCGCCCGCACCCGGCAGGATCCCCAGCTTGACCTCGGGCTGGCCGAAGCGGGCCGAGGAGACTCCCACCCGGTAGTGGCAGGCCATCGCCGTCTCGAGGCCGCCGCCCAGAGCGGTGCCGTGGATCGCCGCCACGACGGGCTTGGTCGCCTGTTCCATCGCCTCGATCGCCTCGTTGAGGCCGGGCTCCTTCATCGGCTTGCCGAACTCGGTGATGTCGGCGCCGGCGATGAACGTGCGGCCTTTGCAGACCAGGAGGACGGCGGCCACGTCCTCGTCGGCTTCGGCCTTCGCCAGTCCCTCCACCATACCGGCGCGCACGCCGTGGCTGAGGGCGTTGACGGGCGGATTGTCGATCACGATCAGGGCGACTTCGCCGCGGACTTCGTAGTCGACCATGTCGGTAAGTGCAGTCATATCGGTGGTGTCTCCTGGCGCGGGCGCGCCGGTGCGTTGACGTGAAGATCGTTGGTGGAACGGGCCGGTATCGTAGCCGCTCAGTGGCCGTGGCCAAGCACGTCCAGGAACCGCCGGATGCGGTCCGCGTTGGCGCCCAGGTCGCCGACTCCGACCTGGGACACGGAGCGCACGTCGACGGCCGCGCCGGCGCCGTCGTCGCGGACGCGGACGGCGACGAAGTCGATGAAACGGAACCAGGGCGTCGCGTCCGAGAACTCGAAGCGCCCGTTCTCCGGGTCTTCGAGGATCGGCGTCCAGCCGAGATCCGCCGCCGTGTGGCGGACCCGCCAGACGGCTTCGTCCCCGGAGATGTCGAGTTGGAGCGTGTCGAGTTCCGGGTAGGCCTGCCGCTGCTGATCGGGCACCGAGTCTCCACCGCTCGGATAGGCGAAGCCGGCGCCTCGGCTGTCCTCGGCGGCCGCGGCCTCGAAGGCCGGCGGGTCGTCGATGTTCGTCGTGATGTCGTGGATCGCCGGCGCCTGCGCGGTTCCGTAGGCGAGCACGAACACCCAGCCGAGCACCACGACGGAGAGGAGCGCACCGGCCCACGCCTGGGACGCCCCGCCGCGGCGCTGGTTGCGACGGGTCCGAAGCAGGCCGATGAACCCGAGGAGCAGGCTGAGCAACAGGCCCACGGGCATCAGTAACGAGAACAGGGCGAAGCCGACGAGGGGCGAGATCAGGCCGAACCGGGCCTCCAAGACGCCGACGAGGCCGGTCACGAGCGCGAGCCCGGCCACCAGCGGGGAAGCGAGCGCGGTTGTTGAGTTCATGGCGGGCGGAGGGTAACAGGAGCGGCGCTGCTACGGTTCGGCCGCCGTGCCTGAAGACGACGCAGCCGCAGCCGCGATTCGCCTCGCCGGGCGGTCGACCCCGCCATCGCGCGCGGCATCGCGGTCGTCGGGCCTTGCTGCGATCGCGCGGCTCGTCCCCGTAATCGCGCTGGCGGGTACGCTGGCCGGTTGCGGCGGCGAACCGCCAGCGGACTCGGCCGTTCGGCGGCCGAACGTCGTTCTCTACGTCGTGGATACCGTCCGCGCGGACCGGCTGGGCGTCTACGGCTACGGCAAGCCGACCTCGCCGCGACTCGATGCCTTCGCGACGAGCGGTCTGGTGTTCGAGAACGCCTACGCCCAGTCGTCCTGGACCCGGCCCGCCATGGCGTCCCTGTTCACGGGCCTTCTGCCGCCAGCGCACCGAACGGTCGGCCGCCGCTCCGTGCTCCCCGAGGAGGCTGTGACCCTTGCCGAGATCCTGGCCGCCAACGGCTACGAGGGGATGGGCCTGGTCCGCAACCCGAACGTCGGCCGCGCCTTCGGCTTTGCCCAGGGGTTCAGTCGTTTCCGCTCCGAGGACCGCGACCGGGACGAGACGATGCTGAACCGTGTTCGCTTGTGGCTCGATGCGCGGCAGAGCGGGGAAGGGCCGTTCTTCCTCTATCTTCATGCGATCGATCCGCACGGACCCTACGACCCGGCGCCGGAGTTCGAACAGATGTTCGACGCCGGCGATGCACCCGCGCACTATCGGACCGTCCGGTACCTGCTGGAGTTGAACCGGGGCGAAGTCGAGCCTGACGAGGGCACCGCAGAGGCGCTCTCACGGCTCTACGACGCGGAGGTGGCGCAGAACGACCGCGCCTTCGGCGAGCTGCTCGACGAACTGGAGGCGCGGGGCCTCGCGGAGGGAACCGCGGTGATCTATGTCTCGGATCACGGCGAGGAGTTCGAGGAGCACGGCCGCTGGGAGCACGGCGTATCTCTTTACGAGGAGGTGCTGCGGATACCCCTCGTCATGCGCCTGCCAGGAGTGCCTGCGAGAAGGATCGAGACGCCGGCGCAGCACGTCGACCTGCTGCCGACCCTGCTTGGCTATCTCGGTATCGACAGACCCGCGACCGACGGCAGGGACCTGCTCGCGGAGCGACGCCGCGGCGACGATCCGCCGGATGTCTACACCCATCTCGACGTGGACGGGCACCGAGCCTCCTCGGTGATCCGCGGCCGCTACAAGCTCGTGCTACCCCAGTCACCTTCCCAGGGCACGGCGCCGAAGCTGTTCGATCTGGAGACCGACCCCGGCGAGTTGGAAGACCTGGCGTCGGCCCGGCCGGGAATCGTGGAGAGGATGCTGGCCCTGCTGGCAGACCACGGCCTCGCGGGCGACGTGGAACCGGCGGTCGAGATTGACGACGCCCGGATCGATGAGGATCTGCGACGCAGGCTGAGGGCTCTGGGATACGTGGACTGAGGGCCGGCGCACCACTTCCTGCGATGCAGGCTCCTAGTCCGCGAAGCGGCCTGGAGCGTGTTCCCTCAGGCACTCTGCCAGCAACGCGACACCCTCGCGAATTCTGGCCACGGAGGGGCACGCGTAGGCGAGGCGCAGGAACGGCACGTCGTCGCCTCCGGCGTGGTAGGCGGCGCCGTAGCCGTAGTCGAGGCCGCGCTGCTCACTCAGGGCGAACAGCGCTTCGCGGTTCACTTCCTCTGGCAGACCGACCCACAGGAACATGGCGCCGGCGGGCGTGCGCCAGGTGCAGACGCCGCCGAGCTGCTCGGTCAGCGCCGCGAGCAACGCGTCGCGCTTCGGCAGCAGGGCGGCGTTGTTGCGCTCGATCTGGGCCGGCAGGCGTCCGCGGAGCAATTCCGCGACGATGCTGGATGACAGCGTGCTCTGGCCCGCGTCGAAGCGCCGGTCGAGAAAGCGCTGCTGGAGCGGCTGCCTGGCCAGGAAATAGCCGATCCGGACTCCGGCGCCGAGGATCTTCGACAGGGAGCCGATGTAGACGACGCCCTCGCCGTTCGCCAGCGTGTAGAGGCTCTGCGGCGGCCGCGGCGCGTCGTCGTAGTGGACGTCGGCGTAGCAGTTGTCTTCGACCAGGAGAACGTCGAACTCACGGGCGGCCTCGATCATC
>JAJDZH010000084.1 GCA_022824725.1 Thermoanaerobaculia bacterium | reverse complement strand
TGGTCGATCCCCTCGGCCCAGGTCTGCCGGGCGAACTCGCGCGCGAACAGGAACTCGCCGGTCTCGCGGTCCAGCAGGTAGAAGAAGGCGTTCCGGTTGGCGAAGGCCATCAGCTTGCGCTGCTCGCCCTGGTACTCCGCGTCGAAGAGGATCGGCACCTGGCAGGCGTCCCAGTCGTGGACGTCGTGCGGCGTGAACTGGAAGGTCCAGACGATCTCGCCCGTATCGGGCCGGATCGCCAGCACGGAATCCGAGTGCAGGTTGTCGCCCTCGCGGACCTCGCCGTTCCAGTCCGGTCCGGGGTTCCCCGTGCCCCAGTAGAGGAGGTCGAGTTCGGGGTCGTAGGAGCCGGTCATCCAGGTCGGCGCGCCGCCCGTCTTCCAGGAGTCGCCCTCCCAGGTCTCGTTGCCCGGTTCTCCCGGTCCCGGGATCGTGTAGGTGCGCCAGCGGAGCTCGCCGCTCGCCGCGTCGTACGCGTCGAGGAAACCCCGGATGCCGTACTCGCCGCCGCCGATCCCGGTGATCACCAGATCGCGGATGACCATCGGCGCCGCGGTGATCGAGTGCCCGGAGCCCGGGCTGCCCACCGCCGTGTTCCAGATCGTGGCGCCCGTCTTCGCGTCCAGGGACACCAGACGGCCGTCGACCGTGCCCATGTAGAGCCGCTCGCCATGAACCGCGACCCCCCGGTTCTGCTTGCCGCAGCAGAGGGCGAGCTGATCCGGCAGCTCATGAACGTAGGACCAGTACCGCTGGCCGGTGCGAGCGTCGAGTGCGATGACGACGTTGTCCGCTGTCGTCGCGTACATCACCTCGTCGATCACCAGCGGCGTCGTCTCGACGCGCCCGAGGGTGGGAAGCTGACGAACCCAGCGAAGCTCGAGATCCGCCGCGTTCGAACGATCGATCTCGTCGAGGCGGCTGAAGCGCTGGCTGTTGAACTGGCCCGAGTACATGAGCCAGTTGCCCGGCTCGTCGGCCGCGGCCTCGAGCCGTTCGTAGGACACGCCGCCCTGGGCGGAGACGGCCAACGCAACGAACAGGAGCGGCAACGCGGCAAGAAGGAGCGTCGGCTTCCTCAGAACCGGCGCTTCGCGCCGGATGCCGGCGGGGGCGCCGGCGCACCCAGCGCGTGTCGCTGTGGCGAGGGCGCCGGCGCACCCAGTGCGTGTCGGTGTGGCGGAGACGCCGGCGCACCCAGTGTTTGTCATCTTCACTCCGGTCGCAGCGAGTAGAGATAGGCCACGAGATCGTCCAGATCGCGGCCGCGAAAGAAGCTGCCGAGCGGCGGCATCAACGACTCTTCAGGTTTGTCGATCGCGGTCAGTTCCGTCTTCTGGAAGGACCTCAGGTTCTCGAACTCGTCGAAGAGCTGAATCGAGAAGCGGTCCTCGTTGCGCAGCACGCCGCGCACGATGGCGCCGCTCTCCGTCCTGACTTCGACGGTCCGGTAGTCAGCCGCCACCGACTCCGCGGGATCCACGATCGAAGCGCGGATGTGGTCGGGCGCGCGCCGCCAGCCCAGATCGCTCAGGTCGGGCCCGATACGGCCGCCCGAGCCGTTCAGCCGGTGGCAGTCGGAGCAGGAGCCGCGGCTCATGTACAGCAGCCGGCCACGCCGCGGATCGCCCGGCACCTCCTCCTCGCCGCCGCCCCGGCTGAGCGAGCGCACGTAGGACACGACCTGCCAGATCGACTTGTCCGGCTGGTAGATGCCGCCCATGCCGCTGTTCGGGATGCCGGTCAGGATGTTCCGGAACAGCGCGGCATCGCTGCTGCCGTGACGGAACACTCCGCGCGTGAGGTCCGGTCCGTCGCCGCCGGTGCCGTCGGCGCCGTGGCAGAGCGAGCAACTGCGCTGGAACACCTTGGCGCCGGCCTCGACATCGGCCTCGGTGGTGTGGGGATTCTCCTGGACGCGATCCTGGAGCGCCTTCGAGAGCACGTTCTGGGCGGCGACCGGCTGCCCACAAACAGCGATCAGGGCGAAGAGAGCCGCATCCCGCCAACGCCGGCCGAAAGGCCATCGTGGAGACCCTGCTACTGCGCTCCTCGTGCGTGTCAATTGGACCGGAAACATGGCGGTGAGCGTAGCACCCGGACCGACGGCGAACGACGAAACCCGAGTGCCGAAGCGCCGTATAGTCGGATACTGTGTAAGCCACATCGGACGCACCAACGCTCCAAGTCGTAGACGCATCCGGCAACCGCAAGGTTGCATGAGCCCTCCATCCGACTCTCAAGGACACGACATGAACCGGATTCCCTGCCGCGCGCTCGCGGCGACGACCACCGCCCTCGGATTGTTCGTCCTGCCGGCGGCCGGCCTGGCCCTGAACCTGGACCAGCCCACCTTCGTCGACGACATCGCGCCGATCCTCCATGAGAACTGCGCCTCCTGCCACCGGCCCGACGAACTCGCGCCAATGGCGCTTCGCACCTACCGCGAGGTGCGGCCCTGGGCGCGCTCGATCGCCCGCGCGGTGGAGAACCGCGACATGCCGCCGTGGGATGCCGATCCCGGTTACGGACCCTGGAAGAACGACATCAGCCTGAGCGACGACGAGATCGCCGCGATCACGCGGTGGGTTTCCACCGGCGCGCCGCGTGGCGACGGCGACGAGCCGGTCTACGAACACCCCCCCGAGCAGGGCGAATGGCAGTTCGGGGAGCCCGATTGGGTCCATGAGTTCGACCCCTTTGAGGTTGCGGCGGACGGCCCGGACCTGTTCGCCAAGATCCCGATCGCACCCGGCTTCGACGAAGACCGCTGGATTCGTGCCGTGGAAGTCCAGCCGGGCGACCGCGAGGTGCTCCACCACTTCATCCTGTGGCGGGCGTCCGAAGCGAGCACGGAGGTCCAGGACGCCTGGATCGACGCCTGGGCCGCCGGCGTCGGCGCCACCGAGCTTCCGGCCGGCACCGCGCGCTTCCTGCCCAAGGGCCGCGGACTGATCGGCGACTTCCACTACCACCCGAACGGCAACGCCTCCACCGACAAGACCCGGGTCGCCGTCTGGTTCGCCGAGCCCGAAGAGGTCGAGAAGGAACTGATCAACCTCTGGGTGATGAACGCCCAGTTCAAGATTCCGGCCGGCGACCCGAACTACGAGGCGCGGGCCAGCCACGTCTTTTCCCAGGATGTCGTAGTGCGCTCCCTGGCCCCGCACATGCACTACCGCGGCAAGGACATGAAGTACATCGCGTACCTCCCCGACGGAGCGGAGCGGGAGTTGCTCAGCGTCAGCCGCTACGACTTCAACTGGCAGACGTTCTACGAGTTCGAGGAGCCGGTCGAGCTTCCGGCCGGCACCAGGATCGAGGTCACCGCCCACTGGGACAACTCGGCGGACAACCCGCACAACCCGGATCCGACGATCGACGTCACCTGGGGTAACGAGTCGACCGACGAGATGCTGATCGGCTTCGTCGACTACGTCGCCGCCGAAGGCCTCAGCCCGCAGCCGGCCGGCGCCGTGATCTCCAAGCTGGCCGAGCTTGCCCAGACCCATCCCGGTCAGGCGTGGCGCTTCGACATCCAGCGCGAGCCCGGAAAGGGGCCCGAGCCGACCGCCATGCTCCTGCCGCGCGACGGAGTACCGGGCGGCTGGTACGTCCAGTTCGGCACCCTGGCCCTGCCGGCGCCGATCGTCGACATCGTCTGGGACGGCAACAACGTGACCGCCACCGCCCAGACGCCCGGCAACACGATGGAACTCAAGGGCTCCGTCCAGGAAGACGGCACGCTGCGAATGAACATGGGACCGGGCGAGTTGGTCGGCACGCCGGCCGAGAACGAGACGCCCTCGACGCTGCCGACCGGGTAGGAGCCTGCGCCGCGTGACGAGACGCGCCGCCCGAAGGAGATTCACCCCGGCCGCCCTTCCGGCGGCCGGGGCCGTCGGGTTGGCGGTCCTGGTCTCGTGCGCCGGCGACGCGCCTCAAGACGCGACCGCGACCACCGACACCGCGGCCCCCGAAGCGGCCCAGGAGTTCACCGCCCCGATCGTCTTCCAGCGCTTCGCGAACACCGGGGCCACGCCCACCATCCCCGGCTTCTACGGCGGCGCCGACATCTGGATCATGGAGGGGGACGGCAGCGGCGTGCGTCTGGTGCGCAGGGGCGTTCCCCAGCACCTGGATCACCCATCCCTAACCTTCGACCTCAAGAACGTGGTCTACGCCGAGTTCACCGACGCCGACCAGGGAGTCGAGGCCGGCGCCCGCATCTTCAGCGAGGATCTCGCGACCGGCGAGCGGGAGGTGCTGCGCGAGGTCGAGGGCTGCGCCGTCCACCACGCCAGCATCTCGCCGATCACCCGGCAGCTCGTCTACGCCCGCAACTGTCCCGAAGGCGATGGCTTCGACAAGGGCCTGATCCTCGAGCTGAGCGACCGCCGCCAGATCGACGCCTCGAACACGACGGCGCTCAGCGTCGGCAACGGCGTCGGCCTCGGCCGGGCCGTCCTGTTCCAGGCCGAAGACGAGCCCGAGAACGGCGAGCGGCGGATGGAGATCGCGATCATCCGCTTCGACGGCTACGGCCAGGGCACCTACACGGCCCTCACCGACCGCGAGCACCGGCACCGCCGCCCGGCCGTCTCACCCGACGGGCAGACCATCGCCTGGCAGACGAACCGGACCGGCCCGACGGACGACATCTTCCTCGCCGACATCGACGGATCGAACCAGCGCCGGCTGACCGCGTCCGACGCGAACGACGGCCACCCCTGGTTTTCCCGCGACGGCCGCTGGATCGTCTTCGAGTCCGACCGCTCCGGGAACTGGGAGATCTGGAAGATCGAGATCGAGACAGGCGAGGTCGTGCAACTGACGGACGACCCGGCCTACGTCAGCACGCGACCCCGCTGGTAGCCGGCCCCGCTGGTAGGCGACCCGCTCAGGAGAAGACGCGCGGCTTGAAGTCCGGCGCGTTGACGATGCTGGCGCTGCTCCCGGTCGCCCGGATCACGAACAGCCCCTGCCGCTCGGCGTGCTTCCGCAGCGACGGGTCGCACTGAAGGTAGGCCATACCGCCAAGAACGCGTTTGCCCCGGTACACGGGAAACCACTCTTCGAACTCCGACAGCCTGGACACGAAGTTCTTGACGTGAGGAGGCCGTAGCGTCGTCTTCACTTCCACGACCACGACTTCCCGGCCGTTCTCCGCCAGGATGTCGACTTCGAAGTGCTCCCCGTTTCGCCTGCCCCGGAACCGTCCGGCCTGGGTGTGGTTCACATGGACGCCGCGCTCCCTCAGCAGTGCCACCAGATTTCCCCTGACGAGGCTTTCCATCAGCAAGCCCCAATCGGACGTGAACAGGCCCTCGGCCTTCCGCAGCCGGCGATCCGTTTCCTTCATCTGACGGGCCGTCTCCTCCTGCTGCCTGCTG
>JAJDZH010000392.1 GCA_022824725.1 Thermoanaerobaculia bacterium | reverse complement strand
CAGCAGGCGTGGCTGGCGCGGTTCGGGCGCACGGCGGCGTCCGACGCGGTCGCGGCCGTGACGGCGCGGCTCGAGACGCCGCGCGACGCCGGCTCGCACGTGACGCTCGCGGGGCAGAGGCTCAACCTCTCGGGCGACGGCGCCGCCCTCGCGGACACCCTGACGGGGCTCGCGCGGGCGTTCGGCGTGCGCGAGGCGCCGGCGGCGGACGGCGACGACCCGTTCGCGCGCCACGGCCTCTCCAACACCTGGAGCGACCATGCCCCGGCGCCCGCTCGGCGGGTGACCGGGCGCGAGCTGCTGACGGGAACGTCGTTCCGCGCGGTGCTCGGGCAGGGTGCCGGGCTCCAGTGGACCGCCTGGGGCCAGGGCGTGTCGATGTCGCAGTTCTCGGGCTCGGTGCCGGGGCTGTCCTTGAGCGGTGAGACGGCGACCGGGTCGATGGGCATGGACTACGAGCGGGGCCGGCTGCTCGCCGGGTTCGCGATGACGCACAGCCTCGCCGACGGCACGGCGGACGGCGCCGGCCGGCGCTACCTGATGGGGAGCACGGTGACGACGGCGTTGCCGTTCGCGCGGCTCGCGATCTCGGATCGCCTGTCGGCCTGGGGCCTGGCGGGGTCGGGTTCGGGCCGGCTCACGCTGGAAGTCGACGACGGCGCGGCGGAACGCTACCGAACGGACCTCGCGATGACGCTGGCGGCCGTGGGGGTGCGGGGCGACCTCGTGACGCCCGCCGCGGCGGGCGGGTTCGCGCTGGCCTTGAAGGCGGACGCGTTCTGGGTGCGGACGGAGTCGGATTCCGTCCTGGCGCCGGAGGTGGGGAACCTCGCGGCCGGACAGGCCGAGGCGGGCCGGCTCAGGGCGGTGCTCGACGGCTCGCGGGCGTTCCTGCTGGCGGACGGCGGCACGCTGACGCCCTCGGTGACGCTCGGGCTGCGCCGGGACGCGGGCGATGCGGAGACCGGGTCGGGCATGGAGCTCGGCGCCGGTGTCGGCTACGCGGACCCGTCGCGGGGTCTCGACATGGCGCTCCGGGTGCACGGTCTCGCGGGGCATGCTGATGCCGGCTACGGCGAATGGGGCGTGTCGGGCTCGGTCCGGCTCGCGCCGGGCGAGGCGGGACGCGGCCTATCGATGTCGCTCGTGCCGTCGTACGGCGCGGCCCCGGCGGGTTCGGAGCGGCTGTGGGTGATGCCGGACGCGTCCGCGCTGGCCGCGAACGACAACGCGCCGTTGTCGAGCCGGCTCGATGCGGAGGTCGGCTACGGCATGGCGGTGTTCGGCGGCTTCACGGGCACGCCCAATATCGGGCTCGGGCTGTCGGACACGGCGCGGAACGTCCGCATCGGCTGGCGGCTGACGCCGCCCGCGGGCAGCGGCGGGTTTGAGCTGAACCTCGACGCGATCCGCCAGGAGGTCGTGGACGACGCCGAGGCCGAGCACGGGGTGATGCTGCGGTCTTCGCTTCGCTGGTAGGCGCCCGCCGCCGAGCGGTCTCCGGTGTGACCAGACGGCCGGATGGTCCCGCCCGCGGGATGGCGGCGCACCCCGCCGTCCGGGCGGGGCGCCGGCTCCTGAGGCGGGGAGGCAGACCCACGTGGGTCGACGGTGAAGCCTCGGCCGCCGGCCTATTCCCTCCCGGGGCCGGCGGCGCCAGCTGTACCGCGCGCGACTAGCGGACGCGGGGCCGGGGCGCGGATGCGCTCGGAGGAAGGGCCGCGGGCGTGGCAGGTCCTCCGGCTTCTCCCGGTCTACCAGGCGGTCTGGCGCCGCCGCCGATGGCCTCCCCGGGGCCACAGCCAGGCGGCAACGCTGTGCGGCGCTTCCCAGGCGATCGGATGCAGGCTCGCGGCGTCAAACGCTTCGAGTTCCTCTTCAGCGCAAAGCGCTTCGAGGCAAAGACTGGTGGGCGTCGTCGATGTTGACGGTAGGCAGCCCGTCGAGTCCCTGGTCGGGCATGGCTGCGAGCGACCTCCGCCGAAGGTCATGGGCCAGTTCTGCCCATTCACGCCCGGTACCGTGCCGTTTGCCGGCTTCGGCGCAGGCATCGCGAAAGCCACTGGGCGGGTCGAGCAGTGTCCCTCTGGAGTCGAGGGACAGTGCCTTGACGCGCGCCAGACTCATGGGTTCAGCACGGTTGCTCCCAGCGTTGTGCCGTGCTTGATGGCTTCATCGGTCTTGGCTGCGTCCTCGAGCGCCTGTTCGTATTCGACGTTCGAATCCAGCGTTCCGTCGGCAATCGCCGCGAACAGGTCCTTCGCGGTCCCTTCGAGATCAGAGCGCATGGCGACATCGTGCAGGGTCGAGGGTCAGGCGGATCGGCGGTCTGTCGGTACCGGGCTTCATTCCGCCCTGCGGACCGTCGCCGTCGATGCCATGGTCGAACCGGCTCGCTGCCAAGCGTCAGCCTGCGCAGGCAGCATGACCAAGACCGTCCGGCAGGTAGGCCGTCCCGACCAAGCATCCCGAGCTGGGCAAACGTGCCGGACCGAATCCGGGACAGGTTGCCTTGTGTGTTACGTTATTACCAGTGCTGGGAGACGCCACGTGTATCTTCGGCAGGTCCGCCGACGGAGAGAGCAAGCGATGCCGTTCACCACGAACAAACCGCGGCTTGGGCTGACACCAGCTGCGACCGCCGCGTGAAGACGCATGACGGACGGTCATTCTGAAGTGTCCCCCCAACCCGAGACGGCACCCCTGCCGGGGCAGGTTCCGGCGATCGAGTTGGCTGCCATGACAGTTGGTTACGGCGGTGCCCCGGTTCTGGAATCGCTGGACTGGCGGGTTGAGCGCGGCGAACACTGGCTCGTCATTGGCCCCAGCGGCTCCGGTAAGTCCACGCTCCTGCATGTGTTGGCTGGTTTCTTGTCCCCTGTTTCGGGGACTGCAAAAGTCCTGGGCATGGACCTGGCGACCCTGGCTAACCCCGCGCGGGACCGCTTCCGGGGCGGAAACATGGCTATCGTCTTTCAACGACAGCATCTGGTTCAGGCGCTCAACGTGACGCAGAACCTAGGCCTGGCCCGCCGATTGGCGGGGTTGGACCCGGGGCCGGAGATCGTGCACAGCACGCTCCGCCGGCTCGGCGTCGATGCGTTCGCGCGGACCCGGCCGGCGGAACTGAGCGTCGGTGAAGCACAGCGCGTGGCGCTGGCCCGGGCGCTGGTCGTGGAGCCGAAGATCCTGCTGGCGGACGAGCCGACCGCGAGCTTGGATGATCGAAACGCTGCGACCGTAGCGGAGCTCCTCGCGCAGGAGGCGGAACGCCTCGGCTCGACTCTCGTGATGACCACCCATGACGCCCGCGTGCGAGAGCGGTTTGCGCAACGCCTGGTCATCGGCGAAGGGGGGAGCCCATGAGCACCTGGGGTCTGGCATGGGCCTGGATTCGGTTCCGGCCGCTGGGAGCCGCGCTGAACGTCGCGCTGCTCGGCATTGGGACTGCGACCATTGCCCTGCTGATGATTTCGCTTCAGCAGTTCGAGCAGCGGCTCACCGCGGACGCCGACGCCGTCGACATGGTGGTCGGCGCGAAGGGCAGCCC
>JAJDZH010000072.1 GCA_022824725.1 Thermoanaerobaculia bacterium | reverse complement strand
CCCTGCCGAAGCCGCGTCGGCGTGACGGCGCAGGAGCGCGCCGAGCCGCAGGACCTGCTGGTGGACATCGACGTGTCCCAGGCGCCGGCCGGCCCGGGCGCAGGCGACAACCTGGACACGACGGTGGACTACGCGGAACTCGCCGCCCGCGCCCGGGCTGTCGCGGCCAGGGACGAGTACCGTCTGGTGGAGACGCTGGCCGAACGCATCGCGGGCGCGATCACCACCGACGCCGGCTCGAGGACCGGCGGCACGGCGGGTCCGAAACGGATCGAGTCGCTTCGCGTGCGCGTCTTCAAGCCGGGCGCGGCCCGCGAGCTCGGCGTCGCCGAAGTCGGCGCGGAGATCGACTGGCGGCCGTGACCCGTACGCGAGTTTTCATTGGCCTCGGGTCCAACCTGCGGCCGCGGAACGCGCACTTGCGCGCGGCCGTCGATCGCCTGCGCGACATCGGGGACGTGACCGCGGTATCGCGCTTTCTTCGCACCGCAGCCGTAGCAGAGCGCGGCGTCGCGGCCACCGACCCCGAGTTCCGGAACGCCGCGGCCGCGCTCGAGACCGGACTCGATGCCCGCGGCTTGCTCGCGGCCCTGCTGGAGATCGAGGCCGCCCTCGGCCGCGAACGGACCGCCGACGGCGCAGCCGGCCCACGAACGATCGATCTCGACCTGCTGCTGTTCGGGAATCGCGTCGTCGAGGAAGCTGGCCTCGTGGTACCGCACCCACGGATGCAGCGGCGACGCTTCGTCCTCGAACCCCTGGTCGAGATCGCTCCGAACGCCTGGCATCCGGGCCTGCGGAAGACGGCGGCCGAACTGCTGGCGGAGCTCGCGGTGCCGGCCTGACGGCCGGCGCGTTTCTTCAGCCGCCTTCGGCAGCAGCGGGTCAGAAGACCCGCGCACCCAGCCCAGTCAGTAGCTCTTCGGCAGGCCGAGCACTTTCTCGGCGATGTGGCAGAGGATGAGCTGCGGGCTCACCGGAGCGAGTCGCGGGATCATGACCTCCCGCATCAGCCGCTCGACGTGAAACTCCTTGGCGTAGCCCATGCCGCCGTGGGTCATGACCGCCTGGGTGCAGGCCTTGAAGCCGGCTTCGGCGCCGAGGTACTTCGCGGCGTTCGCATAGTGGCCGCAGGGTTCGTCGCGGTCGTAGAGGGACGCGGCCTGCATCGCCATCAGGAACGCGGCCTCCAGCTCCATCCAGCACTCCGCCAGCGGATGCTGGATCGACTGGTTCTGGCCGATCGGCCGTCCGAAGACCCGGCGCTCGCGGGCGTAGTCCGCTGCCCGCTGCAGCGCGTTGCGGCCCACGCCGACCGCCTCGATGCCGATCAGGATCCGCTCCGGGTTCAGGCTGTGCAGGATGTACTCGAAACCCCGCCCCTCTTCGCCGATCCGATCTTCGGCCGGTATCTCGAGGCCGTCGATGAACAGTTCGTTCGAGTCCACGGCGGCCCGACCCATCTTCGGGATCCGCCGGACCTCCACCTTCGACCGGTCGAGGGTCGTGTAGAACAGCGACAGTCCCTTGGTCGCCTTCCCGGTCTCGGCCCTGGGCGTCGTGCGCGCCAGGAGCATGATCCGGTCGGCCTCCTGGGCGGTCGTGGTCCAGATCTTGCGGCCATGGACGACGTAGCCGCCGTCCGCCTGCCGTTCGGCGCGGGTCGTGATCGCCGTCGTTTCCAGGCCCGCGTCGGGCTCGGTGACCGCGAAGCAGGTCTTCGCCCGACCCTCGATCAGTTCCGGCAGGAACCTCTGTCGCTGCTCTTCCGTCCCGAAGACGACGATCGGATGCGGACCGAAGATGTTGATGTGGATCGCCGAGGCCGCGCTCATGCCGCCGCCGGCGCGGGCCACCTCGTGCATCACGAGAGCCGCTTCCGTGACACCCAGACCGGAACCGCCGTACGCCTCCGGCATCGCGATACCGAGTGCGCCGCACTCGGCCATGGCGCGGTGGAACTCACCAGGGAACCGCACTTCGTTGTCGACTTCGAGCCAGTACTCGTCGTCGAAGCCGGCGCAGGTGCGCGCGATTCCCTCGCACAGCGCCCGCTGCTGTCCGGTAAGGGTGAAGTCCATCCAGGAGTCCGCGAATCAGCCGGCTGCCGAAGGAAGCAGGACGTACCGCGCCAGCACGGCGAAACCACCGATCAGGATGAGCGCCGCGGTCCAGATCAGGGCCAACTGCTGCCACCTCTCCAGATGGTCGAGCGACCGTACGCGCCGCAGGATGCCGCGCAGCAGGAACGGCATGGACGCTCCCCAGACGAGGAGCAGGCCCAGGAGCAGCCACGAGGCCGGCGAAAAGCCCTGGAGCACGGCCAGCGCCCCGATCGCGAAGAGGAGCGCTATGCGCACCATGACGCGCACGAAACGCATGCTGCCGGCCTGCTGGCGCTTGAGCTTCTCCCGCCGGTCGCTGAAGTCGATCGCCATCGGCGGCTCTAGGACTCCCCGACTCCCGCAAGGTCGAGCAGGAAGGCGTAGACCAGGGCCGTCTCCCGGTAGCGGTCGTACCGTCCGGACGCGCCGCCGTGGCCGGCGCCCATGTTCGTCTCGAGCAGCAGGAGGTTGTCGTCCGTCTTGTTGGCCCGCAGCCGCGCCACCCACTTCGCCGGCTCCCAGTACTGGACCTGCGAGTCGTGCAGGCCGGTGGTCACGAGCAGGTGGGGATAGTCGCGCGCCTCCACGTTGTCGTAGGGCGAGTAGGAGAGCATGTAGTCGTAGTACTCACGGACCCTCGGGTCTCCCCACTCGTCCCACTCGAAGGTGGTGAGCGGGATGCTCGCGTCGAGCATCGTCGTCACGACGTCGACGAAGGGCACCCGGGCCACGACGCCGTCCCAGAGGTCGGGCCGCATCGTGAACACCGCGCCCACCAGCAGACCGCCGGCGCTGCCGCCCATCGCGTAGATCCGGTCCGGGTCGGCGTAGCCCTCGGCCGCGAGATGCTCGGCGGCGGCGATGAAGTCGGTGAAGGTGTTCTTCTTGTGAAGGAGCTTGCCGTTCTCGTACCAGGAGCGGCCCATCTCCTCGCCGCCGCGGATGTGGGCGATCGCGTAGACGAAGCCGCGGTCGATCAGGCTCAGAAGCGGCGAGCTGAACGACGCGTCCATGCTCGCGCCGTAGGAACCGTAGCCGTAGAGAAGCAGCGGACTGCCGCCCGCTTCCGGCCGCAGGTCGGGCCGGTAGACGAGGGATACCGGCACCCGGGTGCCGTCGCCCGCGGTCGCCCACAGCCGTTCGCTCCGGTAGTTGGCGGAATCGAAGCCGCCGAGCACCTGGTCCTGCTTGCGCAGGGTCCTCTCGCGCGTCGCCGGGTCGTAGTCGAAGACGGACCGCGGCGTGGTCAGCGACTGGTAGACGTAGCGAAGCGTCCCGGAGGACGGGTCCGGGTTGACGCCGAGGCCGGACGAATAGGTCGGCTCGCCGAAGTCCAGGTCGTGCCCGTCCGGTCCGTCGCCGCCCATCGGCTCGATCCGGAGCTGCTCCAGGCCGTCGCGGCGCTCGGCCAGCACGAGGAAACGATCGAACAGCTCGAAGCCCTCGAAGAGCACGTCGTCGCGGTGCGGCAACTCTTCCTTCCAGGCGGCGCGGCCGGTGGCGTTCTCGCCGGTCGACATGAGCCGGAAGTTGGGCGCGCCATCGTTCGTGCGCACCCAGAAGCGGTCCCCCAGGTGATCGACGCTGTACTCGTGGCG
>JAJDZH010000426.1 GCA_022824725.1 Thermoanaerobaculia bacterium | reverse complement strand
CGCCCGCCAGGCTCGCCCCGCCCACCACGACGGCGGCGATCACCTGCAGTTCGTAGAGCTCGCCGGCGTTCGGCCGCCCGCCCTCGAACCGCGAGGCGTCGACGATGCCCGCGAGTCCGGCGAAGGCTCCGCAGAGGCAGTAGACGGCGAGCAGCACCGCGGTCACCGGCACGCCGGACAGGCGCGCCGCCTCGACGTTGCCGCCGACGGCGTAGACGTAGCGTCCGAACATGGTCCGGGTCATCAGCAGGTGGGCCGCGACGAACAGGACGAGCATGAGCAGGATCGGATTCGGCACGCCGAGCACGGCGCCGTTGCCGAGCCAGGCGAAGGGCGCCGCTTCGACCCGCACCGCCTCGGGCGTACCCTCCGCGCCCCCGCCCACCAGGCGCCGCTGGTGACCGACGGCCAGAATCAGCGCCAGGCCGCGGGCGAGCATCATGAGACCCAGCGTGGCGACGAAGGGCGGCACCCGGAAGGCAGTCACCATCGTCCCGCTCAGCAGACCGCCGAGGGCAGCGGCAGCGACGCCGAACAGCATCGCCGCCAGCAGACCGGCCGGCGAGGCAGCGCCACCGCCGAACCACTCCTGCGCCGTCACCGCGGCGATCACGCCGGCCAGCGCCAGCAGGCTGCCGACCGAGAGGTCGATCCCCGCCGTCAGGATGACCAGCGTCATGCCGAGCGCGATGATCGCGATGTCCGCGTTCTGGTTCACCACGTTGATCAGGTTGCGTGGAGTCAGAAACGTGGGCCAGTAGTAACTCCTGGGCGACAGGACCGGGGCTCCGGCCAGCCGCACCGGGCCCCATTCCGACGCGATCCGGTGGGTGGCGATCGCATCGACCGAACCGCCGGCGCGGGCAATCCGCTCGAACTCCAGCCGCACGTCCCGCGGCTGTCCAAACACCCGGCCGGCGATCTCGACGCCGGTACCGGCGAGTCCTCGTTCGATCGCGGCCGCGAACGTTCGATCCAACTCCGTGTCCCGCGCGACGAGGAGTACGGCGCACGGAGAGGGACAAGCCTCCAGCACCTGGCGTGCGACCGCCGCTCCCGATCGCTTCGTGACCGGGTTCTGTTCGCGCCAGGTCGCCGCACTCGAAACCAGGCAAAGCAGGATCAGCACAACGACCGAGAGACGGCGGCCGACCACGTCGACCAGACCCGCCAACAGGCGACGGACCCGGCCGTCGATCCGCTGGTCCGTCCCTTCAGGCACTGGCGCGTTTCCCCTGCCGCTCGAGACCCGCCGCGATCCGCAGCACCTGGGCCGGGTCGGCATTCGCCGGGCTTGTGATCTCGCCCCGGATCCGTCCCTCGTGCATGACCAGCACGCGATCGCTCATACCGAGGACCTCCTCCAACTCCGAACTGATCAGAAGCACGGCCTTGCCTTCCGACGCCATGCGCCGGATCCACTCGCAGATCTCGTAGCGCGCACCGACATCGATCCCGCGGGTCGGTTCGTCGCAGAGAACGACCCGCGCGCCACGCTCCAGCCACTTGGCGATCACGATCTTCTGCTGATTGCCGCCCGAGAGCGTCGCCACCCGCTGGCTGGATCGAGCGAGCCGTATGGCGAGTCGTTCCCTCCACCTCTCGAAGGCGCGCTCCTCGCGCCGGCGATCAACCACGCTGCGAAAGCGGCGAAACCGGTCCAGGTTGGGAAGCGCGAAGTTGGCCCGTGCGCTCTCTGTCAACACGAGGCCGTGGCCCCTTCGATCCTCCGGCAACAGACAGATACCGTCCGCGATCGCCTGACGCGGCGACCTGGGGTCGAGCCGTCTGCCGTCGAGCCACACCTCGCCGGTTTCCCGCGGCGCGGCACCGAAGATCATCCGGGCAACCTCGCTCCGGCCGGCCCCCACAAGGCCCGCCAGCCCCAGGACCTCGCCGCGGCGAATGCTGAAGGACACGTCGCGGACCCGGTGTCCGGCCGACAGTCCCCTGACCTCGAGGCGGGGCTCACCGATCGACTCCGGTAGTGGAGGCGGGAACTCGGCGCTCAGGCTGCGGCCCACCATGGCCTCGATCAGCGCGTCGCGATCGAGCGGCGCGAGGCCGTCGCCGGCGGCGGTCGCACCGCGCCGGTCGATGCTGCGCACCAGTTCGCCGTCGCGGAGAACGGCGACCCGGTCGGCCACCGCCTCGATCTCCTCCAGTCGGTGGCTGATGTAGATCGCGGCAACGCCCCGGCCGGCAAGTTCTCGAACCAGCCGCAGCAGGGCCTGCGCCTCGCGCGGCGACAGCGCGGCGGTCGGTTCGTCCAGGATCAGCAGCCGCGGCTCCCGCGCCAGCGCCTTCGCGATCTCCACCGCCTGGCGGACGCCGAGCGGCAGCCCGGAACAGGCGGCGCCGGGATCGATGTCGATCTCGAGCAGACCGACCAGCCGTCTGGCCTCGCGCTCTTCCCAGCGCCGGCGGACGATTCCCCGCCGGGACCAGCCCGCTCCGAGGAAGAGGTTCTCGCGCACGCTCAACTGCGGCACCAGACTGAGCTCCTGGTGAACAACGGCGATCCCTCTCCGCCGCGCCTCGGCCGGCGAACCAAACGCCGCCGGCTCGCCCTCGAACTCCATCCGGCCACCGTCCGGGCTCTCGGCGCCCGAAACCACGCGGATCAGAGTGCTCTTGCCGGCGCCGTTCTCGCCCACCAGGCCAAGGACCTCCCCCGGGGCGACGGCCAGGCTGACGCCCCGGAGCGCCTCCACGCCCGGGTAGCTCTTGCTGATCCGATGGAGTGCGAGCAAGGGGCTGCCGGCAGGCCGAGGCCCTAGTCGAGCGTGGGGTCCTGCTCGGCGTCAGCCTGCCGGTAGAGCTCCGTCGGGATCAGGTGGACGCGCTCGAAGTCCTCGCCTTCGAGATAGCTCACGATGTTCCGCACCGTCATGACCCCCATCCGGTCCGGATATTGGATCGGGTCCGCGTAGATCTTGCCGTCCCGGATCGCCTGCTTGCCCGCGAGTTCACCGTCGAAGCCCACGATCTTCACCTGGTCCGCCCGGTCCGCCTGCTCAAGAGCCGTGCGCGCCCCCAGCGCCGAGGGATCGTTGATCGCGAACACGCCGGCGAGGTCCGGGTAGGCCTGGATGCCATCCGCCATCGCCCGGTACCCTTCGTCGCGCAGGCCGCCGCCCTCGAGTTCGGCCACGATCTCGATTCGCCCCTCCGAACGGTCGCGGTTGTAGTCCTCGATCGTCTTGCGGAAGCCGTCGACCCGCAGCACGCAGGAGTTGGCCTGCTTGAAGTGCAACACGAGCACCTGGCCGCCGGCCTCGCCGAGCGCCTCGATCATCGCCTCGCCCGCGAGCAGGCCGCCCTGGTAGTTGTCCGTGCCGACGTGACCGGCGATCTCGACACCCTCGGCGACGGCCTGGAGGTCGGAGGTGAACACCGGCACGCCGGCTTCGTTCGCCCGCCGCACCGCGGGACCGATGGCGATCCGGTCCACGGGGTTGAGGACGATCGCGGCGACGCCGGAAGCCAGGAAGTTGTCGACCTGCTGTGACTGGCGGTTCACGTCCCGTTCGGCATCCGTGACCACGACGTCGAAACCGTGGCGTTCGGCCTCCGCGGTCAGACTGTCGGCGATGATCTTGAAGAACGGGTTCTTCAGCGTCATCGCCGAGAAGCCGATCGTGCCGCGCGCGGTGGTCTCTTCACCGCCTTCACCCGCGCCCGGGTCCGCGCCGCCGCCGCAGGCGCCGAGCGCCGCGAGCACGATCGCCGCCATTGTTGCCACGAGCAATTGCTTCACGATTCGCGGATTGTGACACGCCCCCGCGAAGGAGCGGCCTTACCTCCCCAGGCGGTAGGTCAGAGCCGCCTTGAGCCGGCGGCCCTTCGCGTTGTGGACCAGGGCATCGAAGGCGCGCTCGAAGTCGGCCCACGGCGGTTCCTCGTCCGTCAGGTTGAGCGCCGACAGGGCCACGTCGAAGCCGAGATTCGGGAACTTCCAGAGGAACGTGAGGTCGGCGGTCAGGAAGTCGTCGATGACGGGGACGTTCGTCCTCGGGTTCGTGTCCCGGTAGGACGAGATGTGGTTGACGTAGGCGACCAGGCCGTAGTCCGCCCAGTGGTAGCCCGCCGACACCCGGGAACGAAGTTCGGGCAACGACGGGGCGGCCTGCACGTTCTGGTTGAACCTGCCGGCGACGTCGCCGCCGCTGACGTACTCGACGCCGTCCCTGACCAGCGGCTTGAGTTCGTAGTCGAGCAGGTAGGAACTCGTGGCGCTTACGGCGAAGGCGCCGTTTCCCAGGGGCATGCCGCCGTGCAGATGGAAATCGAGACCCGAGGTCTCGACCCCCGGCCAGTTGATCACGCGCAGCAGGATCCGCTCGACTTCGCCCGGAAGGCAGGACGCGTCCGTCAGCCCGCCCGGACAGACGATGTTGCCGCGCACCGCGGCCAGCTTGACCGGGTCGGCGATCCGGCTCGGATCGGGGTCGAGGCCCCGGCCTTCCCCGTACAGCCTCACGACGTTGCTCGCGGGCTCGCGGGCGATCACGTCGTCGATGTCGTAGCTCCAGTAGTCGAGCGTCATGTCGAAGCCCGGCGATGCGAACAGCACCAGGCCGATGTCGTAGGTCAGCGCCTGCTCGGGCGAAAGATCGGGGCTGCCGAAGGTGTCGAAAGGCCGGTATGCCCCCACCGGCGGCACGAACTCGAGCGCGGTCAGGACGTTCTCGTTCAGGTCGTCGAGTGACGGCGCCCTGAACGTCGTCTGCACCGAACCTCTGAGCGACAGGACATGGCGGTCGCCTTCCGAGAGCCGCCAGCGTGCGGACAGCTTCGGGTCGAAACTGTCGACCTCCTCGTGCAGCTCGTAGTTCGCCGCGACCTGCATGTCACCGCGGTCGCCGATGTCGAGCGACAGCTCGCCGAAGACCCGGTGTACCGTCTGCGAGGCGTTGTACGGGTAGAAGCCGGTCGTGAAGGTGAACAGGCCCGCCTTCGCCCCGGCCTGCCGGCCGGTCAGCGGATCGAGGCACGAGCGGTCGCCCGGCACGATGCAGGGGTTCATGTCGTAGTTCCCCGGATCGTTCGGCAGCGCGGACGCCTCCAGCCTCCGGAACTGGTAGCCGAGCGCGTAGTCCGCCCGATCCTCGATCCAGTTGCCGGAGAGCGTCGCGTCCGCCACCAGCAGGTCCACCTCGTTCTGGAGGTCCACGATGTCGTTGATCCAGGCCATCATCGCCGGATCGTTGGCGAGCCCCGGCCGGTACCAGGGGTTCGGCGTTTCGCGCCACGGCGCCCCGGGCTGAGCCGAGTACTCGGTCGCGCTGGAGAACGGGTTGTAGTACAGGCAGTCGCCGACCCCCGGCTGGGCGCCGCCGGTGGGTCCGAGCCGCATGCCCGTCGGCGCGGTGGGATCGGCGACCACGCCGACGCCGCAGTTCGGACCGCCGTAACCGCGGAAGGCCAGGAACTTCCTGTAGCCGTATTCGGACGGCAGGTTCATGTTGCCGGCGCTACGGGAGTACGCAACGCCCAGGTCGAGCTTCGCGTCCCGTCCCCCGAAGGTCAGGTCGCGGTCCACCGAGGTGGCAAGCCGCGCCATCTCGGTGTCCCGGCGCGCGTTGCGGCCGGGGCCGGCGTTGCCCAGAATCCGGCCGAAGAAGAACCAGTCGCCCTCCAGGCACGCCTCGCTCGACGAGAAACCGCCGGCGCCGTAGGAATCGCCGCAGAAGTCCAGCCGCCCCGGATGCGCGCTGGAGACGAGGTGAAGGCCGTCGAACAGCGACGTCGGCGGGAAGGACGGAGAGTTCGACACCCGGGGAACGGTCACGTCGCTGAACATCGCCTCGACCCGGTACTCCGTTCGCTCGTCGATCGGCCCGTGGAGTTCGGCGAACAGGCGGGTGTGCGCCATCTTCTCGACCAGACTGCCGGACCACGGCTGGTAGCGGAAGGCGCAGGTGAAGCCGCGGTCGAAGCCCCCCAGGCCGTTGCAGGCGGGGTCGACGAAGTAGTCCCGGCCGCGTGTGCCGCTCTGCGCCAGCGACAGCGCGTCGACGAACTCCTGCGCGGTCTCGCTGCCGCTCAGACGCGGCACGAGGAAGGCGCCCGGGTTGCCGGTGTTCGACCACCCCCAGGGCGTCTCGGTGCGGGGCCTCAGGGCGTGCGACCTCTCGGCCACGCTGAGCTGCGAGCGCTGCGCGCGCTCGAGCGCCAGGACGAGATGGGAGGAACCGGCGTCGCGGCCCCAGATGAAGCCGGCCATGCTGTCGCCCGCGCCCTCGAAGTACTCGTGCGACAGGATCGCCTCGAAGCCGTCGAAGTCGTCGCGGGTGACGAAGTTGGCCACCCCGGCGACGGCGTCCGAGCCGTAGATCGCCGCCGCCCCTTCCTTCAGCACCTCGATCCGTTCCACCGCGATGCTCGGGATCATGTTCACGTCCACGAACCGGCCGCCGAACAACCGGGCGGGGATCGGCGCCTGGCGGCGGTTGTTCACGAGGACCAGGGTGCGGGAGGCGCCCAGGCTTCGCAGGTTCACGTTGGCCACGTTCTCGGCGACGCCGAAGCCGAGACCGTTGAAGCCGCTGAACGCCTCCCCGATGACCGCACCGCTCGCGGTCAGGTTCTTGAACAGATCGATGACCAGCGGCGAGCCCTGCTCCTTCAGGAGGTCGCGGTCGAGAACCGAAACGGCGTACGGCAGATCGATCGCCGGCGTCTCGAGCGCCGAACCGGTCACGACGACCGTCTCGTGGGCGTGGAAGGCGTGGATCCCGGCCTCCCCTTCGTGGTGCTCGTGGCCCTCCTGGTGCTCGCGGTCGTGTTCGTCGTCCTCGACTTGATCGCCGGTACGACTCGGAGCCGGAGCGGATGGAGTCGACTCAACGGAGCCGGCCGCGGCCGGCTCCGATCCCAGCAGCAGAAAGGTGATCAGCGCGAGCAGTGAGACGGACATTCTCCCTCCTGAAGTCGACCATGGCTACGGATTCTGGCATGTCCTCCTCGAACGCCCGGATAGAGTCGCAGCAATGACCGACACCGCGACTGGCGCAGCGACGACCGAGGCGGCGCCGCCCCTGCTCCAGATCCGCGAGCTGCGGACGTACTTCCACGGCAAGCACGAAACGGTCCGCGCGGTCGACGACATCGACCTGTTGATCGAGGAGGGCGAGACGCTCGGTCTCGTCGGCGAGTCCGGGTCGGGAAAGTCGGTGACCTCGCTGTCCGTGATGCGCCTTCTCGAGAGCACCGCGAACATCGAGACCGGGGAGATCTCCTGGTTCGGCCGCGACCTGGTCCACCTGCCGAGCCGGGAGATGCGCGACCTGCGCGGCAAGGACATCGGCATGATCTTCCAGGAGCCCGGCACCTCGTTGAACCCGGTGTTCCGGGTAGGCGACCAGGTGGGCGAGGCGCTTCGGGTCCATCTCGGTATGAACCGCAGCCAGGCCCGCCAGCGAACGATCGAGCTGTTCGAGGAGGTCGGCATCCCGGAGCCTGAACGCCGCGTGGACAGCTATCCGCACGAGATGTCGGGCGGGCAGAAGCAGCGCGTGATGATCGCCATGGCGCTGTCGTGCAATCCGAAGCTGCTGATCGCCGACGAACCGACGACCGCCCTGGACGTCACGATCCAGGCGCAGATCCTCGATCTGATCCGCCGCCTTCGCGACGAGCGCGGCATGTCCATCCTCTTCATCAGCCACGACCTGGGCGTGATCGCGGAGATCGCGGACCGGATCGCGGTCATGTTCCGGGGCCGGATCGTCGAGCGCGGCTCCGTCACGGAGGTGTTCAACGACCCGCGGCACCCCTACACGAAGGGGTTGCTTGCCTGCCGCCCCCACCTCGACCGCGACTTCCGCCGCCTGCCCACGGTCTCCGACTTCATGGACGTCGAGGAGGATGGCGACGGCGGCGAGATCCGGATCACCGAACGCGACCTGACGACGGCAGCGCTCGATGAACTCGTCGGACGCGGACGCGGCCGTCTGCTCCACCCGCGACCCGCCCTGGAGAGCCTCGGATACACGGAGGACCCCGGGCCCGGGGAGCTGATCGCCGACGTCGCAGAGCCCTTGCTCACGGTGCGCGACCTCAAGGTCTACTACCCGATCAGGAGCGGTTTCCTGCGCCGTCAGGTCGGCGAAGTGAAGGCGGTCGACGGCATCTCCTTCGATGTCTACTCGGGGCAGACCCTGGGGCTCGTCGGCGAGTCCGGCTGCGGCAAGACGACGACCGGCCTGGCGCTGCTGCGACTGATCGACATCACGGGGGGTTCGGTCCGTTTCGACGACCAGGACGTCACCACGATCCCCGCCAGCCGCCTGCGCGCCCTGCGCGGGCAGATGCAGATCATCCTGCAGGACCCGTACTCGTCGCTGAATCCGCGCATGACCGTCGAGGCGATGCTCAGCGAGGCGATGTCGATCCACAGGATCGGCGACAGCCGGAAGGATCGCCGCGACCGCGCCGCCCGCCTGCTGGAAGAGGTCGGCATGGAGGCCGACCACCTCCGCCGCTACCCGCACGAGTTCTCGGGGGGCCAGCGCCAGCGCGTGTCCGTGGCCCGCGCGCTGGCGGTTCAGCCCAAGCTGGTCATCTGCGACGAGTCCGTGTCCGCGCTCGACGTCTCGGTGCAGGCGCAGGTCCTCAACCTGCTCAAGGACCTGCAGGAGGAGCACGGCCTGACCTACATCTTCATCAGTCATGACCTGTCCGTGGTCAAGTTCATGTCCGACATGATGGCGGTGATGCTCGACGGCAAGATCGTCGAGCAGGGACCTTCCGAGGCGATTTACAGGACCCCCCGCGAGGAGTACACGCGACGGCTGATCGAGGCCGTGCCGGACGACACGATCGCCAACATCGAACGCCGCCAGCACGAACGCCGGGAAGCCCGCAGCCGCCGCCACGCGAATTGACAGCGCCCCTGCCATGACCAGCGAGAACGGCAACCGTTTTCCGGAGGCCCTGGTGCTGATCTTCGCCATGATCGTGGCGGCGCAGGTCCTGACCTACGTGCTGCCTGCCGGCGAGTACGACCGCGAAGGGCGGCAGGTGCTGGCCGGCACGTACCACGCGGTGGAAGCCGCGCCGCTGCCCTGGCACGCCGCCTTGACCAAGGTGCCGCGCGGACTCGAAGCCGCCGCCGAGATCATCTTCTTCGTCTTCCTGGTCGGCGGCGCGATCGGGGTCATCCGGGCCACCGGCGCCATCGACGCCGCGATCGGACGCGCGATCAGCACGCTCGGGGGCCGGCCGATCCTGCTGGTCGGCGGCATGACGACCCTGTTCGCCGTCGGCTCGTCGACGATCGGCATGGCCGAGGAGTACATGCCCTTCGTGCCGATCCTGGTCGCCATGTGCATCGCGCTCAGGATGGACGCCGTCGTCGCCCTGGGCATGGTCTACCTCGGCGCCGGCATCGGCTACGGCACGGCGGCGATCAACCCGTTCACCGTGATGATCGCCAAGGACATCGCCGGCCAGGATCCGAGTACCGGTTTCGGACTTCGCTGGGCGCTGCTGGCGGGAATGCTGGTGATCGGGATCCACCACATCCTGCGCTACGCCCGCCGCATCGGAGACGATCCGGAACGCAGCCTGGTGCGCGACATCGACTACACAGGCGGCGCGCACGAACTGAGCGCCGCCGACCTCACGCCGGCGCGGCTCGGCATCCTCGCCTCGTTCGCCGCGATGATCGCCGTCTTCATCTGGGGCGTCAACGCGCACGGCTGGTACCTGGTCGAACTCGCGGCCCTCTTCCTGGGCGTGACGATCATCTCGGCCGTCCTGGGGCGGGTGTCGGCGAACCGGACCGCCAGGGCCTTCACCAGCGGCGCCGCCGAACTGACCGGGACCGCCCTGCTGATCGGCTTCGCGCGCACGATCGAGGTCGTGCTCTCGGACGCCCGGGTGATCGACACCGTGATCCACGGCATCGCCTCGCTGCTCCAGCGTGCGGAGGGCCTGGGTTCCGGCGCCGCGGTCGTCTCCGCCTGGGGCATGCTGGCGGTGCAGAGCGTCTGCAACTTCCTGATCCCCTCGGGCAGCGGCCAGGCCTACGTGACGATGCCGATCATGGCGCCGCTCGCAGACCTCACCGGCGTCGGCCGCGAGACTTCCGTGCTCGCCTACCAGCTCGGTGACGGGCTGATGAACCTGATCGTGCCGACGAACGCCTTGCTGATGGGAATGCTGCTTCTGGCGCGCATCCCCTACCAGCGCTGGCTGCGCTTCATCCTGCCGGCGATGGTCAAGCTCTACGTCGTCGCGATGCTCATCCTCGCGGTGGCGGCGCTGATGCGCTTCGAGTAGTCGCCGCCGCCGGCATCGCCGGGCATCGACCGCGGGCGCGGAGCCGGCCTTGCGGCCGGCGCGCGATTCTTGCCGCCTGCGGCGGCAGCCGGCGGAGGCGCCGGCGCACCCAGTCCGCGGCCGACGCCCGGCGAAGCAGCTACAGGTTCAGCTTCGCCGGCAGGTACCTGTCGATCAGCCCCTGGTAGTACGGCCGCAGCTCGGCGGCAGCCGGCGGACGGTCGCTCTTCGAGTACAGGTCGTAGCCGTTGAACAGCCGCACCCAGGCGAACATCTCGCGGTCGCGGTCGTTCATCAGCTCCCGGTACGCGCCTTCGCGGTGGCACGCATAGAACGAGTGGTAGCGGATCATGTAGAGGGCCGGCTCCGGCAGGTAGTCGTTGAGCACTTGGTAGAGGTACTCATCGTGACCCCAGGACAGGTGAACCTGGTCCAGGCCGCAGCCGGCTTCGTACATTCCGAGCGGCGTCGAGTAGGTCGAATGCGCCGTATCCGGGTTGCCCTCGAACAGCTCCGGGTAGACGATCCGGTCCGAGAACGCACAGCCGACCGGGAAGGTGTCGCCGACCACGGCCCACTGCGGTTCGCCCCACAGGCAAAGGACCTTGCCCAGATCGTGTACGAGTCCGGCCAGCACGAACCAGTCGGGGTGTCCGTCGGCCCGGATCGCCTCGGCGGTCTGCAAGAGGTGATCGAGCTGCGACAGGTCGAGGTCCGGGTCCGAGTCGTCGACCAGGGTGTTCAGAAACTCCAGCGCCTCCCAGGCCGACAGCTCGGCGCGGTCGAGCGTCAGGTACTCCGCCTTCTTGTCCTGGACGAAGTCCCAGGTCTGGCGGCGGTGGTTCAGCCGGTAGAACTCGCGCACGGTGTCGCGAGGGGGCGCCTCGAAGTCCCGGTAGTCCTCCCGCCGCTTGCCGCCCGACTCCAACGGCGTCGGATAGAGCTCGGCAACGAAGTCGTCCCAGTCGTCGAGTCGCTCAAGCGGCGCCATTGGCGATACGCTAACAGGCAGACGCCCCACCAACATGGGGAGGAACCGACCCGAGAGTGCCCTACATGGTCTACAAGCTCCTGCACGTGCTGGGAGCGGTAATGGTTCTTGCCGCGGCGGGCGGCGTCGCGGTGCATGCCGCGAACGGCGGCCGCAGGGAGGACAACCAACTGCGCGGTCTGCTTGCCGCCATGCACGGAGTCGGGCTGATCCTGAGCATCGTGGCCGGCTTCGGCATGCTCGGCGGCAGCCTGCCCGGTTGGGCCTGGGTGAAGCTGCTCATCTGGTTGTGCTTCGGAGCCGCTCTGACGCTGCCGTATCGCCGCCAGGCCCTGGCCAAGCCCATGGTCGTCATCCTGCCGCTGCTGGCGGCGGTCGCCGCGTACCTCTCGCTGTACAAGCCGTTCTGAGGACCTGGCAAGAGCGCTGAGGGGCGCCGGTCAGATTCCCGTCAGACGGAGGTCAGGCCACTGGCCTCCCCCCTGCGGCGAGAATCTGGAATCCGGGGCGAACCCCGGCGGTTTCCCTTCGTAGATATGAACGGGTTCGTGCCCAAAAGGGGCAAGGCACGGCCCGTTCGGCGCCGGGTGGTGCAAGCGTGTTGCACTGCCCGGCGCCACCTCACAGAAAGACGCAGGTCGGACAGTCCCCGGCGGCCGCCGCGAGGACCCGGTCGGCTTCGCACTGGTATTCCGGGCTGCTCGAGCGATGGCTCCGGGTGTCGCCGCCCAGCATCGTCTCGCGCTTCCAGTCGTCGTCGCGCGACCAGTGGTACGGCAGCATCTTCACCGCGCCCGGGCGCTCGAGCTCGTCCACGGCCGCGAGCGCGGCGGCGACGATCTCGCGCTGCAGTTCCGGGTCCTTCGCCTTGCCCGCGGTATGGCCAAGGGGGTAGTCGAGGAAGACGGCGCGCGGAGGATCGACCGAGCGGGTGATCGAGAGAGCGGAGGTCAGCGACGTCGTCGGAACGCCGTCCGCCTCAACCCGACGCGCTATCAGTCCCACGGACTGATGGCAGACCGGTCACACGGGGACCAGCAACGCCAGGTCGACCTGGTCCTCCGCGAGACGGCGGCTGATCTCCGGCGCCACCACCTCCCGAACGCGGCGGGCCGAGTAGATCCCCCCCATGAAGGCGTAGGCCCGTGGCGACAATTCGCCGATCACGCCCTCGGTCACGAGGGCGTGCAGCGTGTCGACCGGGAAGACGACGTTCGGGTCGATACGCGCATCGGTCTGGTCGTAGGCGAAGTGGCTCGTCCGCAGTTCCGAGACGGGAAACGACGTATCGATCACACGCAGCGAAATGTCGTCCCGATGATGAAAGGCGACCTGCCCCGCCCGGTACACGCCACCGGAGCCAACCAGCCCCACTCGACACTCCGGGAGCGGCTTCTCGAGCTCGGTCCACGGAGGCGGGTCATCGCTGCGCACCCATCGATAGGGTTCGTGGCCCAGGCTCGAGTAGAGGTCGCGCGTACGAACGATGTGGTCCACCGGCGGTCGTCGTGTCGTCATGGCGTCCATTCTGACCCAAGATAGAATGCCCGCTGCATGACGACCGAGGATCGCCGAGCGCCGGCGCCCGATCCGGGCGCCCCGCACCCGGAGCACAACGACCGGCTCGACCTCCCGGAATCCGAATGGCGGGCAAGACTCGACCACGACGAGTTCCGTGTCCTGCGGCGGGAGGCAACCGAACGCCCCTTCACTTCGGCGCTCAACCGGGAGCACCGAAACGGCGTCTTCCTCTGCGCCGGCTGCGGCGCCGAGCTGTTCCGGTCGGATGCGAAGTTCGAGAGCGGCACGGGCTGGCCCAGCTTCTTCGAGCCCATCGCCGGCGCCGTCGACACGAAGCGGGACTTCAAGCTGATCGTTCCCCGAACCGAGTACCACTGCTCCCGCTGCGGCGGGCACCAGGGCCACGTCTTCAGCGACGGGCCGGCGCCAACCGGCCTCCGCTACTGCAACAACGGCGTCGCCCTGCGCTTCCGGCCGGCGCCGGGAAGCGACCGGGAGACACGACCCGACACCCCAGGCAGGGAGGACTGAACGATGTCGACCAAAGCGACAACCCGCCGCGCCGGCGGAGCGATCCTGGGCGCCGCCCTGGCACTGACGTCTGCATGCGGCGGCGAGCAGGTCGAGCCCCTGACCACGACGGTCAGCACGGAACTCGGCGCGGTCGAAGGCCAGGCGCTCGAGTCCGGAGTCCTCAAGTTCGCCGGCATCCCGTTCGCGGCGCCGCCGGTTGGCGAGCTCCGCTGGCGGCCGCCACAACCGGCCGCCGCCTGGGAGGGCAGCCGCGACGCCACGGAGTTCTCCGCCTCCTGCTGGCAACCGCTGTCCCCACCCGGTTCCTTCTACGATACCGGCGAGATCGAACGCGGCGAGGACTGCCTTTACCTGAACGTCTGGACGGGCGCGGAACACGCCGAAGCCGCCCTGCCGGTCATGGTGTGGATCCACGGCGGCGGCCTCCAGACCGGCTCCGGCAGCACTCTGCTCTACGACGGCGAGAGCCTGGCCAACCGCGGCGTCGTGCTGGTGACGATCAACTACCGGCTCGGACCGATGGGCTTCCTTGCTCACGCGGAGCTCTCGGCCGAGGACGAGAATGGAGCGTCGGGTAACTACGGCATCCTGGACCAGGTCGCCGCACTCCGGTGGGTGCAGGCCAACATCGCCGCCTTCGGCGGGGACCCGGGCCGGGTCACGATCTTCGGCGAGTCGGCGGGCTCCTGGAGCGTGAACTACCTCACGGCGACGCCCCTGGCCGCGGGGCTGTTCCACCGCGCGATCGGCCACAGCGGCGGCATCTTCTGGCCCATGCCGCGACTGGCCGATGCCGAGTCACAGGGCGTCCAGGTGGCTGAACGGCTCGGCGCCGGCGACCTCGCAGCCATGCGCTCCGCGTCCGTCGAGGAGGTCTACGAAGCAGCCGGCGCTTCCGAGCTGCCGACCTTCGTGGGGATCAGCGACGGCCATGTGTTCCCGAAGGATGTCCACGACATCTTCGCGGCCGGCGAACAGAACGACGTCGACACGATCGTCGGCTTCAACAGCGACGAAGGCACGGCATTGTTCGCCGCCCCCGGCGGGATCACCGTCGCGGCCTACCGCGAGGCGCTCGCGGGCACGTATGGCGAGCACGCCGACGCGATGTTCGCGGTCTACCCCGCCGAGAACGACGACCAGGCGCGCGTCGCCGCGTACCAGAACACCGCCGACCAGTTCTTCGCCTGGCAAATGCGCACCTGGGCCAGGCTGCAGAGCCACACGGGCGAGCAGCCCATCCGGATGTACTACTTCTCCCGAGTACCGCCGTGGGATGAGGCGGAAACCTACGGCTCCTATCACGCGGCGGAAATCGTCTACGCCTTCGACAATCTGCACAAGAGCGGTGAACTGAGGGGAGACGAGATCGGCCCCTTCAACCACGCCTGGGACGACACGGACAGGGCGCTCGCCGACACGATGGCGAGCTACTGGGTGAACTTCGCGGCCACCGGCGACCCCAACGGCGACGGTCTGCCCGACTGGCCCGTCTACGACCCGGACGCCGACGGCGTCCTGGAACTGGGAGACAAGATCGGCGTCATCCAGGGCCTGCTCAAGGATCGGCTGGACGCCTTCGACGCCTTCTACCGGGACCTGCGCGGGAACGGCTAGCAGCCCCCGGCGGCCGCCTTTGTGCTAGCGTCCCGGCTTCAGGCAGTGGGTGCAGAGCTCACGCGGCGAACCAGGATGCGCCTGTCGTTCTCGAGCGTTGATTGATGTGGAACCCGGAGCCGAGAACAGGAGCAGCAGATGGCAACGAGAATCTATGTGGGGAACCTCCCCTTCGACACGACGGAAGAGGCGGTTCGCGCGCTGTTCCAGGCTCATGGCGATGTGAGCGAGGTTTCGCTGATCAACGACCGTGAAACCGGCCGGCCGCGAGGCTTCGGCTTCGTCGAGATGGCGTCCGGTGGCCAGGAGGCCATCTCCGCCCTTGACCGGCAGCAGTTCGGCGGCCGCACCCTCCGCGTCAACGAGGCCCGCCCGCGCGAGGAACGCCGGCCTCGCTGGTAATCGCCAGCTACATCTGCGGGTAGAAGAACTGGGCCACGACGACGTCGGCCTGGGGCGACGGCTTCAGTTCGATGATGTCGTCGCGGGCGCCGCCCTTCGTCATCTTGAAGGAGGCGTTGACGCGCTCCGGCGCGTCCCAGAGCACGACCGCGAACTCGCCGTTCTTCTCGACCGGACCGCTCGCCTCGAAGGCGCCGTCACCTGAAGTGATCGTTACCTCGCCGCCACCCTTGATCGGCTTGCCGCGGCTGTTCTGAACCCTTCCGGCAAGCACCGTGCGGATGCCCTGCGACTCCATCGCTTCGCCCTCCCGGAACAGGATCGGATAGAGCTGCTGGGATCCGTCGCGCTGGACCGCGACGCGCGCAATGACCGTACGGAAGCCGTCGCGCTCGAAGGTGACCCGGACCGTGATTCCTTCATAGTCGTCCCGGCTGAAGATCCGGCCCATGTTGCGCAGGAGGTAGGTGCCGGTCTTGCGGCCCTTCGCGCGCAGCCTCGGCGCGGGCATGTGGTCGTTCTGGAACCAGATGTCCACATCCGGCAGCGGGTTCCCGCTCGAATCGAGGATCGTGCCGAACACGCGGGTGTTGTCCCGGCCGCCGACCGCGCCGGTCACGTCGCCGCCGCGCAGATCGCCGCCGACGTTCACAGCGCCCGGATCCTGAGACAGGGCCGGAACCGCCAGCACGAGCAGCGGGACGAACAGGAGCGGGAAAAGAAGTCTCTTCGACATTTCGCAGCCCTCCGGACGATCTTCGCGCGATGACCCGTGCGCGGTACCTGCAAGCACCCTGGAACCTATCAGCAACTAGGATGGCCGGATGCCGCCAACCGCATCCGGACCGGCCGCGCCGCCGCGGCCGAAGCAGATCCTGGCGGCGGCCGCGATCGGTGTCGCGGCAGCCCTCGTCCTCCTGCGGTGGACGGCGCCGGACAATCCGACCGCCCCCTCCAACGACGCATCCCGCGGCGCCCCGGCTCCTCTGCCATCTCGCCCGGAACCCAAGCCTCCGCCGCCCCTGCCGCGCGCGCTCAGCGACGCGATCGACCTGATGGCCCAGGGAAGACTCCGCGAAGCGCAGCGCCTGATGCTCGGCTTCGAGGCCAGTCCCGCCGCGGTGGAGCTGCTTCCCGACCATCGGGAGACCATGGCCGCGATGCTGGAGCGGCTCGGCAACGACCCTGCCCTGCGGGCCGCCCTGGAGTTCGAACGGGGCTTCGAGGACGCCGACCTCGATCGTCTTCGGCGAACCCTGGGTTCGCTGTCGCGCGAGGGGACGATCGCCCTCCGGCGCGACCCGGAAGCATCCCGCTACATCGACGACGCGCGGCGGCTGACGGCGGAGGTCGACGCGATCGAAGGTCTGCTCGGCAGCGACCGTCTGGCGGCGCTCCGGCTGGCCCAGGACTTCGCCCGGCGCCACCCGAGATTCGCCGTCGGCCTCGCCTTCGAGGATCGTGCCGCCGAAGCGATCGAGGACACCGCCGAGCGGCTGATGGCGGCGAACCGCCTGGACGAAGCACGAACGCTCCTGCTCGAACTCAGATCGCTCCGCGGCGACGCGGCAAGGGAAGCCGGTTCCGTCGATGCCAGGCTGGCTTCCATCGAATCCGTGTTCCGGCGCCGGAGCGACCTGGACGCAGCGATCCGCGAGATCGAGCTGCTGGGCCGGGAACGACCGCACGAGGCGCTCGAGGTTCTGGCCGCCATGGAGCGGACGCCTGAGAACCGTCGCCGTCTGGCCCAGGTTGAATCCACCCTCGTGTTTCTTCTGGACGACCTCGACCAGGGAAGCCCCGCCGTCGAGATACTGGCCGCGGACGGTACGAGCCTGGACCAGGTCGAGTACGACCGCCGTGAGGACATCGTCCTGCTGGTCCGTGCCCGGGACGACTACGACGTCGTCTCCGTGCGCTTCTTCTGGCGCTGGTTCGACCGCGACGGCGAAGGCGACGTCGTCGAAGCGGTTCTCGGCCCGGCCGAACCTGAGCCGGCGCGTGCCGCGGACGGTGCGGGCGACGGAAGGAGCACCGAGGTCGCCTTTCAGGCCAAGGTGACGCAAGCCGAGCACGGGGGCCGCAGCCTTCAGTTCTGGGCCGAAGCGACCGACCGCGGCGGCCGCATCGCCAGGAGCGCCGACCCGCCGAAGCAGCTCACACCCGCACGACGCGGGTTCCTCCAGCGGCTCGGCCTTCGCCGCCAATAACTCTTCACGGACGTGAAATCACTGACTGGCAGACACTTACAGGCGCCAAACGCACTGGTATGATCACCACCGTGGCAAACGGTACAAGTGCCCCGAACGACGCCGGTGGAACACCCGCAGAACCGGCGATACCCCAACACCACGTCGAGACGACCAACCGGGACTTCCGCAGCCTGGGGCTGAACCGGGAGATCCTGGACGTGCTCGCCGGAATCGGCTTCGAGCATCCGACGCCGATCCAGGCCGACGTGATCCCCGATGCGATCGCCGGCAAGGACCTGATCGGCCTGGCGGAGACCGGCTCCGGCAAGACGGCCGCCTTCGTCCTGCCGATCATCCAGCGCCTCGGCCAGGGCAAGGGCGTGCGAGCTCTCGTCGTCTGCCCCACGCGCGAGATCGCCCTGCAGACCAAGGCCTTCCTCGATGTCTTCCGCAAGAGCCCGCTGCAGGTCACCTCGGCCTGCCTGATCGGGGGCGTCAAGATCGGGCCGCAGTTCGACCAGTTGCGCCGGGACCCCGATGTCCTGGTGGCAACCCCCGGCCGGCTGCTGGACCACACCGAACGCGGCACGGTGAGCCTCCGCAACGTCGAGGAACTCGTGCTGGACGAAGCCGATCACATGCTCGACCTCGGCTTCATGCCCCAGGTGCAGCGGATCGTGACGCAGGTGCCCAGCAAGCGGCACACCATGCTGTTCTCGGCCACCATGCCGCCCCCGATCGAGCGCCTGGCCCAGCGCTACATGGACGACCCGCTCCGGATCGACCTGGCGCCCCGCGGCGCCGCTTCCGGCATCGAACACCGCCTCTACCTGGTCGACGAGAAGGACAAGAAGAGCTGCGCCCTGGCGCTGCTCGACTCCGTTCCCGGCTCGACCCTCGTCTTCACCAAGCGCCGCTCCGACGCCGAGTGGCTCTGCCGGGTGCTGGAGCGAGGGCGGCACAGCGTGGCGCGCATCCACTCCGACCGTTCACAGAAGCACCGGGTCGCGGCACTGGAGAGTTTCCGCGCAGGTCGTCATCGCATCCTGGTGGCGACGAACATCGCGGCCCGCGGCATCGACGTCGTGGGCATCGAGCACATCCTGAACTACGACCTGCCTGACACCGCGGAGGACTACATCCATCGCGCCGGCCGCACCGCCCGCGGCGCCGCCGAAGGGGTCGTGTCCTCGATCGGTACCTGGCTCGACAAGCCGATCGTCCGCCAGATAGAGCTCGCGCTCGGTCACGCGCTGCCTCGCAGCGAAGTCGAGGGAGTGGCCCCCTACCGTGAGATGCGGTCGCTCAACGAGCGACGCCGCCGGTCTCCGCTGCGCCGCTAGAGCCATGATCCCGATCCCGGATCTCCTGAACCGGGAGCCCTTTCTCGGCATCGACCGGGAGGCTCTGACGGACCTGCTCGGCCTCGCCATTCTCGGCCGGGAGATCGGCACCGAATTCCACGACCTGATGGCGGAGGCGGAGACGCCGCCGACCACCTGGCGGCCGGAGTTCTTCGAGCAGGACCTGTTCGTCGATCGCCTGATCGCGGAGAGCTTCGAGATCGCGATGGACGGCGTCCGATACCCGATCAACGAACGCTTCCTCCGACGCGCGCTTTCCGCTACCCCGACCGATCTGCGGACGGTCGAGTTCCGCCAGTCCATCCTGCACGAGATGGACGAGAACGAGGAGATCCTGGCGTCGGCCAAACGGCTCTACCGCGAACTGTTCGCCCTGCTGTCGCTTCACCGGACGCCCCGCTACCACCGCATCGTCGACACGGCCGCCCACAACCTGGACATCCTGAAGCAGAGCCGCCTCGTCATCGACCTGATGCACGACAGATTCGGATCCGCCCGCTCCGGCCTCCGGCGCCTCCACGAGGGAGCGGCCGCGATCCACGAGACCGAGGAGTACAGCACCCTCGCCGCCCTGCTCGATTACGAAGACCAGCTCGCCCAACTGAACCTCGACATCACCCTGGGCGGCGACGGCCGGATCCGCCGGGTCGACGTGCGGTCCCTCGACGAATGCAGCGACAATCCCTTCTGGACGGGACCGATCAAGCGCTTCCTGGACCGGCTGCGGCTCGGCATCGGCGGCTACTCGATGACGAACCGGGAGCTCCTGAACCGCGTGATCGAGCGGGTCTACGTCTCCCTGTCTCCGGCCCTGATCCCGCTGATCCAGATGCTTGGCCAACTGGAGCTCTACCTCGCGGTGCGCGCGCTGAGGGACCGCGCCGCCAGACGCGGCCTCGCGATGTGTCTCCCCGAGATCCTGCCCGACCACGACACCGGCCCGGGGTTCGTCTGCGAAGACCTGTGGAACCCCCTGCTGCTGCACCAGGAGCAGGCGCCCGTGCCATGCACCGTGAGCACCGCCGGCAGCGTGCCGATCACCGTCGTGACCGGGCCCAACTCGGGCGGGAAGACGCGGCTGATCCAGGCCATCGCGCTCACGCAACTGCTCGCTCAGTCGGGCCTCTTCGCACCGTGCGCCCGGGGCCGCCTGCGGGTGCAGAACGGGCTCTTCGTCTCCCTGATCGAACGGGAGCGCGCGGACCAGGTGGAGGGCCGCCTGGGCCGGGAACTCGTACGCATCCGCACCCTGTTCGAGGAGATGGAGCACGGCTCGATGGTCATCCTGGACGAGCTCTGCTCCGGTACCAACCCGTCGGAGGGCATCGAGGTCTTCACGCTGGTTCTGCAGCTCCTCCGGCGCGTCGATCCGGTGGCCTACGTAACGACCCACTTCCTCGACCACGCCCGCTCCCTGGAGGAGAACCACCACGAGCTGGGCCTGGAGTTCCTCCAGGTCGAGCTCGACGAAGCCCGCCGGAGCACCTACCAGTTCAACGCCGGCGTCGCCAGGACTTCCCTCGCCGCGCTCACCGCCGAACGCCTCGGCGTCACCTTCGAGAACCTGTCGACGGCCGTCGACAGCCGGCGGACGAAGGCGAGCTAGTACGGGACGCCGGTCGACCGGCAGACGAAGCGCATCAGGGGCGACGCGGCGACGCAGAGTGCCGTGAAGTCGTCCAGAAAGCCGGCGCGAAGCAGGCGCGTCTGGTTGAGATGCGCCACGGCCATGAAGGACTTGCGCTTGATGTCGTCGATCCGCGGATGATCCGCGTCGAACCCTCGCGGCGCCCGCTTCAGACTCTCGCCGCCCAGTTCGAGCTCCTCGCCGAGCCCCGGCTTCGACGTGACCTCGGCCCAGCCCGCTCCGTCCTCCACGATCTGCCCCCGGATCGCCCGTAGCGCCTCCGGGTGCGGCCGCCACATCCCGCCGCCCATGAACACGCTTCCAGGTTCGATGTGGAGGTAGAAGCCGGGCGCGTGGGCATCGCGATGCTGCTCGTGGCGGAAGTGGATGCCGATGTGGGTCTTGTAGGGCCGCTTGTCCCGAGAGAACCGCACGTCCCGGTGGATACGGAACAGGGAACCGCCGATTTTCTTCGGAACCGCAAGAAAGTGGCTCGAGACCTCGTCGATCCGCGTCCCGAAGTCGCTGATGAACTGCAGCGCCGGCTCCCGCACGACATCTTCGTAGCGCTCGCCGTTGGCCTTGAACCAGTCGCGGTCGTTGTTCTCCGCGAGCTCGCGCAGAAAGGCGAAGGTCTGTCTCGAGAACGGGTTCTTCCACTGGTCCATCGTCGATCTCTCCTGCTGCCTGGGGGCCGGGAATGTCGGAGCGAAGTGTATTCTCCGGGGCCGCGCCGCAGAACAAGAGGAGACCCGCATGGACATCTTCGTCGCCGAGCTGGTCGGCACCGCGCTCCTGATCATCCTGGGCGACGGCGTCGTGGCCAACGTCGTCCTCACCCGCACCAAGGGCAACGACGGCGGCTGGATCGTCATCACGACAGGCTGGGGGCTCGCCGTCGCGCTCGCCGTCTACTGTGTCGGCCGGATCAGCGGCGCACACATCAACCCGGCCGTCAGCCTCGGGATGTGGTCGATCGGCGAACTCGAAGCGGCCCTGCTGCCGACCTACATCGGCGCGCAGTTGCTGGGCGCCTTCCTCGGCGCTGTCGTCGTCTACTTCACCTACCGGCCCCACTGGGCGGTCACCACCGATCCGTCGGCGAAGCTCGGGGTGTTTTGCACCGCTCCGGAGATTCCGCGCCGCCGTGGCGCGAACTTCGTGACCGAGGTGGTCGGCACCGCCGTCCTCGTCTTCGGCGTGCTCGCGATCGCCGCGAACGCCTCCGAACTGAGCGGCGGCGGAATCGACCTCTCGGCCGTCTTCGCCACCGGCATCAATCCGCTGCTGGTCGGTTTCCTGGTCTGGGGGATCGGGCTCGGCCTCGGCGGCCCCACGGGCTACGCGATCAACCCCGCGCGCGACCTGGGCCCGCGCATCGCCCACGCGGTCCTGCCGATCCCGGGCAAGGGCGGTTCGGACTGGGGCTACGCCTGGGTCCCGGTGGCGGGACCGCTGGTCGGCGGCGTCCTCGGCGCGCTGGCCTTCCAGGCACTCGGCTGGCAGGCGTAGCCGAACATGACCTACGTTCTCGCCCTCGACCAGGGCACCACGTCCAGCCGTTCCATCCTGTTCGAGCGCCAGGGCACGGCCGCCGCCTCCGCGCAGGAGGAGTTCCCGCAGCTCTACCCCTCGCCCGGTCACGTCGAACACGATCCCGAGGCGATCTGGAACACCCAGATCGAAACGGCCCGCGCCGCCATCGACAAGGCCGGCGCCGCCGTCCCGGACATCGCCGCCATCGGCATCGCCAACCAGCGGGAGACGGTCGTGCTCTGGGAGCGTGACAGCGGCAAACCGGTCGACAACGCGATCGTCTGGCAGAGCCGCATCACGGCGCCACTCTGCGAGCAGCTCAAGGAGCAGGGCCACGAGGACCTGTTCCGGGCCAGGACCGGCCTGGTGCTCGACCCCTACTTCTCCGGCACGAAGATCGCCCATCTCCTCGAGAAGCACGACCTCCATGCCCGGGCGGCGCGGGGCGAGATCCTGGCGGGAACGATCGACAGCTTCCTGCTCTGGCGGCTGACCGGCGGCCGGGTCCACGCGACCGACGCGAGCAACGCCTCGCGCACCCTGCTGTTCGACATTCACAGCCTGGACTGGGACGACGAGCTGCTCGGGATCCTGGGCGTGCCGCGGGCCATGTTGCCCGAGGTTCGCGACTCGAGCGGCGACTTCGGCCACACCGAGGCGGGTCTCTTCGGCCGTCCGATCAAGGTCGCCGGCATCGCCGGAGACCAGCAGGCGGCGACCTTCGGCCAGGGCTGCTTCGAACGGGGCATGGTCAAGAACACCTACGGCACGGGCTGCTTCATTCTGATGAACACGGGCAACCGGGCGGTGGCATCGGAGAACGGCCTGCTCTCCACCGTCGGCTGGATGCTTGGCGGGCGACCGACCTACTGCCTGGAGGGTTCGGTCTTCGTCGGCGGCGCCGCGGTCCAGTGGCTGCGCGACGGCCTCGGCCTGATCGAGAGATCCGAGCAGGTCGAGGAACTCGCGGCGACCGAGAAGGACAGCGGCGGCGTCTACCTCGTGCCCGCGTTCGTCGGCCTCGGCGCGCCGTACTGGGACCCCTACGCACGGGGCCTCCTGATCGGCCTGGAGCGGTCCACCACTGCCGGCCACGTGGCCCGAGCCACGGTCGAATCGATGGCGTATCAGAGCCTCGACGTCGTCCGGGCCATGGAAGCCGACGCCAGCGCCAGCATGACCGGTTTGCGCGTCGACGGCGGCGCGGCCGTCAACGACGCCCTGATGCAGTTCCAGGCCGACCTGCTGGGTACGCGGGTCGAGCGGCCGGTGGTCGCCGAGACGACGGCGCTGGGCGCCGCCTATCTGGCCGGTCTCGCGGTGAACTTCTGGGCCGACCAGGCCGACGTGACCAGGAACTGGGCGCTCGACCGCGAGTTCGAGCCGCGGTCCACGCCGGCCGAGCAGGAGCGCCGGGCCGCCGGCTGGCGGCGCGCCGTCGAGAGATCCCGGGGCTGGGCCTAAGCCCTGAGGCCACCCTGCGGTACGCTCTCGCACCGCCAACGACCCACCACGCACCCGGAGAACTCCATGACCGATGTAGCCGCCCGCCCCCGCCTCACCGTCGACATCGAAGGCGGCGTCGCCGACGTGCGTCTCGATCGCGCGGACAAGCTGAACGCGCTGGACGGCGCGATGTTCGACGCCCTGGGCAGCACCGCCCGCGAGCTGGCCGAAGACTCGTCCGTGCGAGCGGTCGTGCTCTCGGGCAACGGCCGCGCCTTCTGCGCCGGCCTCGACTTCGGCAGCTTCCGTGCGATGCAGCAGAACGCGGGAAGCAGTTCGTCGTCGCGCGAGCTGGTGGAGCGCAGCGACGACAACCCCGCCAACCGAGCCCAGTTCGCGGTCTGGGGCTGGCACGCGATGCCCGTTCCGGTCATCGCGG